>JBILTS010000001.1:0-48952 GCA_044371405.1 Bacteroidia bacterium
AAACAGGCAGTCCTTCCTATTCCCTCAGCAACGAAACCGAACGTGCCATTGATGAGGATGATACCAAGGGCTTTAAAGGGTCTGCACCACAGGGCCTGGATGCCATGCTCAATTTTATAAACCGCCGTATGCTGGACCGCGACCACATGATGCCCAGGCAGTTTGCCGATTATATAGAACTGGCCAAGCGGCACAACCGCAACCTTTCCGTGGTGAAATTCATGGATGACAAAATGATGTTCGGCAGCCCCGAAGAGGAGTTTACCCTGCTGGCCATATGCACCAAAGCAGCCATTGAAAATGAGCCCTTCAATTTTGTGTACCTGGATAGTTTCATCCACATCAACCGTTCCGACATTCAGCGGCTGCGTCAGGAAATCCTGGATGGCGAGTGGTTGCCCATACAGCAAGGGCTGGTAGAAATTACCGGTTCCAATGTCATGGAATTCAACCCTGAGCTGCAACTCACCGAAGCGGGCTTTAACCACTTTTTGGGCGAACTGGATCCGGTGGTGTTGAAAATGATACGCCGCAAGATGGCGTCGGTAAATACGCCCCTCATTCAACCGCAGGAAGTGCAAAAAGTGCAGCTGCATTTCAGTCCGGCCCTGCAGCGCAAAACCGAGCGCATTGCCCGTTTGCTGAGCGTGAAAGGATTTAGTGAGTACCAGCAGGGGCTGGCCAAAAACGAGCGCATGAAAGGCATCACGCTGCTGTTTCACGGTGGTCCGGGTTGTGGCAAAACGGAGTTTGCCCTGCAGCTGTCGCGCCTCACCGGCCGTCCGATCATGAAGATTCAGGTCACCGATTTCATGAGCAAGTGGGTGGGCGATTCTGAGGCCAACCTCAAGCGCATCTTCTCTGATTTCCGCAAAATGTGGGAGCGGCTGGAAGTAAAGCCCATATTGTTTCTGAACGAGTGCGACCAGATTATTGGCAAACGCCTGAATGCCAAGCACGGTGTGGAACAGATGCAGAACGGGCTGCAAAACCTGGTACTGGAGGAAATGGAAACCTTTGGGGGCATCCTCATTGGCACCACCAACCTCACCCAAAACATGGATCCGGCCTTTGAGCGGCGCTGGACCATCAAGCTGTTTTTTGAAGCCCCGGGCGTAGAGGCCCTTTCCGCCATCTGGAAGTCGCAAATTAAAGGGTTGCGCAAAACCGAGGCCGAATACCTGGCGCAGCACTATGCATTCACCCCGGGTGAAATTACCAACGTGGTGAGGCGTTTCAACGCTGAAAAACTGCTGGGGCTGGAAGACACCCGCCTGAACACCCTCATAGAGCTGTGCGAAACGGAGCGATACATGAGCACCCCTACCACCAAAGCGCCCCTGGGTTTCCTGGTTCCCGGGCAGCAGGAGCTGGACCTGCAAAAGGATCGGAGAAAGGCGGGGTGATACTAAAAAGGCTAATCCCTTATCACTAGCATTAAATAGTAATATCTAGTTAATTATTTAACACCTGAGTGCTGATGAGCTTACCCGTGGCATCATATGTAAATGCATCTATTTGATACGGATCTCTTCTTTTATAAATTATTCTCTTTTTTAGATTTCCACTATTATCATAAAAATTTTTAAATTCATATAATTTAGTTGTCAAATTAAAAATGCTGTAAAAACTAATAATTTTATTGTCTAAAGAAGGATAATTCAAATATTTAAATGCATAAATTCGTGTTACAAGTTTGTCTAAATTTCTATCAAAATAACCCCAAAAATCGGTTGATTCATGTCTTTCAGTATTGTCATAATGAATAACCTGTATTGGTGATAACCCAAACCCTATGAAAGAGACATTTACACCACCAGTGGCATTATATGCAATGCGAGCAAGATTGTTTGTAGTATCAAAAAAATAATCATACTCTTGAGTTGAATCTTTTTCATTTATAGCATAAATACGAGCCAATGTATCGGGAGCTACTCTTAAGAAAAGATTTCTATTCGTATCAGAAACCAACGTCATTTTATTTAATTTTCCACGCTCAAAATATAGAATCAAATCCCTTTCTCGTAGATAACCAGTTATTTCATTACTATTTGGATCAACATAATATTTATCAACTAACACTAGCTTATCCGCAATATAATTATACCTTTTGACGGTGTTATTTTCGAAAATAAACTTAATGGTTTGAGGATTATACAGTGTTTTAGCTGATTTTAAAACACCATTCTCCCACGTTGAAACATGCTGATTAAATAGCTGTTTATTAGCAGTGTACGAATTTAGTTTTTGAATACCATGTGGTGTCTCGTACTGATTATAAGTAAATTCTCTTTCAATGGTCCTACCATCCTTAAAATAATAATATCCTTTAACACTTTTTCCATTTTTCTTTGTCACGTTTGATGCCAGTGATCCGTCAGATCTAAACTCTTTAAAATAGCCGTGATTTGTTCCATCTGGAAGAACTTGGTACTCGAAATGTACACCAGATCCATATTGAATTGGATAGTAATCCCTTTTAACCGTTAGTGTTTGGGAAAATATACTTTTAGCGCTTAGAGTTACTACCAGACATAGTATAGCTTTTTTAAGTTTTATTAAAGTGTCTCTTTTCATATGTTTTACAAAAGAAACTGGTTTTCATGAAAAAACAAAAAATAAAATCTATTTTCTAATATTGTTTTGATACCTGATTGCCATCATATAACTTGCTGTTAACATCCCCTTCCTTTGCAACATGCCCCCCATCTATCGCCTTAAAACCAAAACCATCCTGCTAAATGCCATTACCGGCTATGTGGTGGGGCTGGGGGTGATATCGCTGTTCATTTCGGGGCTGGACAATCCGAAACCCGAATGGGACAAATATTGGATGATACAGCCGCTTGTGATTACTCCAATCTTCTCGGCCTTTGGCTCACTGGCACTACTGCTGCCTGATTTTCTGAAAATCATCTCGCCATGGAAACGCCTGCTGGCATTGCTGGCGGGCCTGTTTATTTATATGCTTTTGCTGTGGACCGGCATCGTGCTGGGATTGGCAGGAACGATGTGGGATTGATTACGCACGGTTTTGTAAAAACTAAAATAATGCGTAACATTGTTTTGGCCAGTAGCCAAAGATGAAAATCGGTTTCCGCATACCGTCGCTGAAAAAAAGGATTGCAGCGCGCACTTCATGGAAACGCATGGTGCGGCATAACCTGGGCTTTAAAGCTCCCCGAGGACTGGGTTGGCTCACCAATCCCAAAAAAGCCGCCTATAACCGTGTGTATAACAGAACCACCCGGGGCTGCATGGTTACGCTGGTGTTATTGTTGTTTTTGTTGGGAGGTGCATTATCATTTAGCCAATGCGGTGATAGTGACAGTAAATCGGGCCGCGGTGCCACATACGTGAAACCATCGGTTGACAGGCGGGGGCGTTTTAGAAAAGGTCATGTTCGCATGCCGGTAAGTGCCAAAAAAGATGCCATGAAAAGCCGCAACAAATCAAGGTATTATTATCACACACGGGGCAAATACAGGAGAAGAAAAAATTAATATATCGCCCCTACGGGGCTAGTAGGATGGCACTCCTACGGAGCTATATAGGGATTATCATGAGCCTAATGAACGAAATTGTATGCTACCAATCCCGTAGGGATGGCATCCTACTAGCCCCGCAGGGGCGTAGAAATTGAACCCCGTAGGGGTGACATGGAAAAATGTAATTTTCGTTTTTGATTAAAATTTATTTATGATTATATTCGTATTTTTTATGCTAATTTTATTTTTATGCCCAATACCTATACCCAAATTTATGTTCACATCGTATTTGCCGTTAAACACAGACAGAATCTGATTCAAAAACAATGGCAGGATGAATTATATAAATATATATGTGGAACGGTGAATGCCAAGAAACAGAAAGTATATGCCATAGGCGGAGTAGAAGATCATATTCATATTTTGGTCAGCCTAAGGCCCGACAGATCATTGTCAGACATTGTCAAAGACATCAAAGCCAATTCTTCAAGATGGATTAATGAAAGAAGATTGATATCCGGTAAATTTCAATGGCAGGAAGGTTTTGGTGCATTTTCATATGCACATTCACAATTGGATGTAATAATTAATTACATTAATAATCAAGAACAGCACCACGAAAAAACAGCATTCAAAGATGAATATCGTGAAATGTTGGATAAATTTAATGTTGATTTTGATGAAAAATATCTTTTTAATTGGGTGGAATAAAAAATAATTTAAATCCATAATTATTTCCTCAAATATTAATGAAATTAATATGCCGCCCCTACGGGGCTATTGATATGCCGCTCCTACGGAGCTAGTAGGATGGCGCTCCTACGGAGCTATATAGGGATTGTCAATAACCCATTAAAATAAAATTATCTGCTGTAAATCCCGTAGGGATGACAATTAACCTGTAATTAATTCCATTCATGGGAACCAGAAACCATTAACAAGAAATTGAACGCTAACAATCCCGTAGGGATGGCATCCTCCTAGCCCCGCAGGGGCGTTGTGATTGAACCCCGTAGGGGTGACATGGAAAAATGTAATCAATTCCCGTTTCTCCTGCCAAAAAACCAAACCGAAGCGCCTATCATTTGTTACCTTTGCAGCGTATATGGGCAACATAACCTTTCAATTCGAAGATAAAACACAGGCACCTGTTACCGTGAATATTGAAGCCGGTGAAACCGTGCTGGAAGTAGCGCTTGATAACGACATACCCCTGAACCACAACTGCGGCGGCGTATGCGGCTGCAGCACCTGCCACATCTATGTGCAAAGCGGCGAAGACCTGCTGCCCGAAATGAGCGACCGCGAAGAAGATTACGTTGACCGTGCCCGCAATCCCCGCTACAACTCGCGCCTGGCGTGCCAGTGCAAACTCAACCAGGATGGAGATATCGTGGTAACCATCCCCGACCAAAGCGGCATCATCGGCCACTAACCATACACTATAAACCAACCACTGTTAACGAAAAGAACATGTTTGAACCCCCTATACACTGGCCCGATCACGAAGATATTGCCATGAAACTCTATGAGCGTTTTGGCGATGATTTTAATGAAAGCAAAATATACCGAATCCGCTTCACCGAACTGCTGGATTGGGTAATGGAAATTCCCAACTTTAAAGGCACCCGCGAAGAATGCACAGAAGGACATCTGGAAATGATTCAGGCCCAGTGGGTGTATGAGTGGCGGGACAACAACTAAATAGTTGATTAGCCCACATAGCCCAGGGTTTAAACCCTGGGCTATGTGGGCTAAAACCATCTTACAACCTCATCTTCAACGATGCATAGACCCCAAAACCGTTTAGTCTCTTGGGCATCGCCAGACTTTCCAATCCTTCCAGCTGTAGGTTAAAGAGCAGACCACCGCGCTGCATTGCTTTCCAGTTCCAGGTGGTATGTAAATTGATATTCCAGGTGTCGAAACCACCCAAAGATACACCTGGGTAGAAACGTAAGTTACCTACACCCAGCCTGGTATTGGGCTGCCAGTCAAAACGCGGCAGATAGCCGGGTAAATACCGGTAATTAATTCTGATCCAGCCCAAATTTTTGTGCAACCCGCCCATACCTACTTCAAAAGGCGCGAGCAGGGTTTTGCTGCCACGGCTGCTTTCCAGGCCTAGCTGTTGCTTAACGGTATCAACACGATCGCCAAACCAGTCGCCACGGAATATATTGTTGAGTGAGGTGGTGGCTGCTTCCAAACGCACCGTACTGCCCGCCATACCGGGCATGCGGCTGTAGGAGGTGAGCCCGCCGGTGTAGTACAATCCGGCGTTTTCTACATAAAAACTAACTAAACGCCAGGGGCCTTTGGTTAAATCATACATCAAACGTGCATTCAAAGCAAGACCAAAACCGCCTGTGGCGCGCTGCACGCTTCCGCCCCACATTATATCCACGTTCTGGGCCAGGGTATCGGTAAAAACGTTTGCCCTGAAATCCTTCACCGCACTGTAGGATCGCAGCCACCCCGGATTAATGCTGCCATTATAGGTAATTTTTCCATTGCCGTTTTTTAGATTCCGGGCTTTTTCAAATCCAAATCCTATTTCCACTATATCCCACTGCGCGGCTTTATGAATACGGGCATCGAGGGTTTGGCCCATGTAGGCACCGTTTCCCTGAAAAACCAGGCGGAAGGCATCGTCATTAAAACGAATCCCACCCATCTGGTGGCGGCGTATGAAGAACCTGTCGGTCACATTCAGCGACATCGTAGAGGCCACCCCACCCCGAACATTCCGTTTAAGGCGTTCTTCTGTTGCAGCAATTCGTTCTGAAGGAATGTAGCCCCCCAGTAAAAAACGGCCTGTAATGGCCAGTGGCATGCCCACTGATCCGCTTTCGCTATGGAGAGAAACCCCAATTGTTTTGGGCCGTAACTGAAATGTGAATACAGTGTCTTTTGACGGTAAATTCACAGAGGCAGATCCCACAAAAGCTGTCGTGGTATCCGATGTCTGTGCCTGCAGGTTGTGGGCTGCCAGCAGCAAGCCCATTAAACATTTAAAACTGTGCTTCATATTCGGCTTGCAGGCTGGTTTTAACTTTAAGTTTGTAGGTATTGTAAATCTTTTGCTGGCTGCCATTGCCGGTTACACGGGCCTTGATAGCCACAGCATGGGCCTTGCGTAGGGCTTCTATCCGTTCTTTGGGAACAGTTGCCCGCAACACGGTTCTGGAAGCTGCAAGCGGCTCACCGCTGGCGGTGGTTTTGCCGGCCATCACCCTGCCGGGGGTCATACTCACGTCACCCAGTGCATTTCCGGATTGATCCAGCAGTATGAAGGCCATATCTACATCAAACGGATAATCATTTTCCACGTCAAAAATAACCGTAGCACTTTTCACTCGCTGCACCTGGGGAACACTGGCAGCTTCTATGCCCTGGGTATCACGCAGGTTCAGTCCGCCAATGGTGAAACTCACCGGGGCTTCCAACCTGAGATAGATATCCGCACTGGAATTGTCGAACACAAAGTCTTTCCAGTTGCTCATATTGCCATTGGGATTGGTTTCTATATCAATGTCATAATTAATGAACTGAGGCAGATTTTCTACAAACGCCTTAATATTGGAATTACTTCCGTCCAACACCACCTGTTTATCGGTGGTTTGTCCGTACACAAAGGGTGCAGGCCCAATAAATATATCATTGTTTAGTGGTGTGGCATTTAATTTTAATTTATTTCCGCTAAAGATGTTTTCGCCTTCCAGTGATTTAACCTTCACCCTGCCTTCGGCACCTATGCTGTTTTTCACCAGCACAGAAGCTTTAAAATCTTTGAAAAGGATGTTACCATCGGCACCCTTAAACAACGTAAAAGGTGCCTTGCCCACCGAATTATTTAAGGTCTTACCCATATAGCCCGTGGCATACTCAGGCAGCAGATCGGTGAGGGCGTAATAAATGCGCAGACTGTCATTGAGTGTTACCTGTACCTTGCGGCCGCTGCTATCCAGCGATACCACCATAATCTGATGAAAGGTATTCACCGTATCTTTTACCGAAGGGTTTTTGCCGCGGTAGTCGAGCATATAACCACTCATATCCACGGTTTCTTCTTTCCGCTCTGTGGTGCCTGCCTTTGCACCGGGCATTTTTACAACACGCTCCAGCGGCACACCGTTCAGACTTGCCGAAGGAATTTTCAGCACCATGGTCATGTTTTCCTGAATGGTAGATTCCACTTTAAGCTTCAGCCACCCCTGTTTAACCTTAAAGAATTTCACCTGCGGGCCACCCATATCCAGCACCAGGGCTTCATCCTGCTCTATCACATTCTGGTTGGGGAACGCCGCAATAGCATCCCTTGGCCGAAGATTGCGCACAGTAAGGGTTACTTCAACTCCCTTGGTAGCGTTGATCAACACCGGACCATTGCTGGCTTCGGTGATGAGGCGACGAATGACGCCTTTCAGCCCCTTGTTTACGGTCTTGTTTCTCAAGCTGATGCTCTTTGTGGCACTGCTGCCCTGATCAATATTGAGGAACGAGTCCTTGGCCACAACGGATCCGTCTGATGCGTTTTGCAATTCAAATACCAGCAGGGTTACCTTCACAGGAAGCTCATTGTTGATGGAAATATCCAAAAAACCGGAATCCAGCGTGGCGGTTTCAAAAAATGCCGAAGCATCAATATCCACAGGGCTCAAATCGGACTGGTTCTGTGCAGGAACGGCAATGGTTTGTCCGTCTAGCAGGCGAAAGGTGGGGTTAATCTGAGCGAGGGTAATGCGCTGCACAATGCTGCGGTCGCTGAGTTTGAGACGACGTAAGGTAAAGGCCGTATTCAAACTGGTATCAGGGGCGGTAACTCGAAGACTGCGGGCATTGTAAACCAGATTGTCATACACCAGTGTGTACCCACTATCGGAAGGATTATTTACCAGAAATCGTTTATCTACGTTATTCAGCGTCATTTCAGTGCTGAATAACGGAACGGCAACGTTATTGTCCCAGCTGGCGGCTTTGCGGCTGCAGGAAGTGATAACAAGGGCTGTGAGTCCTATTGTGAAAGCAAAATTTCGCACGATATTGCGAAGGTAGGGTTTTGCGATAAAATCCGAATATTATCGCTTTAGGTATTGCACAATGTTGACATCAAAAAGCATGAGTGTTCCAAATATCAGTGTTCCCCAAAAAGCGATGCTGATGCTTTGCCAAAAAACAATTTTATGTTTCTGGTGAATGAAGGTAGTGCAAAGGAGTGTACCAACCGGAATGCTAAGGATTAATGGCGTTAGCAATGCAATCAGGGGTAATCCACCATGCAGACGCAGCCACACCAATCGTCTTTTGGTTTTGCTGAATCGCTTTCCGGGCTTGATATACTTTTTCAGGTAACCCTCCAGCCAAAATTCGCTGTAGGTAAACAGCACCACCCCCACAAATGCCCCCGCTGAGGTAAATATCCATCCATAGAGGGGATCGTGAAAACCGGCCATGGCCACCCCAACCCCTATCAAATACTTCACGGTAGACCATAGAAAACTGAGCACAGCAGCGGTTCCAAACGACATAATCGCAAATGTATGGCTAACCGCAGGGCTTTCTGCTGACCTTTTGGGGAATTCGTCGGGCAAAACCGCAATAAAGCCGAAAAAATCCTGCAATTTTGCATCTATGTTGCGTTTGGCGGTTTTGTGCCTGCTGTTGCTGCCGGGTATGGTGCTCCGGGCACAGATTCTTGCCGGTATGGGCCGCATGAACCCGGAATCAAGGCCGGGCGGCACTGACACCATGCGCAAAATTTCGGGGGTACGCAGCGATCCCGGTTCCGCCCGCTTCACAGACCTCAGCGCAGGCCGCGATTCTTTCGCACGCTGGGACAGCACCCTGCCCATGACACAGCGCTACGATATCGCCCGTGCCACCGGTATGCCATTTGTGGACCTGGGGCATTACGCCTCGCCTCAGAAAAACCTGCTGCTTGATCCCTTTGTGCAAACAGGTTTGCAATCGGGTTTCAATCCTTATGCATTTCAAAATGTAAACCCCGAAACATTTACATTCTACAGGGCGAAAGTTCCCTTAACCCGCTTTAATTATCAGCAAGGCGGTAACGGCTTCATTGCCCTGCAGGCAATGCATACCCAAAATATTCGTAAAAACTGGAACGTCACCGTGGATTACCGCAGTGTAAACAACAAGGAATATTACATCAACAGTAAACAGGATCATCTGCACAGGGGGACATCGCTGGGCAGCTATTACACCTCCAAAAACGGGAAATTAAAACAGTTTACCATCCTCGCCTGGAACAGGGCAAGACGGCTGGAAAATGGAGGTATGGAAAACGATTCGCTGCTTTACTTTGATAATACCATTGATAAGCAGTCTCCCTTTAGCATCAATACCCGCGGGGTTTACAGGACAAGGCTCAGCGCCGCACAATCGGTATATGCAAACCGGCATCATCTGTCTGAAACACAGTACAGCATGGGCAAGGGCAAACCTTACCTCTTTCACCGTGCCGACTGGTCCCGGAGCAATTACCGCTACCTCGATCCCCGCCGTGATACCGGTTTTTATGGTGCGCAATACTTCCGCAGCAAAGACAGTCTCAATGACAGCAGCGCATGGAACGGCCTGAGTAACCGGCTTGGGCTGGGTCATCAATTCAAAACGGATAAGATACAAATGGGATTGCGGGCCTGGTACAGTTATGAATGGATGAGCTATGGTGCAAAGTACTTTTTGTCGGGCAAAGACGAAAATGTATCGCAGGGACTGCATACCAATGCCTTTGGGCAAGGCAATGGCTGGTTGTGGCAGGCAGAAGCCAGCACATACATAAACGGCTATAACAAAGGCGATTACAACCTGATGGTAAACGGCCAATGGAATCCGCTGAAGAGATTCACCGTCTCCGGACGTTATCAGGCACAAAAGGCCACCCCGGGCTTGTTTCAGCAGCGATTTTTCAGCAATCAGTTTCGCATCAGTAACAACTGGCCGGCAGTGAAGAGCACCGCCGCCGAACTGGGCATTGCCTACCACGGAAAACGCACCCGCCTGGAGCTTGCATATATAACCGGCAAAACCGAAGGACTCATTTATAACAGTGGCGATGCGGTTTTCAGACGGGCATCTGAAATTACCTATAGCCAGATACGCGGACACATCCACTTGCAGGCGGGCAAACTGCACACCGACCATATTTTCTACCTACAAAACATATCGGATAAATCGGTTTGGTCAGCGCCAGGGCTCAGCACCCTGAGCAGTCTGTATTTGCAAGGTTATATGTTCAAAAAAGCCCTGCATGCCCGTTTTGGGGTAGATGTGGCCTGGCAAACCGAATACACCGCCTGGGCATACAGACCTGATATGGCTACTTTCTACATAAGCAATACGGGCAGGCCCGGTGGCAACTATCCATTGGCAGACATATTCCTAAGCGGTGAAATAAAAACGGTAATCGTAACTTTCAAAATGGCGCACATCAACAATTACCTGGTGAATTACGGCGTTTCCAACGCGTTTATGTCAGCGCAGGGTTATGCAATAGAACCGCAGCGCTTTGTGCTGGGGCTGGTGTGGCGGTTTCATTATTAACCACTGGTTATAACTGCTCACTAAAATCAGGGAATTCCCTTTTGGTATTGGATGAAACTTCATGCTCGCGGCCCTTATTATTTAGTTCTTTTAAGCTTAAAGCATCACCGCTGTGGGTGGTTTCCAACCATACAGAACCACTTTTGCGAAAAACCTGTACGTATAGATCTGCCTCTGTTTCAAACCATTTTTCCAGCTCTGCGGCGGTTAACGCTGCATCGATGAAAAAGGTGCATTGTTTAGCATGGCAGGAAGCATCTACGTCTTCTATCATTTCCGATTTGGCACTGCCCGCCCCAGTTTGATGGGGTTTTTCAAAAAATCGAAGCGTGAGATAAGGAAATTGTTCGTGAAAAAATACATTGATTTCGCGGTAAGTCGTGTGTTTGTTGATTTGCAGTTTCATAACAAACACGAATCTAGGAAGGCCTTGGCTTGTGCTTTATGACCGGCATCATGCAGCAGCCATGAAGATAGCAGGGCTATCAATCCAGCGGCTGCTTTTTCAGCGCCAGAATACTGAAATCGGAGTTTTCCCTGCGGATGGTGTTGTGCAGGGTTCCCAGCCCGTCAATATTCATTACCACTTCATCGCCGTCCTGCAGCCACTGCTCTTTGTAGTTGGCATCATTTAATTTTCCGGTTCCGTTCAGTTCCAGGAAGCATCCGGTTCCTACAGTGCCGCTGCCAATCACATCGCCGGGGTGGATATCCACGCCATAGGCGCAGCGCTCTATGATTTCGGCAAAGGTCCAGTCCATATCGCCCATGTTGCCTTCACTCACCTGAACCCCATTGACAGTGCAGGTCATGCGCAGGTTGTAGTTGGCGCCGGTATGTCCGGGTTTGGCCGGAATACGAAAGGGTTCCAACTCGTCGGGTGTCACCAGCCAAGGACCAATTACAGTGCTGAAATCCTTTCCCTTGGCAGGTCCCAGGTTGAGGAGCATTTCTTCCATTTGCAGGCGGCGTGCGCTCATGTCGTTCATAATCATGTAGCCGGCTATGTAATCGTCTGCATCGGCGGCTTTGATGTTGCGGCCTTTTTTGCCAATCACCACAGCAGCTTCCAGTTCAAAGTCCAGTTTTTCGAAATGATCGGGCATGCAGAAAATATCGCCGGGGCCCTGAATGGCCTGGTGGTTGGTGAAATAGAAAATCGGATACATGTCAAACTCCGGAATCATGGGCACCCCGCGGTTGCGGCGCGCTGCCGCCACGTGCTGACGAAATGCATATCCATCTCTGCAGCTGCTGGGATTGGGAACGGGCGCCATTATAGCTGAAGGATTGTAGGCAACACCCACCGTTGCATGTTTGCCCTCGGCTATTTCCTGTTCAATGCTGCGGGCTGCGGCACTATTGGTTTCCCAGTCTTTAAGGAATGATGCCATGTCTTTGGGCAATGCCTGATTGATAGCGTTCAGTGAATAGATGGAATTGGCTGTATAAATTCCTACGGATGTTTCGCCGTTCTGTGCAAAGGTTACCAGTTTCATGGTGCAAAAATACGGAATGATTGAAGCATACTGCATGCTTAAAAAAAGCAAATCTCTTGTTACTTTGCAGTACAATGGTCATCATCACCGGATCCAACGGCCTGCTGGGCCAAAAACTCACCGATTTATATCTGAAACACCCCGAAACGGCTTTTGTGGCAACGGGTAAAGGCCCCAACCGACACCCCGTAAAAAACGGCTATGTTTATGAGGAAGCCGATATCACCGACCATGCCGCCATGCGGGCATTGCTTGAAAAATACAAGCCCGCCGCTGTTATTAATACTGCCGCCATGACA
This sequence comes from Bacteroidia bacterium, assembly GCA_044371405.1. Taxonomy (GTDB): domain Bacteria; phylum Bacteroidota; class Bacteroidia; order NS11-12g; family UBA955; genus RGEC01. Next base: position 12,856 of record JBILTS010000001.1, read on the forward strand.
AACGTAGATGCTTGTGAGTCAGACAAAACTGGCTGCAATGCCATGAACATCGATGCAGTGGAAAATCTGGCCCGTTTGTCTGCGGAACTGGGCTTTCGGCTCATCCACCTCAGCACCGATTTTATTTTTGACGGCACGCACCCCATGTATACCGAAGAAGAAACACCCAACCCGCTCAGTTACTACGGCCGCAGCAAATGGGAAGGGGAAAAGAGGGTGATGCAGTATGCAAAAAACTGGTCCATTTTGCGAACCGTACTGGTGTATGGTGTAGTACAGGACATGAGCCGCAGCAACATTGTTTTGTGGGCGTACAACACATTGAAAAACGGCACACCGGCCAAAGTGGTAAACGACCAATACCGAACACCCACGCTCGCAGAAGATTTGGCCATGGGATGCTTTCTGGCCGAACAAAAACAGGTACAGGGCATATATCATATCGCCGGTCCGGATTATTTCGGCATTCACGAGCTGATGGAGCGTGTGGCCCAATATTTCGGCTTTCAGCTGGATAATATTTCGCTAGTAAACAGTGAAACCCTGAACCAACCCGCCAAAAGACCACCTATTACAGGATTAGACATCAGTAAAGCACAAAAGGATCTGGGCTATGCCCCACGCAGCTTTAATGAAGGTTTATCTATTGTGGCCAAACAAGCTGGCTGGGAAGCCTGCTGATCTTCGTCACAATAATTAAAACTTGTAATTTATCTTATTGAAGGGCAATTTGGGCGTACTTTGCACCCATGTCGACTTTGGATGTTCGAATGGAAGTGATGCAGTCTCTGGAAAAAGAGGTGGTCGGATATACAGAAAAATACCTGATCCCTGTTGAGCAAATATGGCAACCTGCTGATTTTCTCCCCGATTCCCGAGAAGAGCATTTTATGGCCAAGGTAAAAGAATTAAAAGAGGCCGCCAAGGAGCTTGATTACGATTTCTGGATTGTGCTCATTGGCGATATGATTACCGAAGAAGCCCTGCCCACCTACGAAAGCTGGCTGATGAATGTTCAGGGGGTGGATCAGGAACACGGCAACGCATGGAGTAACTGGGTGAGACAATGGAGTGCCGAAGAAAACCGCCACGGTGATTTATTAAACAAATATTTGTACTTGAGCGGACGGGTAAACATGCGGGAAGTGGAAATAAGTACGCAGTACCTGATTCTGGACGGTTTCGACCTTGGGCTTGACAGAGATCCCTACCGAAATTTTGTATACACAAGCTTTCAAGAGCTGGCCACGCACATTTCTCATAAAAGGGTGGGCGAACTGGCACGTGAAAAAGGCAATCACCATTTGGAGAAGCTATGCAGAACAATTGCCGGTGATGAAATGCGACACCACCTGGCCTATCGTGAATTTGTCAAAAAAATTATGGAAGTGGATGCCTCAGAAGTCCTTACCGTATTTGGCGATATGATGAAAAGGAAGATAGCCATGCCGGCCAACCTGCTCAGACAGTCGGGCCAGGCCGTAGGTGAATCATTTCAGGCATTTGCAGATGCTGCCCAACGACTTGGAGTTTACACAGCAGATGATTATATACAAATATTGAAAACACTGCTTGCACACTGGCAAATTGAAACAATATGTGGCCTGAATGAAAACGCTGAAAAAGCACGCGATTACCTGATGGCACTGCCGGCCAGACTGGAACGGTTGGCTGAAAGAATGAAAGTCCCCACAGAGCCGGTTCGTTTTAAATGGGTTGATCCATTGTGATTTAATCCGTTTATAAAGCCCTCCTCTGCCCGACCAACGTATCGAATGAGCGGATTAATGATTGCTCTGTCCAATAATTGTTACAGTTCATGGACAAAACCGATAGCAACCGCAACAGCCACGGTATATTTGCCATCGTTTCATGAAAGGCATCATTCTGGCCGGAGGTTCCGGCACACGATTACACCCGCTTACTCTGGCAATGAGCAAACAGCTTATGCCGGTATACGACAAACCCATGGTGTACTACCCGCTTTCAACCCTTTTGATGGCCGGTATAAGAGAAGTGCTCATCATTTCTACCCCCCACGATTTACCGCTGTTTGAAAAACTCCTCGGTGACGGATCACAGCTGGGCTGCAGATTTGAGTATTGTGTTCAGCCAAAACCGGAGGGCCTGGCACAGGCATTTATTTTGGGTGAAAAATTCATTGGCAATGACAGTGTTTGCCTTATTCTGGGCGATAATATCTTTTTTGGCTCAGACTTAATGGAAACCCTGCAGCAATGCAGAAATCCACAGGGGGGCATCGTGTTTGCCTACCACGTAAGCGACCCGGAAAGATACGGTGTGGTGGAATTCGACTCCCACATGAACGCGCTTTCCATTGAGGAAAAACCCACATCCCCCAAAAGCAATTTTGCCGTACCCGGACTTTATTTCTACGACAATGAAGTGGTGGAAATAAGTAAAAACCTAAAGCCATCACCCCGCGGAGAACTTGAAATTACCGATGTAAACAGAACATATCTTGCCAATGGCCGTCTTAAAGTACAAGTGCTCAGCCGCGGAACCGCATGGCTGGATACTGGCACTTTTGCCTCGCTGATGCAGGCAGGCCAGTTCGTGCAGGTTATTGAGGAACGGCAAGGACTAAAAATAGGATGTATTGAAGAACTCGCATGGCGAAATGGCTTTATCGACAATCATCAGTTGGAAAAAATCGCAACTCCTCTGCAGAAAAGCGGTTATGGCAATTACTTAATCAATTTATTAAAGTGAAAAATCGTATTTTACTAGGGCTCTTCATGTTGATGCTGGGTGCTGAGAGTGCAAACGCCCAGTTTATGTTTCCCATGATGCCCGGTATGATGCCGGGGATGATGCCGGGATATGGCGGTTATACTGATACATCAAAACCACAAAATCAGCCCCAGATGCAATCCCAAAAAACAGGGCAACCACCGCAACAGGGAGGTGAAGAAAATGGTGATGAAGAAGAGGTAGATCCTGAGCAAAAGCAGAACGAGCTGGAAGTGAAAAAAATGAACCTGAGAAGCCAGCGCATGAAGCTGGAGCAAGAATTGGCTTACCTGAAATCCAAAGACCCAGATTTGCTTACCCCTGAGGAGAAGGAGGTCATCAGAATCCAGACCGAAAACCTAAAAATGATAGCCCTTCAGGAACGCACCATCATTGAGGAACAGCAGCGGGAACTGGAAAAATTCCGCAATAAAAAGAATTTTCCTTCCGCCAGTGTATACGGGCATCAGTTTTTCCGCGACGGCAGTTTCCGTTTCTTCCAAAAAACCGACGAAATCGCCGTAACCGACAATTACGTACTTGGTACCGGTGATCAGGTGCAACTGGAAGTTTGGGGCTATCGCTACTGGAGCAAAACCTACGTGGTAAGCCAGTCAGGCAGTATTGACATTGAAGGTTATCAGAAGATTTTTGTTAAAGGACTTTCCCTGCAAAAAGTGCGAGAAATGATCGGTTCGCGCCTGGGGCTTGGCGGTCAGGAATCTTCATATTCCGTAACCGTTACCCGACCCAGAATGGTGAGTGTAAATATTTTTGGTGAAGTTTTTTCTCCGGGAACATATACCGTTCCTGCCACCAATGGTGCATTTAATGTGCTGGTGAGCATGGGCGGTCCCTCTGATATAGGTTCTGTTCGAAATATATACATCAAACGCGATGGGAAAATCCGTGATTCGTTTGACCTTTATGAATACTATGCAGATGTGAAACACCAACGGGATGTTTTTCTGCAAAACAATGATTACATCATCGTGGCACCGGTAGCCAATCTGGTGAATATTGGCGGTGCTGTGCGCAGACCCGGCCGTTATGAGCTGAAAAATGGTGAAACCATGGCTGACCTGATTCGGTTTGCCGGTGGTTTACAGCCCAATGCTTTTTTGAAGGATATTTTACTAAGACGCATTCGCAACAATGAATATGAGGTACTGTCCCTGAACTATGACAGTTTGCTCAAAGCCAAGAAGAATTTTGTGATGACCGGTGGCGAATCTGTGGAAATAAAATTCATTGGCGTTGATAATCAGTTTATGGTGCAAATATCCGGTGCCGTATCGGTGCCTGGTCACTATAAAGTTAAAAAAGGTATGCGCATTAGCAGCATGATCAAGAACGCCAATGGCCTTACATCGGATGCGTTTGCTGAAAGGGGCTTTTTGGTAAGGACTTCAAAGGCACTGGAAAAGAAATACATCAGTTTCAACCCGGCCGAGGCCATCGCCAAACCCGGAACAGCTGCTGACCTGGAGCTGGAAGACCGAGATACCATCGTTATTTACCGACTTACCGACTTGAGAAAATTCAATGACGTAAGAATTTCGGGCTCTGTTAGAAGGCCTTTCCAAAAACAATTTATTGCCGGTCTTAAACTGGGAGAAATGCTCTTTATGGCCGGAGGTCTTAACGATGAGGCAGACGAAAAAAGCGGCTTCATCATGCGCACAGATGCCAATTTTAATAAACGCCTGATTCCTTTTAAACCTGAAGATGTGAAACCTGGCAGCGAATGGTTCGATTTTGAAATCATGCCCAAAGATGAGATTACAATTTATTCGAAAACTGCGTTCAAACGCAATTATTCATTATCGGTTACGGGGCCCGTTAAAGCTGGCGGATCATTCCCATTCAGCGATAACACCCGGGTATCCGACCTGATTAACCTGGCAGGCGGCATTGAAACAAACACTTTCAAGTCGAGAGCCATTGTGGTTCACACCGATCTTGAATCCGGTTATCAAAGTCTGAAAACCGTGAACCTGGCAGAAGTGCTGGAAAACCCTGACAGCAAGGAAAATATTGTGCTTCAGAAAAATGATGTACTTCAGTTATTTGACCTTACTGAGCTGAAAAACGACTTTTCTGTATCCATCTATGGACCTGTTCGCCGTGAAGGTCAATTTGTGTTTGCAGAAAACATGACGCTGCAAAACCTTATAGATGCGGCTGGTGGTCTTGAGTTTATCACTGCAGGAACCACTGTGGAGGTGGTGCGTAACTTCTTTTTCAAAGATGGTAAGTATCAATTTTTAAAACCCCAGGTACTGAACACCACCATCACCAGCAACCTTAGTTTTGACGACCGCTTGGTGAATATGCAGCTGCAACCCTTCGACAAAGTCTTTGTGCGCAGAAACCCCAATTTTGTGCCCCTGAAACTGGTATTTATTGACGGTGCCATAAATTATCCGGGCTACTATGCATTGCAGTCTGAAAACGACAAATTGGCGGCTATCATCAAACGTGCAGGCGGCTACCGCCCCAATGCAAACCCAAAAGGCAGCAGACTTCGCAGGGCTATGGCTCCGGGCGACACCCTGGATATTGTACTGAAAACCCCAAAAGCCATGAGCGACCGCAAATCACGCTTTAACCACATCATGAAAGATGGTGATTATATCTTCATCCCCTATACAGATAATCTGGTATACCTAACCGGTGATTTGAACAAACAAACACCCAATGATATCGGTGCGTATTACCTCAGAAACAAGAGGGCCAAATTCTACATCAAATTCTTTGGCGGTGGTTTCACCAATACCTCAGATAAAAAGAAAGTGGTGGTGGTATACCAGGGTGGCCGCCGCATTGCTACCCGGAACTATGTGCTGTTTAAAGTTTATCCAAAGGTTAAACCCGGCTGTACCATCGTGGTTAATAACCGCATGAAAACAGAAGAACCATACAAACAACGAAAACGTTTCAGCGTAGATGCATTCCTCAATCAGACCATGATGAGGGCTACCACCGTGCTGTCTGTGCTTGGTATTTATCGATTGGCAATTGGCAGATAATGAATACCCCGGCAAAACAACCTTTCAATTTATTCAGTTACCTTAAACTGGTTAAACCCTATTGGCGCAAACTGCTGCAGGTATGGTATGTGCCCGTGGCCCTATGTCTACTTTTTGGGTTGTATAAATGGTACAATGAGCGCCAAAATTCTCCTTACTTTACCGCCCAGATCACCTACATGCTGGAAGATGAAATTTTAAATGGTGCTCCCGTCTCAAACCCATTGATGGCAGCCATTACCGGACAATCTCCTACCAGCAACAAAGCCATCATGAACGACCTTGCTTTCAGCAATTTGCTGATTGAATACACCCTGCTGAGGAACACGACAAGTGAAGGTCAATACATGCCCCTGGTGAATTATCTGCTAAAAAAGCAAGGGCAAGACTCCACAAGTCCCGCCTGGTTTAAAAGTGACTATAAAATTGGTGATAATCCATCCAAGGATGAGATGCTGCGCTCTTTCAGCAATGGCATTAAACCCACATTCAAAGCCACCTCCAAAGAATCAGGTTTACTGGTAATGTCATTTTCAAACAGCGATGCTGTTTTCTGTAAGCGCTTCCTGGAACAACACCTGCACACCATCTCCGATTTTTACATAGACAAGCGGATGGACAGGGCCAATATGATTATCAAAGCAGCCACACGCAGAAGAGATTCCTTGCTGGCTGCCTTGCAGGGCAAAGAATATAATTCAGCCGCTATACAGGATCAAGGTTTTGGAACGGTAATGCGACGGGCAAGTGTTCCACAAACCCAGCTTCAGCGAGATATTACCATGCTGAATGCACAGTATGGTGAGAGTCTGGCAGCACTAAATGCCGCCAAAATGGAACTGGAGAAAAAGCGCCCGTTTATTGCCGTTGTAGATGATATAAGATTCCCACTGGAAGCCACCTACCCCGAACCCTACAAGAAAGGAGCCATATTTGGCATCATCGGGTTAATCCTGGGAGTTGTTCTCATTGTTGGTTACCACTTGGCTAAAGAGTTTCTGGTTAAACAAAAACAGGCATTCCGAAAAATGACCCCTTAGTTTACCTCTATTACGAAATAATTTTTCTTGCCCTTTTGCACCAGCAAATACTTACCATGTAGCAGATAAGTGCTGTCAATGTTTCCATTAATATCCGTATATTTTTCCTTATTGAAGGATACCGCCTGCGCCTGAATCATTTTGCGTGCCTCACCTTTGCTGGGGAATATACTGGTATGCTGAGCCAATAAATCCAATACCGGTGTCCCTGTTTGAATCAGGGTAGCATCTATGGTGAATTTTTCCATGCCCTCCAGACTGCTGCTGAGGGTTTCCGAATCCAGTGCCATCAGATCTTCACGGGTACCACCGCCAAAAAACACGTGCGTAGCTTTAATGGATAATGCTAAATCTTCCGCAGAATGCACCCTTTCTGTCATTTCTTCGGCCAGGGCCTTCTGCAATAGCCGCAAATGCTCTTGACCGGTGTGTTCAGCTATTAGCGATGCAATCTCATCCCTGCTTTTCAGCGAATAAATCTTGATAAACCTCACCGCATCTTCATCGGCTACATTCAACCAAAACTGGTAAAAACGGTAGGGTGAGGTTTTTTTTCTGTCCAACCTCACATTTCCGCCCTCGCTTTTGCCGAATTTGGTACCATCGCTTTTGGTTATCAGCGGTGCTGTGATGGCAAATGCTTCTCCCCCAGTTTTGCGGCGAATAAGCTCTGTACCTGTGGTAATATTCCCCCACTGGTCACTTCCTCCAAGTTGTAATTTACAACCTTTTTGGGTGAACAAATGGTAAAAGTCATAGCCCTGAACCAGCTGGTAGGAAAACTCTGTAAATGACATGCCTCCGCCCTCCAGACGGTTTTTTACGCTGTCTTTTCCCATCATGTAGTTTACAGTGATGTGTTTACCCACATCCCTGATGAATTCCAAAAAGCCAAACTTACCAAACCAATCGTAATTATTAACCATTTCAGCACGGTTTTCACCTTTTTCAAAATCCAGGAACTTCATCAGCTGCTGCTTCTGGCAATTCAGATTGTACTCAATTTGCGTAACATCCAATAATTTTCTTTCATCGCTTTTACCGCTGGGATCACCCACCATGCCTGTTGCACCGCCTACCAGCGCAATGGGTTTATGCCCTGCTTTTTGCAATAAAATCAGTAGGGTGATGGGCACCAGGTTGCCTATATGAAGCGAATCTGCCGTCGGATCAAATCCGCAATATCCTGAAACCTGCTCGCCATTGAGCAGCTCCTGGGTGCCGGGCATGGTATCGTGGAGTAAACCACGCCAGCGCAACTCTTCCACAAAATCAAAGTGGGGCTTGAAAGACATGCCGCGAAAATACAATAATTGTTACGGATAAATGGCTAGGATTCCTTAATCCGCTTAACCGTTTCAGAAATATACTGCTTCAGTGCATCAGTCTGCTCATCTTCGAGTCCACTGGTGGCAAAGCTTACTACCTGCCTGCTTTCTTTTATCTGAAAATTTATTTCATACACCAGATAATCCACACGCATCATGTAGTTCCATGGGATGAAAATATACCGCGAAACAAGACTCTGCCGCCATGAAATGCCGGTTTCATCTACCTTAACGAAGTATGCTCCCCTAAGTTTGAAATACAAAATCGCTACGATGGCCAGTGCGATAATCAGGGCAATGAATCCGCCCAATACACCAAATATGGCGTAGTGAATAGACCAAACAACAAAACACAAAAAACCAGCCACAATCATCTGGGGCAATTCCGCCTTGGCACGGGGAATTGTTATTATCAATGGATCCATGTCCTTAAGGAACCAGCAGTTTAGTTTTTCTTTGGCCGTCGGTTACGATGTAGATGCCAGACTTAAGTGCTGCCACGGAGAAACGCAAGGTGTGGGGTGTTTTATCCATGATTACAAATGGCACCTTTCGGCCTGTGAGGTCCGTCATAAACCAATCGGCACCGACACGTCTGTCTTCAATTTCCACAACATCATTTGCCGGGTTTGGAGATACACGGAATGAGGTTGAATTAGGCTGCGATAATGAAGCTGTGCCGTTAACAACCTCAAGGGTGTAGGAAGAGATTGAGTCGTTCTGGGTGGTTGGGGTAAATCCGCCAACTTTGGCGAAGGCACGTACATAAATTTTGAGAGGGTAAGACCCAGCCTGACTGGCAGTGCCATAAAAACTGATGCAGCGGACAACATCCCACAAAAAGACGCAGCGTGGGTGCTGGCATTTGTAATTGATACCCGCAGGTAATCCTCCGATGCTGAGAACCTTAATAGAATCAATTTTTACAGGTACTTTAGAACCTAAAACGATAGTATGTGTATCCCTGAATGTGAGTACAGAAATACCTTCGTTATAGGGGATGTTCACTTTGGCAGGGGGCAGAGATACAGGAAGAAAGCCAGATTTTTTCAGATTAGTATCCGGAACACAGGTTTGGCTGGTAGCAGAGGCGGCCCATAGAAGGATCGTTGCAAAAAAGAAATTTTTAACCATTATCATTGCAAAGTTGATTGCACGAATGTACAAAAAAATTCTATTTCTTAAACGCACAACGGCTTTGGTTATTTTTTGCCTGATTATTCAGCTAAAAGCGCAAGTTGTTATCAACCTGAAATCAGAAGATGGAAGTACTTTAATACCCGATTCCTTCAGTGCCTACAGCAACATGGGTATGATTAGGGCATTCTCTGTTTCAGGCAACCGCGTCATCATTGAAAAAGATGTTCGAAGGGTGCGCATGGTTGTAAAAAACCACATTACCCTCGACACCCTGCTTAGGCAGGATCTAATGCCAGGCACAGAAATTACTTTCACCCTAAAACCCAAAATGGTTTTCATGGATGAATTCATCATCAGCACAGATAAAAACCCATCGCGGCTAAGCCGCAGCTCTGTTAGTGTATCCCTTCTAAAACCCTACCTGATTAACAACAAAATAACCTCCGATATTTCCACTGCCTTGGATCAAATGCCCGGAGTAACCGTGAGTGATGGACAAATCAATATCCGAAATGGCAGTGGTTGGAGCTATGGTACAGGCAGTCGCGTAATGGTAACACTGGATGAATTGCCAATGATCAGTCCGGATGCAGGACAAGTGCAATTTGGATTCCTGCCCGTGGAAAACCTGGCATCCGTGGAAGTAGTTAAAAGCGCCGGTAGCGTGCTATATGGTTCCAGTGCCTTAAATGGAGTAGTAAACCTGCGGAGTGCGGAACCTGAAAGAAAAGCCAATGCAAGGGTCACAGGTTTTGCGGGTTTCTATGATTTTCCCCGAAGAGACAGTCTGCGCTGGAATAAAAATCGCCGGGGCATTCACGGCACCAATGGTTTTTGGTCTCAACGTATCGGTAACACAGGCATCACTGCCCAGTGGAATGCCATATACGACCAGGGCTATCGCAGAAATGAATTCAACCACAGGGCCAGAATGGGCGTTCGGTTAAAGCATACTTCCTCCCAGGTAAAAGGACTTTCATACGGTGCCAATACAGGCATCCAGCAATCCAACAGCGGTTCATTCCTGCTGTGGCAAAGTTATGCCCGGGGCTACGAAACCTTCGATTCGGGTTACAACTTCAACAAGGGCTTTCGCCTGCACGTAGATCCTTTTGTGGAATGGAAACTTAAAAAAACTACCCATAAGTTTCAGTCGCGATACCTGGCACTGGAGAATAAGGCAACCGCCAACAATGCGGGCTCAGACCAAAGCAATGGTAGCAGTATGTTGTATCTGGAATATCGGATAAACAGGTCATTCCGGCATTTGAACCTTACCATGGGGGCGGCAGGCATGTTCGCCGAAACGCACTCAGCTTTGTTTGGCGGTAAACAAATTGCTGAAAACAGAGCCGCCTTCTTTCAAACCGAATATAAACTGGGCCGTTTGCAACTTTCCGGCGGCGGAAGATATGAGATGTATGCCATCAATGATGCCGTATTTACCAAACCGGTTTTCAGGGCAGGCGCCAACTATGCGTTGGGCAGGTCTACCTTCCTGCGGGCCAGTGCCGGACAGGGTTTCCGTTTTCCCAGTATGGCAGAATTATTTGTTACTACATCGGTGGGTCCGCTTACCGTATTCGCCAATCCGGGGCTCCGCCCCGAATCTGGCAGCAATGCCGAAGTTGGGCTAAAACAAGGATATAGAATTGGCGGATTCAAAGGGTTTGCCGATGTGAGTCTGTTTCAGATGACCCTTACAGACATGATGGAATTTTCTTTTGGCAACTGGGATCCCATAACCGGACTGGGTTTCAAAAGCATCAATGTGGGTGTGGGAAAAATCAGGGGCTTTGAATTTGAAACCATGGGCGAAGGCAAAATTGGCAACACCCGCTGGCAACTACTCGGTGGCTATACATATACCCTGCCAACCACAGCAGATCCCGGTTTTGTATATGCAAAAGACAGTGCAAGTTTTTTGTTGAACTTTGAAAACACCCGCAGCGACAGTAATAACCTGTTAAAATATCGCTTTCAGCATCTTATCAGGGCTGATGTTCAGTGCGGCTGGGAACAATGGGAATTGGGCCTTAGCTATCGCTATAACAGCCGCATGACCAATATTGACGGTGCTTTTACCAAGGGTATTTTATCCTACATCATCACCGGCATTCAGCGTTCCATGGATCGGTTGGGCTCAGCCCACATTTTTGATGCCCGGGTGGCCTACAAGGTTAATAACCGCTGGAAAGTGAATGCTCAGGTATCTAATCTTTTCAACCGGGAATATGTTGGCCGTCCCTGCGATCTGCGTCCACCCAGAAGTTTTCAGCTGCAGGCGGTTTGGACCCTCCGCTAAGCAAAGCTGACAGACACATTTTCAAAAGCCCGCAAAAAGCGGTAATTTTGCGGCATAAAATCATAAAAACCTAATCATGAGTAACGTAAAAGTAGCCATCAATGGCTTTGGCCGCATCGGCCGTCTGGTTTTCCGCGAAATCTATAACATGCAGGGCATCGATGTGGTAGCGATAAATGACCTCACCAGCCCTCAGGTATTGGCACATTTGCTGAAATACGACAGTGCCCAGGGCCGCTTTAATGCTACCGTTTCTCATACAGAAAACAGCATCATCGTAAACGGTGAAGAGGTAAAAATATACGCTCAGAAAGACCCGGCCCAAATTCCCTGGGGTGCCCATGGCGTAGATGTAGTAATTGAAAGTACGGGCTTCTTTACCGATAAGGCTAAAGCCGAATCTCACATCGCAGCCGGTGCCAAGCGCGTGGTTATATCAGCCCCCGCCACCGGCGATTTGAAAACTGTTGTTTTCAATGTAAACCACCACATTCTGGATGGCAGCGAAACCATCATCAGCGGTGCCAGCTGCACCACCAACTGCCTGGCTCCCATGGCGAAGGTGCTGAACGATAACTTTACCATACTGGCCGGAAGCATGACCACCATTCACGCCTACACCAATGACCAGAACACCTTAGATGCACCACACCCTAAAGGCGATCTGCGCAGAGCCAGGGCAGCCGCACAGAATATTGTTCCCAACAGCACAGGTGCTGCCAAAGCCATTGGCCTGGTATTACCCGAGCTGGCCGGCAAGCTGGATGGCGGCGCTCAGCGCGTTCCCACCATCACCGGTTCTGTAACTGAACTGACCGTAATCTGCGAAAAGAAAACCACTGCTGCCGAAATCAACGCTGCCATGAAAGCTGCTGCGAATGAGAGCTTTGGCTACACTGAAGAAGAACTGGTAAGCACCGACATCATCGGCATATCCTTTGGATCACTGTTTGATGCTACGCAAACCAAAGTGGTTACCGTGGGCGACAGCCAACTGATTAAAGTGGTGAGCTGGTACGACAACGAAATGAGCTACGTGAGCCAGCTGGTGCGCACGGTTAAGCATTTCGCCGGATTGATTTCTTAAATTAAATAATAACACCTCAAAAACCCCGGATTTCCGGGGTTTTTTTATGGATTAACCCCCACATTTGCATATCAATGAAAAAGCTACTATCCGATACCATTTCACCCGGCCGCTACCGCCACTACAAGGGCAAGGAATACGAAGTCATTGGAATGGCCCTGCACAGCGAAACGCTGGAAAGCATGGTTGTGTATAAACCTTTATACGAAACCCCCGAAGTTCCGCCGGGAACACTATGGGTGAGGCCTGCGGCCATGTTTTTGGAAATGGTGGAGACGGAAAAGGGGCCTCTTCAGCGTTTTACGCTGCTTTAGTGAAGTTGTTCCGGATTTTTAATCCCGCTTCACCCAAACCGCCTTCGCCCTACCGGCCGCAAACTGCAGTTCTACAATGTACATACCCGGAGCAAGTGAACCGGTGCTGTAAGGGCCCGAGCCGTTATAAGCTTGCAGCGTTTTGCCCGATAAATCCCGCAGAACCATCGATTCTATGGGCTGATTGGTTGAAACCATTAATCGGTCGTTGCCCGGATTAGGATACAATAAAAACTCCATGTTAGGCAGCGAACTCACTGCGTTGTATACCACCCTGAAATTGGTTATAAGCGTATCGTTTTCAGGGAAAAGGTCGGTAAAGCGCTCCAGTACCGCATCGGCCTTGAATGCACCGGCAATTACAAACGGAAACATTTTAGCTGAGGTAGCAGATAGTGTTGTACCCTTGCGAAGGCCTGTGTAACTGCTGGTATCGGTAAACAATGCCACACCACTGATGCTGTCCAGCACACGGAAAATGGTTTTGCCGCTGTAAGCCGCTGTATCTTCCCCCACCTGTTTCAAAGCGGCCTTTAGTTTTGCGTTGCCCGATGTGTTCATTAGCCACTGACCGGCAGTGGGCGTTTCAAAAGCCACCCAGGCAACATCATGCCGCCTCACTCCCCGAATGATGGTAATGAGCGTATCATTCAGCGGATTTTGATCCTGTGCACTGCTAATGCGCACCCTTAGATTGTAATTGCCAGAATCCGGCAGCAGCAGGTCTTTCAAGACTACTTTTTTATCCATTTTTGCCAGCGTAAGGGTATCCAAACGGAATGCCTGGCTCAGAATGTTGTTGTTTTTGCCCAAAACCTCTGCCGTGGTGCGCACCGGTCCCAAAGCTTGTCTGGCATTAGAACTGACGGTGGCATGCACATCAAAATAAGTTTCACGGGCAAATAATTTTTGTCCGGCAAACGGAGTATCAATACTCAGCACACCGGCATCCTTACCTATCACTACCGTGAATATTGCCAGGGCCGTATCGTTTTTGCGGTTTACATCAGATACATAATTGGTGTAGGCAATTACCCTGTAGGTACCACCATTTATTGGATTCAATGATCTCAACATGTCAAACTCCAGGGCCTGCCCTGTATCCAGTGAGGTGGTTTTAATATCCTGATAGATGCGGTTGCTGCCATACCATACCTGCAACACAAAGGGCACCGCATCTGTATTTTTTACAAAACCCAGATTCGCAATGCGCATTTTAGGTGTGTGTGGACCTGTACCGATAAGCAATGTGTCCTTGCTTGTGGGGTAAACAACCGATACCGCACTGTAGTCATAAGGATTACCCACATAAAAATCCTGCACCATGCTGTCATTGCTCTTCACGTAATCCTGGGGGTGGAAAACCCTAAAAACGGCCTTATAAATTCCTTTTTTAACGGGGGTGAACGAACGTGGCATGGTCACCAGGTATCCATCCTTACCTGCCAGCGCATATACAAATGTATCGCGGAATACCAACGGCGTGTAAGCCGATGTGATCCTAACCGTTAAACGAACAGCACCTATACTGAGCAGTCCATCGTTGTATACCCTCGGACGAAGGGTGATGGGTTTAGACACAGGGTAAAAGACATTTTTGGCAGGTGAAGCCACACTGTCAATTCCCAAATCATAAGACTTTAGCACAAACACATTTACTTTCTGGGTATCATTTAAGCGCTGCTTATCACCTGACATTTCTGTGGTGAAAACCACCGTTAAGCGGCCGGTATCCACACAACGGTAGGTGGGCCAGGAGAGAATCTTACTCTGAAATCTGGGCAAACCCAGGTTGCTTACTTTATCGTAAACCACTTTGGTTCCCTTCAGAATACGGCAACGGGCATTGAAAGATACAGTGTTGTCAAATCCGGGGTTCTGGATGGTCGCCACAGGCATAAAGGTATCCCTCATGTATTCATAACTCGCCCCTGAGTATGGGTCAAACACAGACGATACCATAACGTCCTTTTTTACCCCCACAAAGAATTTTCGTGTGGCAGTATCATTATCATTGATAAGATCTCCTTTGGCCGTTACAATAATTTTTAGCAAGTGCTCACCAAAATCCTGCGGATAGAATTTTTTGGGGAACGTATAGGTTTTACGACGTCCGGATGAGAGGGTGTCCCGGAGGGTTTGACTGTAAACTACCTTACCAAACACGCTGATTTCGCACCTTACTGTAAAACTGTCCTTCAGGTTTTTAGCCCCAATATTGGCGATGGTGCCCTGAGGGGCCATGGTATCCATGGTGTAGCGGTCGATGCTGTCTTTGGGGGAATCTGCAGAAAGTGCCACCAAGTCTGTATCGCCCTGCAATCGGGGCTCAATGATGAACTTGAAAGGGGCATTGGGTGCAAAATCCACCCAGTTGGTATCACCGGTAGGGGTGGCATAGAAGAAGGTACTTGGCCTTACCGGGTTTTCTTCCTGGTAACCGAAAGCCACATTACTGGTGCCCAGTTGCATCACTCCCACATAGAAAGTACCATTGACCGAAACCGGTGTGGTTAAATCAAGGATGTAATTGCCGGCTATGGTGGTTAACGTATTGCTCTGATACAGCAATTTTCCGGGTCTGCCCCTGCGGCCGCTGTTGTCCCAGATACCAATTTTAAAAGAACGACCGGCCACGGCAAAATTCACCGTTACCTGATTAATTGCTTTGCTTTTATTGGAGAAAAACCGGGCTACAAAATCGCCGGTTGCCCCGTTAAATCCGATGCCGCCGGGAGCAGGCGACAGGGTTACATCACGGTAGCTATAAATATTTTCATTGTTTTGACGATAGCTGCGAACGGTATTGTTCGAGCCATTATTATCATCCGTAATGGCAAAAACGGTATCCAAGCCCTTTTTGGATGGCGACAAACTCGGTAAATTGATAAATGACTGTGCCCCTCGGTTTAGTGAAAATGTGGTACTGTCTATGCCCGTATTGGTGCCCTTCAGCAACGTCCTCACCTTGTTCCCGCTGAGGTTTTTCTTGCCTACGTTTCTCACCAGCAATTTCACACTGTCTGGGTTGCCCAGTGGAACCGGCAATTTTCCCAATGTATAGAGTTTAATGGCGGCTGCATCAAAATCAAATCGGGGATAATTGAGAATGATGGTTGGATGATAATCCGAAGAAGTGCCCAAACTATCCGGTAATGGCCATCCGGTAAAGCTCTTGGTTTGATTGGCTGAAAACCCGGAGACGGTAGCGCTGTTCTCAAAATACCAGTTTATCACGCCCGGCTGAACCAGTGTTTGAGAGAATTCCACCATCACCTCAAGGTTATCCCCTTGGGTGGTATCGAACACATATTTGCCCGAAGAAAATGGCAAACGGTAAAAACTCTCATTGGAACCCAGATCATAAGCCGGGGTGCCATTATAAACCCTGGTTGCAGAAACGGTTTCGCCACCAAAAGAAATGCGGCCGCTTCCAAAATCTGTGCGGGAGGTATTTTTCAACCATATAGACAACTGTGTGGCGGTTCCCATTGCAGCACCAGCACTGCGGAAAAATTCTATGCTTTCTATGCTGTCGCCATGTTTGAGGTTACCCAAAGAAGATTTGGTATAAATATAAATAAAGCGACAACCATAATTTGCACTGGTGGTAGAGACAGCCATGGGGCCGGCCGCAGTACCCAAAAAACTGCCTTCACCAATCTGAACATATTGGGAAAAAACAGCACCACTGCATAACAGAAACAATCCGGTAAAAAGTATTCTCACAATAACAAATGTAATCAAGTTCAATCTGAAATTACAGGCCCGCTTAATTTTTTGGAATAAATATGACAAAAAATAGATTGTTACAATGCCGGTCTGCCTATTAACATTGCAAAAGAAGCATAAACATAACTTTAGTAAAGAATTAGCCATGACCAAACCCAACCTGCCCAATGCTGAAGTCAATGTGTTTTTTACAGAGGGTTGTGGGCGGTGTTCGCTGGGTGGAACCCCGGCCTGCAAGGTGCATACCTGGCATCAGGAGCTGGCTTTGCTAAGGGGTATTCTGCTGCAAAGCGGCCTCACCGAAACACGCAAATGGGGTGTGGCCTGCTATATGCATGGCAAACATAACGTGGTATTGCTGGGTGCATTAAAAAGCTGTGCAACCCTCAGTTTTTTTAAAGGTTCACTTATGCACGATCCGGAAAAGTTATTGATAAAACCCGGTGAAAACAGCCAGGCGGCGAGGTACATGAAATTCACTACACCCGAACAGGTAATGGAACAAATGAATTCCATCCTCAGCTATATCCATGAAGCTATCCAATTGGAAGAATCAGGCCAAAAAGTGGCTTTCAAATCTCCACAGGAACAGCCCATGTGCGAAGAATTGCAGGAAGCCCTGAAAAGCGATGCTGAAATGTCTTCCGCGTTTGATGCCCTGACTCCGGGACGGCAACGGGGCTATATTCTGTTTTTTGGCGCAGCCAAACAATCCAAAACCCGCATGGAGCGCATAGCCAAATGGAGAGATAAAATTTTGCAGGGAAAAGGCATGCAGGATTGATTCGTTTTTTAGATCTGTTTAATCTCCATCATTAATTTTTGCAATGCCGCACATTTTTCATATGCTTCATTTTGCTGAAAATGCTGAATTAATACCTTGATAGCATCTTCTGCTGCATCTGGTTTATGCTGAACAAGGCCTGCCCTCATTACCCCGGTAACCACTTCATACATCTGATTCATATAATCAGTTTTATCGTCCTTTTGTCTCAAAACAACCAGCGACAACAAGGCCTCAGTTTGCGGACTTAAAAATGGTGTATCCTGTTGATTTTCCAGTAGAGCTTCCGGAAAAAGTTTCAAACGATAATTTACCCCAATGCTACTGCTTACTTCAATTCCTTTAATAAACATCGAACTCCTTTTCCCAGAATAAATAATATATCCATCCGGCACTTGTGCAGAATTTTCTGTGGCATAAGTGTCTATAAAAATATAATCTATTAATTCACTACTTTTCATTACTTCATAACAATCGATGGGTTTTGAACCCTTCCAAATACTTGAGCGAATTCTATGAAATAAAATAGGCCTAAAATCCTCGGTCAATAAACTATGCAGATACAATAAAGATGCTTCAATTCCCTTTGCTTTAATTGGGTTTTGCGGTGATTTGCCAAATAAATGAATATCCATATATCCCTTAACGATGAAGGGCTTCAATATATTCTAGCTGTTATTGTATAAATATTTTACGCGCGGAATACTGTAGTCGAGTGCCTCCGGACATTCATCAAGGGTTCGTTTGATAAATGCTACATCATAAGTTAAATTATCATGTATGCACTCCATGGCTTTGGGGTTTTGTTTTATGGCAATATAGGCCAGTTCAGCATTTGAACGGCAGGATTCAGGCATCACAGCCAGCATCATACCATCTTTTTCCAACACACCGGCACACAAAACAGGGTCACTTTTTAACTCAGACGATAAGGTGGTATATAGTTGGGGCCGATTTAACAGCAAATAAAAAAATTGTTCATGCACAATTTCTAAAATTGATTCATTCGACCTCAAAGATTCATCGAGTGCGCTAAAAAATTCAGGCATTTTGGAAACCAGCAGCTTGTTAAAATTTAAATCTTTTTTTAATTTGTCCGGTAGTGGAGAATAAATAATCTCCATATCGTTTGAATTTAAAAAATATTCACGTGGTTGATTGTACCATTTTTTAAAACTCTCCATCCAAAATTCAGGTAATTCCTTCACCGATTCATTAGCAACAGAAATTGCCAAAGATCCATCATCAGCGTCAAATAGCGCTTCGATAAAAGACCAATCAGAAGTATAATCTGATGCCCTGATATGTTCTTTTATCGCATCTATTTGCTCATCCGTTTTAGACCATACATCATATCCGAGGGCAATCAATACGTCCCTGTCATTTAATAAAAAACCTGGTATTTCTTCCGGCCCCATCAGATTTAACCGGACATAACCACACAGGGCTTTTAAAAAGGCATCCTTTTCTGCCTCGTTCCAACTACCAAAGGTTTCGAAACTAATATCATTCAGCGGAATAACGCTTTCATTGGTTCTAAGTGCATTAAGATATCCGGTGAAATTATAAGGCATATTATGATTGAATTTATGACTATTTTATTTGTAGCAAGTCTGTGAAGATAAATCAACAACGATTCAACAACATTATTTACAAGAACAATAATTTGCCTTGATCTGTAATTTTGTCGTCTTCATACCAAGAAAACTCCTCAAAATCAGAATAACCAGGAAAATAATTTGGATTAATGATACATTCTTTTACCCCCAAACCTGGTAACACTTCATTACGAAAATCATCATCAAGGATATATTCATCCATAGGCCGGTTTATCATGATTCCTTTAATGGCAATATTATTTACTAAGCAATACGCTGCAAAGTGTTGATTTTTTGCAGAAATAATGAAGATATCAGCTTTATCCGTCTTAAAATAACGGTAATTACCATTGTTTTTATTTAAATAAGGATATAGCATATTAATAGGGATGTCCCCATTTTTATATTGTGTTTTTATCTGCTCATTACTCACTAAATAATCTATATTTTGAACTATATAGTTATGAAAATCTTTTATTAATTCCTGATCATAAAATCCCATTTTTAATAATTCTATTCGATCGGGTTCTTTGCATATAAGGTCAATATTGTCGGTAATGTATTTTTCTACCCATGTGTCTTCATCCTCATTTAATAGCGGAGAAAACCCTGTTTCATCAGAAGGATACTCCTTAAAAATATCAATAGGTAAATCTATAATAAGGCCCTCATTCTCATAATGATTCAGGTTATACATATTCCTGTATAATTGATCCGTGTAAACAAAACAATCTGGTTTTAGGGTATTGCCCTTCCCTGAATACCAATGTCTGAAAGCCATAAAATCGTTACCGGCCGAAGGGTACCAGCATACATGATGATAAGAATTTAATTGATTATGCAGTGAATTCATGTTAATATTATATACATTTCCCAATATCCATTACTGCAAAATCATGCGTAAGTATGTGGTCATTCCTAAAGATAGCATAGCTGGTTATATGCGGACATACAATAATCTTTGCTCCTCCTTTTTTTGTTTCATAAATATCAGAAACATATCCACGGCTGTAATCCTTTTTCATGTTTATATTAGGATTAAACAAGGATATTATTTCCGCTCTTTGCTTAGAATTGTGCGCACCCGCATATCGGCTTCCGGCATATATAATAACGGTTTTAAAACTGCGGTAAAAATCACCTGTTCTACCGGTCAGCATATGACTATAACGGCATGATTTTTTAAACTCCTTAAAATTAAATTTACTCCCTTGACCTTGGTTGCTTTTTGGTAAATCGGAAATTTCGGTTACAAAACAATGTTTAAATAACGATTTATGGTACGAACCGGGTGTAATTTCAAGTAGGTTGATTGCTTCTGCAGATGAAGCATAATTAATGAACTGCGCCTGTATAATTTTCTCCATTTTTTTATAGGTATGATTCCCCTTGCCATAAACCTTTTCAGCCGTTTCGTTTAATGTAATTGGAGAAAAGGGATTAAAGCCATCCAAACCTTTGCGCAGTTTTAATATAGGATGAAAATGATCCTTTAAATGATTATAATTATTCAATATATCATTCCAATGTATAAAATTCAATTTTCTTTCATGTAAATCTATTTTTGATGAGATCATTGGGTTAAATCCTTTTTCACTGCCAACAAATAATGTCTTCGCATCCGGATTTCCCATTCCAATATACGGATAGTCGCACATAAATCGCTCATTTTCAGACTTTGATGCTGCAGAAATCTGGGCATTTATATCAACCCATTTTTCTGATATATCGGAAAAAATAACTTTGAATTTTTTATTTCTAACAAGCATAAAACACAAATATAGGTGATTTTACGATATTTAGTCAGGTAATATTTAACGGCCAATAAGCCAACTAAATTTTAACTTCCAACGAAAATAACAGTTTAAAATACAAATTTAGTATTCCTATATATTTCTGTGTGGAAAGGGAAAACACACAATACATGTTAACTGTGCTTTCACACTAGCATATTTGTGCAGCAGGTGATAGGCAATTTGACAACCTTTGGGAAGTTGTCAAATCATGTAAGAGCCAGGCACACCAAATTCCTACCTAAATATTCCCATTCATTCCCATCTTTGCAATGCATGAAATTATTGTTTGGATTGTTGTTTACCACCACCCTGGGCTTGCAGGCACAAACCCTCATCCATAAAGTCAATCCCTTTATCGGAACCGGCGGACACGGCCACACCTACCCCGGTGCTACCGCTCCTTTTGGCATGGTGCAACTGAGCCCTGATACGCGGCTGGACGGCTGGGATGGCTGCAGTGGCTATCATTATGACGATAGCATCTGCTATGGCTTCTCACACACCCACCTCAGCGGTACCGGTGTTTCAGATTATGGCGATTTGCTCGTTAGGCCCGGAATAAAACCACTCACTTTTCAGCACAAAAACGAAACCGCCCACCCCGGTTATTATGCCGTAACATTCAACAACAGCGTTTTTGCCGAAATGACCGCCGGAACCCGCGAAGGCATGCACCATTACCGATTTCCGGCTGGACAAAAACCCGTTATTGTAATCGATCTTGAGCACCGCGATTATGTGTTGGATGGCCATATTCAAATAGAAAAAAACCGCATCTCAGGTCATCGCATCAGCAAGGCCTGGGCAGAAGAACAGCACTTTTATTTTCACCTCACCACATCTGCCACCCCTGACTCTGTGGCCATATTAAAAACCAAAAACAGCCAGACACGTGCTGTGGCACTCTATTTTGCCCAAGGAAATCAGGATGTTTACATTGCGGCCAACATTTCCTTTGCATCGCCTCCGGTTTCCCAAAACCCGAACCCGGGCCCTCAGTCGTTTGAAAACCTCAAAAAACAAACACAAGCCGCCTGGGAAAAGCAACTGGGAAAGATTGTGGTAAAAGGAACTGCCGAGCAGGAAAGCATCTTCTACACCGCCCTCTACCATACCATGATTGTGCCCAATATAGTAAGCGATGCCAATGGCAATTACCTGGGCATGGATAAAAAGCAACATGCCGGCAAAGGCGATCATTATTCGGTTTTTTCATTGTGGGATACTTACCGCGCCACACATCCGCTCTATACCCTCATCGAACAACAGCGCACCCTTGATTTCATGAAAACCTTCCTGCGCATGTATCGCCAGAGTGGACGATTGCCGGTTTGGGAACTGGCATCCAATGAAACCAACTGCATGATTGGCTACCATGCAGTTTCGGTTATTGCCGATGCCATGGCCAAAGGCATCATATCCGACAGTGCCGTAGCACTGCTGGAAGCCGCTGTTAAAACAGCAGAGAAGCCCGTTTTTGGACTGGATGATTATATGAAATACGGCTTCCTGAGCATGGAAAATGAAAGCGAATCGGTGAGCAAAACCCTGGAGTATGCCTACAATGACTGGTGCATTGCCCGCATGGCGGAAATGCTGGGTAAAGACAGCATTGCCAAGGTGTTTTACCGAAGGTGTGGTTCTTGGGTGAATGTATTTGACCCCAAAAGCGGCCACATGAGGCCCCGCACCTACGGCCGCTGGCTGAGCCCTTTTGAGCCCAAAGAAGTTAACAACCACTACACAGAGGCCAATAGCTGGCAGTATTCATTCTCAGTTCCCCATGATTTGCAGGATTGGTTAGGTGCCATGATTAACCACGGCCCTCACACACTGGAATCTATGCTGGACAGTCTGTTTACCACAACCAGCAAAACCGTAGGCCGCGAGCAGGCCGATATCACCGGACTCATAGGGCAATATGCCCACGGCAACGAGCCCAGCCACCACATTGCCTATTTATACAATTCAGCCGGAAAACCCCATAAAACCCAGGAGAAAGTGAGACAAATTCTGGAAACCTTGTACCACAATAAACCAGACGGACTGAGCGGGAACGAAGACTGCGGACAAATGAGTGCCTGGTATGTACTCAGCAGCATGGGTTTTTACCCGGTTTGCCCCGGTGACGACCGCTACAGCATCGGATATCCGCTGTTTCAAAAATCACAACTTTCGTTTGAAAACGGCAAACAACTGCAGATTCTAAAAAAAGGCAAGGGCCATTACATTGCCGCTGTGATGTTAAATGGCATAGCGGTTGAACGAAACTATCTGTTTCAGCGAGAATTAACAGACGGCGGCAAACTGGTATTTACAATGGCATCTAAACCCATAAAATGGGCCACCGGCGATAAAAACGGCTTTTTTACTAACGTAAAGGAAAGTAGCACAGCGGCACCCTTGTTCAATTTCAGCAATATAGCCTTCGATGACAGCATGGCGGTGAACATCAATGCGCGTTTTGGCAGGGACTTTACCGTTCGGTTTTTTCAAGACAATCAAGAGAAAAGCCGGATGATCGTGCATGGAATCGACCCATACAAAGCCGCCGACACAACCCTGATTTTGAAAGCAAGTGTCTGCCTCGAGGCCTTTCATCCCGGTGGAGCCATAGCAAGGGCCTGCTTTTTCAAAAAACCCAATCAGTGGAAAGTGACCATTTTAAACCCATTACATTTACAATACACCGGTGGTGGAAACCAAGCCCTGTGCGATGGTGTGAGGGGTGATGCAGAATGGCAAAAAGGGAACTGGCAGGGCATACAGGGGCAACCCTATGAGGCCATCATAGATCTGGGCGACACCCAAACCATCACATCATTGCATGCGGGTTTTTTACAAGATACCCGCAGCTGGATTGTGTACCCGCGAAATGTGAGCTATATGTTTTCATTGGATGGAAAAACCTGGTCAAACGCTTGCGGAACCATGAATAACATTCCCATAGACAGTCTGGGTTCGCAAAAACAAACCATAAGTACCTATACCAAACCCATAAAGTCGCGCTATGTAAAAATACGGGCGGCCCAGCACGGAACATTGCCGGAATGGCACCCCGGAGCAGGCGGCGAGACTTTCATTTTTGTAGATGAACTGGAAGTTCGATAACAGTATTTGCGCCTGTCTACCCCAACCGAATATGCCTTTATGAAAATGTAATTCAAACATTTAAGGTCAATTATTCTACAAAAATTAATCGTTATTTGAACGCGGTGACATAATTGTTGTCATATTTCTATGTTTTTATACATATAGTTAATATAAATTCGCCCAATTTCGCATTGTCAACTAAACAACCATGAGGGGAAAAAATCACATCGGTCAGCGCATCAGACTTGCAAGACTTTCTAAAGGGTGGACGCAGGAAGATCTCGCCGAAAAAATTAACAAAACCCGCCCTATGATTTCGCACATCGAGAGAACAGGGAGCATCACATTTGATACCTTAGAGCAGATTGCCAAAGGGTTGGGAATTGAGCTTGCAGATCTGCAGAATGTGAGCAGCGAACAGATTTTATCACCATCTACCATGGATAGTCCTGAGTGGAAAGCCTTGGTGCGCGAAAATGAGCTTCTGGCTGAACTGGTGGAAAATCAACGTGTCAGAATCCTTTATTTGGAAACTGAACTAAAACGCTGGAAAGAAATCCATTAATACGTTAAGGCGTCAAACGCCCATACATTCTGGGGAACGGGATACTCTCTCGGACATGTTTCAGACCGCATATCCAGGTTACCATTCGCTCCAGTCCCAGACCGAAGCCACTGTGCGGCACTGAACCAAACCTTCTTAAATCCAGATACCATTCAAAGGCCTCCATGGGCAATTCGTGTTCCACGATTTTTTCCTTGAGTAATTCCAGGTTGGTTTCCCTTTCACCACCACCCACAATTTCACCATATCCTTCAGGTGCCAGCACATCCACCCCCCTGGCGAATTCCGGATTTTCAGGGTTTCGTTTCAGGTAAAATGCCTTCACGGCGTGCGGCCAGTCATAAACCATTATTGGAGAATCAAACAACCGGGTAATCACGGTTTCATCGCTACCGCCAAAATCATTCCCGTATTCAAACTCCTTTGCACTCTTGATCCATTGGGGAATATTTCGGGCATCCTCTTCCAGGTCGGCCTTTTCCTGCTTGAGGGCATCTATTTTACTCTGAAAGAAGTTGATTTCGCCTTTTTTCATGCCGCCGCCGGCAATCTTAGTCTCACGGTCTTCTATTTCGGCATCCACCTCATTCAGTCGGCTCGAAACGCGTCTTAGTTCTTCCTCTAGACTGCCGATTCCATTCTTGCCGTTAACATCCTGTTCACCTTTGATTATGCGCACAGCTTCATCATACGTAAGCCGCGGAAATTTCTTGAGACTGCTTTCCAGTATGGAAATATCCCTTCCAATAGTCTTCAACTCCTGCTTACAATTTGCCAATACATCCTGGATAATGGCCTGAAGCATACCTTCAATACAATCCATATTCTGGAAAATATCATAGAATGCCATTTCCGGCTCTATCATCCAAAATTCACTCAAATGCCTCCTGGTTTTGCTTTTTTCTGCCCTAAACGTAGGACCAAAGGTATAAATTCTGCCCATGGCCATAGCCATAGCTTCGCCATACAGCTGGCCACTCTGACTCAGATAGGCCGGTTCCCCATAGAAGTCTGTTTCAAAAAGGGTGCTCGTTCCTTCGCAGGCATTACCGGTAAAAATAGGCGCATCCATCTGCACAAAACCCTGATCCTGAAAATACTGATGTATACTGTAGATGATGCGGTTGCGTATGCGCATGATGGCCCACTGTCGGGTGCTGCGCAGCCAAAGATGCCGCTGATCCATCAAAAACTCTACACCATGCTCTTTTTTGGCAATCGGATAATTTTCACTTGCACCAATGGGTTGAACCTCCGTAACGTGTAATTCATAGCCTCCAATCTGCTTTTCGTCAGCCACCACATTTCCGGTTAGCACCACGCTACTCTCCAAAGAAAGATGCTGTGCATTTTGCAGCCCTGCTGCACCGGCAGTTTCTTCCGTTACAACGCACTGACAATATCCGGTGCCATCTCGCAAAATGATGAAAACAATTCCTTTTCCTTCGCGCTTGTTGGAAACCCAGCCCTTTAGGGTTGCGGTTTTGCCTGAAGCGTTGTGCAATTCCTCTATATACATACCGTGTAAATACGTTACTTTTGTACTGTATTTGCAAAGGTAACGCAAACGAGGTTAAGCAAAAAGAATGAGTTCGCTGAAGCAGAATTTAAGCCAGAAAATGTTGCAGAAATTAAGTCCGCAACAGATTCAGTTCATCAAACTGCTGCAACTTAACACCCAGGATTTTGAGGAAAAAGTAGAGCAGGAACTGCTTGATAATCCCGCTCTGGAAGACAACCGCACCGAGAACCCGGAAGACAATTACGACAATTCCGACGAATTTGGCGAAGATGATTACCTAAGCAATGATGTGGATGTGGATGACCTGCTGCGGGCCAATAGCGGCGATGACGACGGCGGATTCCAACTCAACGAGGATTACAGTGGGGATGAACAAAAAGAAATGCCCCTGGCCAGCCAGGGAAGTTTTCAGGAATATTTAACAGAGCAGGCAAGAGCTACCTTTTATGACGAGGTAGACCTTCAGTTGGCTACACACCTCATCAACTCTATTGAAGAGGATGGCTATTTGCGAAGGGAATTACGCAGTATTGTGAATGACCTGGCTTTCAATGAAAACATCATCACCACCGAGGAGCACCTTGAAAAACTGCTAATCAAAATACAGAATTTTGATCCTGCGGGCATTGCGGCGCGCGACTTGCAGGAATGTTTGCTGTTGCAGTTATATAAAAAGGACTACGGCGATAATCCTGCCATCACGCTGGCAGAAACCATCATTTCAGAGCAAATGGAGGCCTTTAGCAAAAAGCATTACGATAAAATAAAAAGGTCGCTGAAAATCAATGATGAACAGCTTAAAGATGCCATTTCAGAAATTGTTAAACTCAATCCAAAGCCGGGAGAAACAGGATCAGGATCCAATAAAACACAATACATCGTACCCGATTTTATTGTAAACGGCACCGGCGGAGACATTGAAGTACGGCTCAATTCCAGAAACACCCCCGAGCTGCGCATTTCTGCCTCGTATGCGGAAACACTGAGGGCCTACGAGCATTCTGGTAAAAACGATAAAAACCTCAAAGATGCTGTGCAGTATATCAAACAAAAACTGGATGGGGCCAAGTGGTTTATCGATAGCGTAAAACAACGTCAGAACACCCTGCTGAGCACCATGCACGCCATTGTTTCAAGACAAAAGGATTTCTTCGAAGAAGGCGACGAAACCTGTCTGAAACCCATGATTTTAAAAGACATAGCCCAGCAGGTGAACCTCGATATCAGCACCATCAGCCGGGTGGCCAACAGCAAATACGTTGAAACCGATTTCGGTATTTTCCCCCTCAAATTCTTTTTCAGTGAAGGCATCGTAACCGAAGAAGGCGAAGAAGTAAGCAACCGTGAAATTAAAAAAATTCTGTCGGATGCCATTGGAGCAGAAAACAAGAAAAAACCGCTTACCGATGAGGCACTGATGGAATTGCTAAAGGTGAAGGGCTATAATATTGCCCGCCGCACAGTGGCAAAATACCGCGAACAGCTAAACATTCCTGTGGCGCGATTGCGGAAGGAATTGTAAGCCGGCATCCATTATCTTTCTGTTAAATCTGCTGCCTGCAGTTCCGTGCTGCGTATCGGCTAAATACCTTTGAATTGTGATACCCGCGGCCATCAAACAGCTCATTTTTCCGAGCGATGAGGTTTTTTATACCTTGTTTAATAGAGGCGCCGCTATGGTGGTAAAAATGTCAGACTGTCTTAATGAAATTCTAAATGAAACTGATTTCTCTGAAGACAAATGGTCATCTGCCCTCGCAGAAATGAAATTATTGTATGAAGATAGTCAGCAAAATTACAGGCATTCAGTTAAACGACTTTCACGGGTATTTATTACCCCAATTGACAGGGAATCAGTGCACCAGTTGGCCGTTGATCTGCATGCTGTTGCCCGAACAATCTATCTGGTTCCGCGGTCATTAACCCGACACAAAGAGCATCTCCCTGATGAATATGCAAAGTATCTGGGACATTTATTAATAAAATCCACAGCAGAACTTGAGAAAATGGTTCAGGATATTGGTACCACCAAGAGAACATTTGTTATGCATCATGCAAAGGAGATTTTTGCGGTAAAGCGTGAAATGGAAATTACTTATGACCGTGCACTTCAGAACCTATATCAGGAAAACTTCAGCCCCGCCCAGTTTATTCGTAAACTTGAAGCATACAATTCCATAAAAGAAGTAGGGGATCTTTGCCGAAACACAGCAAATACGGCAGAGGGCATAGTATTGACGCATGTAGGATGACAATCCAATATTATTATATTGTTAATTTTGTTTTAATACGCCATTCCTAAATGATAACCAAAATAGTTTTGCAGTAATAAAAAGTTAAAGCATGGCATTCAACAACATCATGAAAATCTTCCTGCCCAAGGATCGAATTTTCTACAGTTTATTTGAGCAGGTGGCCGAAAAAGTAACCCTGATGGGAAGGCTGCTACAGGAATTTGTGTATGAGGCAGATGACGACAAGCGCTTGGCGCTGTCCAAGCAAATAGAGGATTTAGAGCACCAGAATGATGAACTGACCCACCAGATTTTTCAGGAACTGGGCAGAAACTTCATCACCCCTTTTGACCGTGAAGACATCCACTATCTGGCGGGTGCCTTAGACGATGTTGCAGATTATATCTATGCGAGCTGCAAGAAAATTCAGTTTCATGGTGTCAATCCCAATGACCAGGGCATCCAAAAAATGGCGGAAGTCATCAACCAGAGCGCCACTGAAATTGGCAGAGCCGTTATGCAGCTGCGTGAACTTAAACGTCCTGAGAAAATTTCTGAATGCCTCGTAAAGGTAAACAGTCTGGAGAACCATGCCGATGACATCTTCGACATGAGTATCAAAAAATTATTTGAAACCGAAAATGATTTTAAGGAACTGATTCGCAGAAGAGAGGTTTATACCGTAATGGAAGTAGCTACCGACAAATGCGAAGATGTTGCCAATGTGATTGAAACCATCATTGTTAAGTACGCCTAAACAACACTTCATAACTAACTTTACATGACACTTGTAATTGTCATAATTGCGCTGGCGCTAATCTTTGATTACATTAATGGTTTTCACGATGCGGCCAATTCCATTGCCACCGTGGTGAGCACCAAGGTACTAACCCCATTGCAAGCCGTACTATGGGCTGCACTATTCAATTTTGCCGCTTTTTTTATCTTTAAAGATCACGCTGTTGCCAACACCATCGGCAAAACAGTGATAGACACCTACATCACCCTTCCGGTTATTCTGGCAGGTTTGGTCGCGGCGATTTTCTGGAACCTCCTCACCTGGTGGTATGGCATACCTTCCTCATCATCGCACACCTTGATTGGTGGTTTTGCCGGTGCGGCTGTAGCTCATGCCTATATGACCAAAGGTTTTGTAGCATTCAGCAGTGTGGTGGAAATGGAGAAAATTGTAAAAACGCTCTTATTTATTTTCCTGGCTCCCATGATAGGTATGCTCATTTCCATGTTCATGGCACTGGTAACCATTCACCGCAATCTTTGGATTAAACTGGGAATTATTGGTGCAACTTCTGTGGCTACCTGGTTCATGTTTATGCATTTTCAGCAGGGTAAAATGGAAGAAAACCTGCAAAAATTCTTCCGTGTAGACAAATACAAAAAAGAGGTAGAGAAAAATCCGGATAACGAAGAAGCAAAAGCAAAACTGGAAAAAGCTACTGCCAATTACAATACGGCGTTGCCTTATCTGGCAGATTACAATAGGTTAGGTGCTGAAAAGGTAGCTGAAAATATCGCTGAAGCTGTGTCTTTTAAAGATCTTGAAACCAGTAAATTGAAGGATATTGTAAGCAAAACAGCGAAGCTTGATCGATTGAAAAAGGAAGCGTTTTATGATGAATCAAAGAAACCTCAACTGGAAGCCCTGACTGCTAAAATAAATGACCTCAAACCATTATTTAAATATCATCAAGAATTATTAGCCCAAAAGACAGCAGCTGACAGCACGGCTGCAGACAGCATTACAGAGGTGGTTGCCCATACCATGGGATTCAGCGGTGCTGATGAAGACAAGTTAAAAAAAGCTTTTAATATTGATTTGACCAAGGATTTGACCAAGGAAATCGGGAAGGCGGATAATTCCTTTCTTCGGTACGCTCTATTATGCGTCATTTTAATTTTCGTGTTGTCTTACATATACATTGAGAAACTCCGCAAACCGTCTGCCAACCGCACTGCCAATATGTTCAAGAAACTTCAGTTGCTTTCTTCTGCTGCTTTCTCACTCGGCCATGGCGGCAACGACGCCCAAAAAGTAATGGGGATTATTGGGGCTGCACTGATTGCCAACGGCAACATCAGTGACTTTAAAGACCTGCCCAACTGGGTTCCACTGGCATGCTACGGAGCCATTGGACTGGGAACCCTGAGCGGTGGCTGGAAAATCGTAAAAACCATGGGAACCCGCATTACCAAGGTGACTCCGCTGGAAGGTGTAAGTGCAGAAACCGCCGGAGCCGTAACATTGTTCATGACCGAACAAATGGGCATTCCCGTTAGTACCACCCATACCATTACCGGCTCTATTATTGGAGTAGGAGCCACCAAACGCTTGAGTGCTGTTCGCTGGGGAGTTACCCGCAACCTGCTGGTGGCCTGGCTGCTGACCATTCCGGTAAGCGCTGCCGTAGCGGGGCTTTGCTACTGGATTATAAGGATGTTTTTGTAGCAGGTAATCTCTAAAATATTTATATAAAACGAAAAAGGGCTGCTTAAAAGTTTAACTATCTTAAAATGATAACCGTGAAATAGTAAATATCACGAGCTATAATCCATAATTGTTGATTTTATTTTAAAGATCATAATCGGTTTTTTCAAATATTTATTTATTTTTTCTATTATATATTTCTAATTTTAAAAATTCAACCAACAAATTATAAGTATGTTTATGATTCAATAATAGGAATTTATAAATTATCTGTTAATATTGTGGCACGTTGTCTAGATTTTTGAAATATGCATATATTTAGCTAGGTATTTGAAAATGCTAAAATTCATCACATTAGGACAAAATAAATATTAATTAACTAAGCAATTAATAAAAAATAAATAAAAGCATGATAAATAAAAAAAACATCTGGATTGGCGCTTTAATAATT
Source organism: Bacteroidia bacterium (assembly GCA_044371405.1). Classification (GTDB taxonomy): domain Bacteria; phylum Bacteroidota; class Bacteroidia; order NS11-12g; family UBA955; genus RGEC01. The sequence goes on from JBILTS010000001.1 coordinate 44,077, forward strand.
TTAACGAGCCTAGCATTACCAATTATCCAAAGTTGTAAAAAAGAAAAACTGAAATCACCCTGGTCTTTACCGACAGTAACAACTGAAGTAATAGAAGTTACTGAAACATCTGTTTTAGTGTCTGGGAATATCACCAGCAACGGTGGCATAGCCGTAAACGTAAGCGGCATTTGCTGGGGCACCAGTGAAAATCCTACCATCGAAGACAATAAAACAATCAATGGTCCTGACAGTGGTTTATTTGTAAGTGAGATTAAAGGATTAACAAGCAATACCACATACTATGTTAGAGCCTATGCCACCAATATAGAAGGTACCGGTTACGGAAGCTCAGTCTCATTTACTACTAAAGGTTTAGCTAAAGTGACCACAGCAGATATTACTAATGTTACCCTGATATCTGCAGTTGGCGGAGGAAGTGTAACAAACGCCGGCGGGTCTGCAATAACGGCACGAGGTGTTTGTTGGAGTACACAAAATAATCCTACTTTAAATGATGCTAAAACCATTGATAGTAGCGGTTTAGGAGTATTTATAAGCAATTTAACAAACCTAACAGACGGCTCCACATATTACGTGAGGGCTTATGCAACCAATGCTACAGGTACAAGCTACGGCAACGAAGTACAATTTACAACCACCTCAGCAGCAGAGCCGATAGTTAACACCACTACCGTAACCAATGTAACTCAAATATCAGCAAACTGCGGTGGCACCATTACCAGCGATGGAGGTGCATCAATTACAGCAAAAGGGGTCTGTTGGAGTACTAGTCCCAACCCCACAACATCGAACAGTAAATTAAATTTTGGTAGTGGAACAGGAAGTTTCACAGGTAATTTAACAGGCCTAACTGCTGCAACTACCTATTATGTAAGAGCTTATGCAACAAATAAAGTGGGAACAAGTTACGGAATAGAACAACAGTTCACTACACTTTCTCCAACATTACCTGTCTTAACTACAACCGCAGCTTCCAGTATTACACAAATAAAAGCAAATAGTGGCGGCACTATTATAAGTGACGGTGCATCGGCCATCACAGAAAAAGGGGTATGCTGGAGCACTAACCCAGGTCCTACAACAGCTAACAAAAAAACCATAGATGGTAACGGAACAGGTGCTTTTACCAGTAATTTAACAGGTCTGTTAGCCGGAGTTACCTACTATGTCCGAGCTTATGCAAAAAACGCTCTTGGAACGGCGTACGGAAATGAAATACAATTTAGAACACTTTCCCCAATTTTGCCAACTTGTTCTACAGCTGCTGTAACCAATATTCTAACTACCACTGCCACTGGTGGTGGCGTAATAACAGATACCGGATTTGCAAGAATTACAGATAAAGGAATTTGCTGGAGCACAAGTAGTGGTCCCACCACTGCTAATAGTAAAGTATCCAATGGAAGTGGACCGGCAACTTTTATAAGCAATATCACAGGTCTGTCAGGCGGCGCAGTTAGATATTACGTGCGGGCATATGCTGTAAATTCAGCTGGAACTGCCTATGGAAATGAAGTAACCTTTACAACACCTCCAACTACCCCAACATTGACCACTACCGCAATATCAAATATTACAAATACAACTGCATCGAGTGGTGGCAATATTTCAAGTGATGGTGGATCTGCAATTACAGCACGTGGTATTTGCTGGAGTACGAGTAGCGGTCCAACAACTTCGAACAGTAGAACCGTTAATGGTACTGGATTAGGTGCTTTTTCGAGTAATCTAAATTTCCTTGCAAGCGGGGTCACGTATTATGTTCGTGCATATGCTACAAACGCAATTGGAACTTCTTATGGAAATGAAATTTCCTTCACAACTTCTGTTAATATTGGCCAATCTTACAATGGCGGTAAAGTCGCTTATATACTACAATCTGGTGATGCAGGATATGATCCAAATGTGCAGCACGGTTTAATTGTTACTAATTCAGACCTATCTGGCGGAATAATCTGGAATAATGGTTCATCAACTACTGGTGCAACAGGGTCTAAAATTGGAGATGGCAGCTCAAATACCACTAAAATTGTCACTGTTCAAGGTAATCCAAAAAGTTCATATGCGGCTGGTTTAGCAGATAATCATATCGATGGCATCTACTTTGATTGGTATTTGCCCTCATCAGACGAGCTACAAAAAATTTATACTAACAGAGTCTCAATTGGTATGGGATCAACCGGATTTTATTGGAGTTCAACTGAGACCTCATCATCAGATGCAAGGTATATCAATTTCACCAATGGCAATAATACATCTGGAACTAAAACCAGCTCTATGAGAGTTCGAGCTATTAGAAAATTCTAAACCCAAAGGATTTGATTGTATTAGTATATATGAATAATAATTAAAATTAATAAACCAATCAAACAAGAATAAAAAATGAAAAAACTTATCCCAATTATTGGAGTAGCCTTGCTAACTTCCTGCTCTGTGCACAGAGAAATTCAAAAAGACACCAAAGCGCATGATCCACAAATTAATGCATCCAGTTTTGGTATGGTCATCAAACCCATTGTTGCAGACCTTAAAGTGGAATCCGTAAAACAGTCGGTAACCTATACCGCTGATTTAAAATTACCCCTCAGCGAACTCAAGGACAATGCAATGGAATTATTCCTAACAACCCACAAGTGCGATTATGTGGTAGATCCTGTCTTTTCGAGGGTTACTACCGTTGAGAACTCCAGATTGAGTGAAATTAAGATTACACTTACCGGTTTTCCTGCCACTTACAGCAAAGTTTACCAGGTAGATTCACTGCCAAAATCTGTAATGCAGTATTCTTCTATTTCATTGCCGGTGAAAAGGGTAGAATATACAAATTCCATTATTTCCGAAACAAAGGGCAAATCATTTGGAATGGAATTTTATACAGGCTTTGTGCCAAGCGGTGTTGTTGGGGTGCAACTTGACTATGCTAAGAACGTTAATGGTTTGCACTACTATCTAGCCGTTGACAGATACTCTACCCCCGGGACTGTAGAATTTGATTACGCTGTTAGCGTACTTAATAAAAAATCAGGGAAAATAAGTTATGACCATACTGCGATTTCTTTTGGCGTTTTTAAAGAAAAATCATTCAGTAACCGTTTTAAAATAAGAGGAGCTGGTGGCATTAACTATTCATCAATGCCATTTGTAAGCAGTTTTAAAAACACTGCTGACAAAACTTCATTTAACAGCACTAATTCGCTTGGTTTGCGTTTTGGTGCCGCACTTGATTATCGTCTTTATGGCGGAATTTCATTTGTTGGCAGGGCACATGCTAATGTGGCTCTACGAAATGCTATTAGTCAAGATGGAGAATACACAAGTAAAATTTCTAACATCAGAAACAGTGATTATCCTTTACTGAATATCAGTGCAGGATTTCGATTCAATTTCTAGAACTTTAACTGTTACAAAAAAGCCCGTTTTGAAATCAAAACGGGCTTTTTTTATGGAATGAATTACTTTTTTAAATGCTCAAGTTCATGTATGCAGGGATTTCTTTTATTGGGTTTAATTGAATCTGTACCACAAGATAATGTAGGTTACTTTAATCTTTCAGCACATCCCTGCTAATCACCACGCGCTGAACCTCGCTGGTACCTTCATATATCTGGGTAATCTTGGCATCACGCATCAAACGCTCCACGTGGTATTCCTTAACATAACCGTATCCTCCATGAATCTGAACCGCTTCAACTGCTGTTTTCATGGCCGTTTCGCTGGCAAACAACTTGGCCATGGAGCTAGCACGGCCGTAATCCAGATGCTGGTCCTTAAGCCAGGCCGCTTTAAGACAAAGCAGGCGGGCGGCCTCAATTTCAGTAGCCATATCGGCCAGTTTGAATGCAATGGCCTGGTGGTTCATAATTTCAGTACCAAACGCCTTGCGCTCCTTTGAATATTTCAACGATAACTCATAAGCACCACTGGCAATTCCCAGGGCCTGTGCCGCAATACCAATGCGGCCACCGGTGAGGGTTTTCATGGCAAACTTGAATCCGAAACCATCTTCACCAATGCGGTTTTCCTTGGGTACTTTCACATCCTGAAACATAATGGAATGCGTATCGCTGCCGCGAATACCCAGTTTATCCTCTTTCTTTCCTACCGTAACACCAGGGCTGTTTTTCTCTACAATTAAAGCGTTGATGCCTTTGTGTCCTTTTGCGGCATCGGTTTGTGCCATAACCAAATAAACACTGGCACTGTTGCCGTTGGTAATCCAGTTTTTGGTACCATTTAGCAGGTAATGATCTCCTTTATCTTCAGCAGTGGTGCGTTGGCTGGTAGCATCACTGCCCGCTTCAGGCTCACTCAATAAGAAGGCACCTATGATTTCTCCTTTGGCAAGCGGTACCAGATACTTCTGTTTTTGCTCCTCGTTGGCAAAGGTTTCCAGACCCCAGCAAACCAGACTGTTGTTCACACTCATAACAACCGAACAGGAAGCATCTACCTTAGATATTTCTTCCATGGCCAGCACATAGCTGATGGTATCCATACCGGATCCTCCGTACTTTGGATCTACCATCATACCCATAAAGCCAAGTTCTCCCAGTTTTTTTACCTGTTCGGCAGGAAATTTCTGGTGCTCATCACGCTCTATAACTCCGGGCAGGAGTTCGGTTTGTGCGAAATCGCGTGCAGCCTGCTGCACTGCTAAATGTTCTTCGGTAAGCTCAAATTGCATATGACTGCAAAAATAGGCAAGGTTTGTCAGATTTGGTTAATGGTGGTTTTGTATAGGATTTTTAGGCGAAACCTGGAAGGTTTCGAGCGCACGCACATGAGGAATCATAAATCAAACACCCTGATTTTTCCCTTACCGGCTACCCTCGGCTGAAAACACCATACTGCTCTTCAACAGCACCAAATTTTC
>JBILTS010000005.1:0-39327 GCA_044371405.1 Bacteroidia bacterium
ATCAACCACCTGGCTTCTTTTTTTGAAAATAAAAACGCCTCTACTGTGATGGGGATTGGCGATGATGCCGCAGTCATTGAAACCGGTGGCCCCGAATACGGCCTGCTGACCGTAGATGCCATGTTTGAAGGCATCCACTTTGATTTATCATTTCACCCGCTCAAGCACCTGGGCTACAAAGCCGTGGCCACCGCCGTGAGCGATATCTGCGCCATGAATGGCACACCCACGCAAATACTGGTGTCGCTGGGACTGAGCAACCGGTTTTCGCTGGAGGCCGTGGAAGAATTGTACGCAGGCATCAGGCTGGCTTGCGAAAAATACAGCGTAGATCTGGCCGGTGGAGACACCACGGCGTCGCCGCGTGGACTTTCACTCACCGTAACGGTTTACGGACATGTGGCCAAAGACAAAATATGTAAACGTTCCGGTGCCCAAGAGCACGATTTATTGGTGGTTTCCGGCGATTTGGGTTCTGCATACATGGGCCTGCAAATTTTAGAGCGCGAGAAAAAGGTATTCATGGAGCATCCCAATATGCAGCCCGATTTGTCAGGTCATGAGTACATTGTGGGCAGACAACTGCGACCCGATGCACGACTGGATGTAGTGCAATCCCTCGCAGAACTTGGCATCGTGCCTAGTAGCATGATTGACATCAGCGACGGGCTGGCCAGTGAAATCCACCATCTCGGGATGCACTCGGGCTGCGGTTTTGATGTGTATGACGAAAAACTTCCCATCGATCCACAGGCCGTTACTCAGGCGCTGAACTTTGATCTGAATCCTTCTGTGGTGGCTTTAAATGGGGGTGAAGACTATGAGTTGTTGTTTACAGTGAGCCAGGAACATTACGACAAACTGAAAAGCCATCCTGATTTCACCATCATTGGCCATGCCACTGCCAATAAAGGCGCTTATCGCCTCATTGGTAAGTCCGGGGCAAGTTTTGATATCAAAGCCCAGGGCTGGCAGCACTTTAAGGGCTGATTTTTCGCGTTTTATACTGCAATTCCTTCGCTGTTAAGGGGCTTTTCGTGTAATTTCGCAGCATGTACCGATCGCACACTTGTGGAGAACTGAGAATGGCCGATGCGGGTAAGGAAGTAACCCTTGCCGGCTGGGCTGCACGCATCCGAACCATGGGAGGCATGGCCTTCATCGATATTCGGGATCGGTATGGGATTACCCAGCTGGCATTTAACGAAGGTTACGATGCCAAAGTGCTGCAGCAGGCGGCAGAAATAGGCCGTGAATTTGTTATACAGGCCAAAGGGAAGGTTGCCGAAAGGGAAAGTAAGAATCCCCAGATGCCAACCGGAGATGTGGAAGTGATTGTAACCGAACTCAAGGTGCTGAATCCGGCAAAAACACCGCCTTTCCTGATTGAAAATGAAACTGACGGCGGCGATGACCTTCGCATGCAGTACCGCTACCTGGATTTGAGGCGTGAGGCAGTACGTGCCAATATGTTGTTGCGTCACAACATGGCCCAGGAAGTGCGCCGCTACCTTAGTGACTCGGGCTTTATTGAGGTGGAAACTCCCGTGCTGATTAAAAGTACGCCCGAAGGAGCCCGTGATTTTGTGGTACCCAGCCGACTCAATCCCGGACAATTTTATGCATTGCCGCAAAGCCCGCAGACCTTCAAGCAATTGCTTATGGTGAGCGGTTTTGACCGTTATTTTCAAATCGTAAAGTGCTTCCGCGATGAGGATTTACGCGCCGACCGTCAGCCGGAGTTTACCCAAATAGACTGCGAAATGAGCTTTGTGGAGCGCGAAGACATTCTGCAGGTTTTTGAAGGGCTCACCCGCCACTTATTCAGCAATGTGAAAGGCGTGGATCTGACCTCAGTTCCACGGATGACCTATGCCGATGCCATGCAGTATTATGGCTGCGATAAACCCGATCTGCGTTTTGACATGCGCTTTGTGGATCTGGGTGGTGTAGCCAAAGGTAAAGGATTTGGTGTTTTTGACAATAGTGAAGCCATTTTGGCCATCTGCGCCAAAGGTGCCGGCAGCTATACCCGCAAACAGCTAGATGAACTGACCGAATTTGTAAAACGCCCCCAAATAGGTGCTACCGGATTGATTTATTGCCGTGTGGAACAGGACGGAACCTTTAAATCTTCGGTAGATAAATTCTTTGACCAGCAGGCCCTGGCCGCATGGGCAGAAGTATGCAATGCCAAACCCGGCGATTTGATATTGGTGCTGGCCGGTGGTCTGAACAAGGTTAGAAAACAACTAAACGAACTGCGATTGGAAATGGGATCGCGGCTGGGTCTGCGAGATCCTTTCAATTATAAGCCGCTCTGGGTGGTTGATTTCCCGCTGCTTGAGCAGGATGAAGAGAGCGGACGCTGGCATGCCATGCACCATCCTTTCACCAGTCCACTACCCGAAGATGTGCACCTGATGCAAACCGATCCCGGCGCGGTGAGAGCCAATGCCTACGATTTGGTAATCAATGGTGTGGAAGTGGGCGGCGGCAGCATTCGTATCCACGACCGCAGCTTGCAGGAGCGGATGTTCACCCTGCTGGGTTTCACCCCCGAACAGGCCCGTGCCCAGTTTGGTTTCCTCATGGACGCATTCGAATACGGTGCTCCTCCCCATGGTGGTATCGCATTTGGTTTCGACCGTTTGTGCAGCTTGTTTGGTGGCAGCGAAACCATCCGCGATTACATCGCTTTCCCCAAAAATAATGCAGGCCGCGATGTGATGATAGATGCACCCTCCGCTCTGGATCAGGCACAACTTGATGAACTGTCTGTGTCAGTTAAAAAGAGCTGATATTCTTACGTAGAATATCCAAAAACCAACAATTGCGCTGCAGATTGCCGCAATCAACACAGCTCCGGCGGCTATGTCTTTGGCTTTGCCAATGGCTGAATCATTTTCGGGATGCAGCTTATCCAGCAAAACCTCAATGGCTGAATTCATCAGCTCCAGTCCCATAACCAGTCCGATGCAGGTGAAAATAATGGCCCATTCCATGCGGGTAATTTTTAGCCATACCCCCAATATTATTACCAACAAGGCAATGGTTCTGTGAATGCGAAGGTTTCGTTGTTCTCGAAATGCTGCCGAAAGACCTTTCAGGGCATTTTTTACCGATGATATAAAGCGGATATTTTGCATAAAAAAATCCCGCCGGGGCGGGATTCCATGGTTAGAATGTGTTGATTTTGATTCGCTTTTCTATTTCCTCCACATCGTGGCGGAATTTCTTGTCGGTTTCCATCAAATCGTTAACGGTCTGACAAGCGTGTATAACGGTACTGTGATCGCGACCGCCAAAGAACATACCAATGTTTTTGAGCGATGCCTTGGTCAAGTCTTTGGTGAAATACATGGCAATCTGGCGTGCCTGAACAATCTCGCGTTTGCGGGTCTTTGATTTTACCGCTTCTACAGGAATGTTGTAGAAATCGCAAACCAGTTTTTGTATGTATTCGATGCTTATTTCGCGGGTGCTGTTCTTTACAAAGTTCTTAACCACCTGCTTAGCCAGGTTAAGGTCTATCTGTTTGCGGGTGAGTGATGATTGTGCCAGCAGTGAAATCAGGGCACCTTCGAGTTCGCGTATGTTGTTGTCAATATTGTGCGCCAGGTATTCCACAATGTCGCGGTGCAGACTGATGCCGTCCTGGTACATTTTATTTTCAAGGATGGCTACACGGGTTTCGAAATCAGGCGTTCCAAGGTCGGCACTGAGTCCCCACTTGAAGCGGCTTAGCAGACGCTCATCCATGTTTTTCAAGTCTTTGGGCGGACGATCGCAGGTAAGTATGATTTGCTTGCCGTTCTGGTGCAGGTGATTGAAAATCTGAAAGAAGATTTCCTGGGTTCTTTCCTTTTTGGAGAAGAACTGCACATCATCTACAATCAAAACATCCAGGTACTGATAGAAGTTGATGAATTGGTTGTTGTTTCCCTGTTTGGCAGAGTCAATAAATTGATTGATGAACTTTTCAGCACTCACAAACACTACCACTTTTTGTTTATGATTTTGCTTAATCAAATTGCCAATGGCATGAGCCAAATGGGTTTTGCCCAAACCGCAGCCGCCAAAAACCATCAAAGGATTGAAAGCAGTGCCTCCGGGTTTGCTGGCAATGGCTAAACCTGCGTTGCGTGCCAGTTTGTTGCATTCACCTTCCACAAAGTTATCGAAGGTGTAGCGGGGATTCAGCTGGCTGTCGATATTCATCTTTTTCAGTCCGGGAATGATGAAAGGATTCTTTATCGGCGTATCCAGGTTCACAGGCATACCCAGTTCATTCTGGGCTGGCTTGCTGCTGTTTCCGGTAGGAAGGTTTATGGTGTATGGCAGTTGGTCGTGACCAGCAGTTTCAATGATGATGTTGTACTCCAGTTTCGCGGTGGGGCCAATCACTTTTTTCAGCGTCTTGTGCAATAACTGAACATAGTGCTCCTCCAGCCACTCATAAAAGAATTGGCTGGGAACCTGAATGGTTAATACTTTGTTTTGCAACTTAATTGCCTTGATGGGCTCAAACCACGTTTTATAACTCTGTGGATTGACATTGTCTTTAATGATTTTCAGACATTCCAGCCAGGCAAGTTCATGGCTCTTGTTTTCAGTGGTAGATTTTCCCGGAGTCATTTCTTCATTGAGTGCTATTATTGTTGATTAAGTGGTTGATTGTCAGTTCTCCGTATGTACGAAGAAATATTCTGCTAAGAAATAACAAAAATTCACAATGTGCTAACTTTTTTTGCTTGTCTAATAAAAAAATTTGCAGTAAAATAAAAGCGAAACGACTATTGCTTGTATTCCCCAAATTCTTGTCGAAGTACATCTGCAATCTCGCCAAGTGTAGCGTAGTTTTCCACTGCACCGAGGATGAAGGGCATTAAGTTTTTATTTTCCCTGGCAGCGTCACCAAGTTGTTTCAGATTAGAAATTACAAGGTCATTATTCCGCTCGTTCTTCAGTTGTTGCAATTTTTGCGTTTGCATCTGCCTGATACTGTCATTAATACGAAGAATGGGTGGTGCGGCTTCATGCTTTTCACTTTGAAAGGCATTTACGCCGACTATAACCTTCTTACGGTTATCTATATCTTTCTGATAAATATAACTGCTTCTGGCAATCTCTTCCTGCATCCATCCAGTTTCAACTGCAGTAACCGCTCCGCCCATGTCATCTATCAGGGCGATGAGGTTTCGGGCTTCTTTTTCCACCTGTTCGGTTAGACTTTCAATGAAGTAACTGCCTCCCAATGGATCTACTGTATCTGTAACTCCGCTTTCATGAGCAACAACCTGCTGCGTGCGCAGTGCAATTCTGGCAGCATCTTCGGTTGGTAACCCGAGCGCCTCATCAAAACCATTGGTGTGCAGACTTTGTGTTCCTCCTAAAACGGCAGAAAGGGTCTGCAGGGTAACACGCACAATATTTACATCCGGTTGCTGCGCAGTAAGTGTTGAACCACCTGTTTGGGTGTGGAAGCGAAGCATCATGGCCTCTGGCGAAGTTGCTCCCATTTCCTTCATCATGCTTGCCCAAATTCTGCGGGCCGCCCTGAATTTGGCTATCTCCTCAAATAGATTATTATGGGCATTGAAGAAAAAAGAAAGTCGTTTGCCAAAAACGTTGATATCCAAACCCTGCTGTTGAGCCGCTTTTACGTATGCTTTGCCATTGGATAGGGTGAATGCCAGTTCCTGAACCGCAGTGCTGCCCGCTTCACGGATGTGATATCCGCTGATGGAAATGGTGTTCCACTTTGGCAATTCACTGCTGCACCAGGCAAAAATATCTGTGATGATTCGCATGCTGGGCCTAACAGGATAAATATAAGTACCCCTGGCAGCGTATTCCTTGAGTATATCGTTTTGGATGGTACCCGAAATTTTACTTAAATCGGCCCCTTGTTTTTTTGCCAGTGCCACATACATGGCCAGCAAGGTAGAAGCCGTGGCATTGATGGTCATGCTGCTGGTGATATCCTGCAGTGTAATCCCCTTAAACAGGGTTTCCATGTCGGCCAATGAATCAATGGCTACGCCTACCTTGCCCACTTCACCTTCGCTCATGGCGTGGTCGCTGTCATAACCTATCTGGGTGGGCAAATCGAATGCAACAGACAGACCGGTGGTTCCCTGAGATAAGAGATAGTGATAGCGTTTATTGCTTTCTTCAGCTGTGCTAAATCCTGCATATTGCCTCATGGTCCAAAGGCGTCCACGGTACATATCCTTGCGAATACCCCTGGTATACGGATATTCTCCGGGCAATTCATTCATTCCGGAAGTGCCGGTATAAACTTCTTCTATTGGAATTCCGGAATCTGTTTTTTTCATGTTTATGATTGACCGAACATCAGCGCAACTTCCGCTTTGATAAACTGAATGGCTTTGTCGGTAGGTTGTTCCCCGTGATTTTTCAAATATTCCACAATCATGCTGCTCAGGTCATTGGCTGTGGCCTGATCAGGCATACCGGCGGATGCTTCCTGTATGAGTTTTAATACCTGTTCTTTAACCACTTTTATGAGGTTCCACGCCTGTGCACTCATGTAAATTTGTTGCGATAAGTTATAGTTATATTCGTTTTGAATCGTAGTTAACAGAATGTGCTTCAGGGCTTTACCACTCATGTCGGGCTGGTTGTGGGTTTGAAGCAGTTGAACTGGACTAATGCGCTCCAGAAAAAGAGTCATTCTTTCATAGGCCTGCAATTTAATGGGGGTTAAAACATGTTGATTTTGTTTAAGTACCTCCAGTCTCACTCTTGAAAGTTGTGATTCTCCCTGATTTTTCAGCACAAAATAAGCCGTAAAAAAAACCATGATGGCTGGCAGAATAAATTTCAGGATCTCTACAAAGACTTCAACATTACTCATGGCTGCGATACCGCAAATATAATTATAATGCAGGCGTATTTGCGATTACCTGTAGAAACGATTGCCGTAAAAAAATGTTAACTTTGCATATTATAATCATGGAAACAACCAATGTTCATGTTGAAGCCCCGCCGGTGAAGTTCACAGAAACTGCTATTGCCGAATTGCATCGCCTTAAAAACGAACTGGCAGGTGCGGAAGAGTCTTTTCTTAGAATTGGTGTTAAAGGCGGTGGTTGTTCAGGATTGAGCTATTTGCTCGCCTTTGATAAGAAGGAGGAAGGTGACAGGGAGTATGAAATTGAAGGTATTTCCATGGTGATGAATAAAGCCCACGTGATGTATGTGCTGGGCATGGTGATAGACTGGGAAAACGGCCTGAATAACCGTGGATTTACATTCAACAATCCCAACGCCAAAGAAACTTGTGGCTGCGGACAAAGTTTCAGTGCTTAAGGGATACATTTTCCTTTTTATTATCGCAAATGCGCATCAGAGAAAACATCAGACAGGGGCTGGAAGCTGTTAGAACCAATTTACTCCGCACCGTCATTACCTGTTTGATTATCGCCATTGGTATCGCTGCACTAGTGGGTATTCTCACTTCCATTGATGCCATGAACAGTGCCATCACCAAAACCTTTTCCCGCATGGGTTCTCAGAGCTTCAATATTCGCAGCATTCAGGGGTTTCAGCGACGCGGTGCACCCGGAAGCGTAGTTTCTGAGCCCATTTCATGGATACAGGCCAGTAGTTTTAAGAAATCATTTGATTTTCCGGCAGAAGTTTCCATCAGCCGAAATGCTGATTTGGCTGCTAAAGTCAGGCATAAAAATAAAGAGACAAACCCCAATGCCAGAATCATTGGGATCGATGAAAATTATCTGAAAACGGCCAGTTACGAATTGGAAGTTGGACGGAATTTCACCTCTAATGATGTAGATCTGGCCTTGCCCTTGGCCATCATTGGTCATGAAATTGCCACAACCCTGGTAGGGAAAAATGGATTGGGTGAGGCCATAAAAGTGAATGGCAGAACATACCGCGTGGCCGGGATATTGGCAGAGAAGGGCTCCAGCATGGGCATGTCGGGTGGAGACAGGGTGGTGTTTATTCCCGTGAGCCGTTCAAGGATGGATTTCAATAACGGACTAGAGAACTATTTTATCAATGTGGCGGTGTCGCGAATAGAGCAATTGGATCCGGCCATGGACGAAGCATACCTGCTGATGCGCAGACTTCGCGGCTTAGGAAGCGTAAAACCCGATGATTTTAATCTCACCAAGAGCGATGCACTGGCCAAGGATGCCATTGACAACCTAAAAATGGTGACACTGGTTGGCACCATCATTGCCATCATCACGCTCATTGGGGCTGCGGTGAGTTTAATGAATATTATGCTGGTGTCTGTTACGGAAAGAACCCGTGAAATTGGCGTGAGAAAAGCACTGGGGGCCTCCTCATCTGTTATCCGCAATCAGTTTTTGACCGAAGCCGTGGTTATTTGTCAGCTGGGCGGACTGGGTGGCATTGTCTTTGGAATATTGCTGGGTAATTTGGTGGGATTTGGCCTGGGGACCGGTTTTATCATCCCCTGGAAATGGATGTTGATGTCTGTGCTGGTATGTATGGTGGTGGGTTTGGTAGCCGGAATCTATCCCGCTACCCGTGCTTCACGCCTCAATCCCATTGATGCACTGAGGTTTGAGTGATGAGTCAACAGGAACCTTTCATCAGCTGGGTTGGCTGGTGCAATCAAAAACTAAACTGCGAAGTCCGCTATTTGGACAACCGGTGTGAGGTGAAAGTGTTGGTTTCCCCACTGCTTGCCGTCGATTTGGCGGCGCAAACCATTACAATTTACGGCAAATCAATTCCTTTCCGACTGGTATTGTCGGTAAAGCCACTAAATCTTTGAATTACACAAAAGGCAATTTGCAAACCTCGCCTTTCAGCAGTTTGCCGCGCACTTCAATGTAAATGGTGCTTCCGGCTGTCGATAGGGCAGAAGGTACATAGGCAAGACCGATGGCTTCATTGAGGGTGGGCGACATGGTACCGCTGGTTACTTCCCCAATGTTATTGCCGTTTTCATCGCATACCGGATAGTGCTGGCGTGGAATGCCTTTATCAATCAGCTTGAAGCCCACCAGTTTTTTGGACGGCTTGTTTTCCTTTAGTTGTTTGTGATAATCGCTATGCACAAAAGGATGATTGAATTTGGTAATCCAGCCCAGGCCTGCTTCAATGGGCGATGTGTTGTCATCGATGTCATTGCCGTAAAGGCAGAATCCTTTTTCCAGACGCAGTGTATCCCTGGCTCCCAGCCCGATGGGCTTGATACCGGCATCGGCTCCCGCAGTAAATATGGCATCCCACATGGCCCTGGCATCTGCATTTTTGATATAAATTTCAAAACCGCCGGCGCCTGTATAGCCCGTGTTGCTGATGATTACATCTTTCAAGCCGGCCATTTCACCAATGGTAAAATGGTAATAGGGAATATCAGAAAGGTTCACAGACGTGAGCTTCTGAAGTGTAGCAGTAGCTTTGGGGCCCTGCACTGCAAGTAAGCTGTATTCGGCGCTATGGTTGCTCAGGGTTGCTCCGAATTTTTCGTTGTGTTTGGAAATCCAGGCAAAATCTTTATCAATATTTCCCGCATTTACAACCAGCAGGTATTTTTCGGCATGTACGCGATAAACCAGCAAGTCGTCTACAATGCCGCCGTTTTCGTTGGGTAGGCAAGAGTATTGCACGCGTCCGTCCGTGAGTGTGGAAACGTCATTGCTGGTTACATATTCTACCAGGTCATAAGCGTTTGGCCCTTCTACATAAAATTCGCCCATGTGGCTAACATCAAAAACCCCCACATCATTTCTAACGGTGTGGTGTTCCTGAATGAGGTTGGTATATAAAACAGGCATATTGAAGCCCGCAAACGGTACCATCTTTGCTCCAAGTGAAGTGTGGAGATCAGAGAGAGCCGTGTTTTTCAGGTTTGCTGATTCGGTTGACATTGGTTGCAAAATTAGGGTTTTACAACGCAAACTGCTTCAATATGCCTGTAATTATTGATCATTTACTTGATTAGAAAGGGGAATGTTACGTCTACATCTGTTTCACCACGGTCACAGGTGCCATTTTTATTCTTGGCTTGGTGTTTAAGGGTGGTACGCAGCAGTCCCGATGATTTTTTACCGGCCTTAAATTCGGTAGACAAGCCAATGGCATACTTGCCATCACTGTCCTTATAGGTGATTTCCAAAACATCAGTAGTGGGACCGCTGTAACATACAAAATGCTCTTTGCCCTCGTTTTTAATTTCAGAGGTTATGTCATTGTCGCCGTTAAAGAACTGAAGTTCGCCGCTGTAAACCATGCCACTGTCACAAATTAGCGTGTCGGCCTGTTTGGGTGCGTTTCCTCCAATTCCATCAGGATCGCTCCAGACATAGGTCTTTGATGCACCGCCGGAAGGGGTCAGTGTAAGTTTCACTGTGGTGATGAGTTCGCCTTCGTCATGTTTGTGGCATGATGAGAGATTCAGAAGAGCCGCTGCAGCAGCAGCTGTTGCGATGATGAAATTTGTTTTTTTCATAAATTTTCCTTATATTTGGTTAAATGTGTTTTTTATGATGATGGTGGAGGGGTTTAATTATGACCACACGAATGTTTCGTCCGGGCATGTCCATAAAGTAACGGAAGCGGTCCATGTAGCTTCGGTAACTTTGGTTTAGCAGGTTGTTTACTTCAATATTCCAACGCCAGGAATTTTGTTTTTCCGTTGATGATATTAGCTTAAAGTGCCACAAATGATAGCTGGGCGGAGGAGGCAGGAAATCACTGCCACTGATATAGAGGTGCTGTCTGTCCACAAATTCGTGTTGCAGTTGACATGAAATCCTTTTGTGCTTCCAGGTCAGCATGTTCTGTGCCCTCAACGGTGGTAAAAATGCCGGGTATCTGTTCTCATTTGCATATTCCCCATGAACATATTGAAAGCGGGTTTGTATTTCAAACTGATGGGATAATGCCCATCGCAGTTGTATGTCGCCACCCGCATAGCAGGCAGTGCCTTGCAGGTATTCGAAACCCGGGAATGCCCCCCGGACCGTCATTACCGGCTCTCGCATGGGGGTAAGATTGATAAATCCGGGCATGTAATTGAAAAATGGAGAGAGGTATACTGTTACTTCCCGGTTTGGACGATACTCCCATTCCATTTCAGCACGATAACTTCTTTCTATACCCAAATTGCGGTTGCCCAGTTCAAAAGCAGCAGCTCCGTGGTGAACACCCGATGAGAAAAGTTCATTTACCCAGGGTGCCCGCCACATGCTTGATAGATGCCATTGTAAAAGGTGTTTGTCATTTTGCACAAGTCCTGTATATGCCGCGCTGTAATTCATGAAAAAGCGCGATGACTGCTCCCATCTCCCATTGATTCGCTCACGTGCGGAGATGTATTTTTCATCCAGCCGCAAGCTGAATGTGTGAGCTACCTTTCGGCCATGTTTGTGCAGCAATAAGTAGGTTCCGTTACTCAAGCCCTGAAAATCAGGCAGAAAATAAAATCCGCCAAAGCGATGAAAATAGCCGCTGCCCTGATTTCCCCATTCCCAATGGGTATTTTTACGGGTGTGGATGATCTGACGATATATCACCGAAGGAGTAACTAGGATAAGGTCCAGTTGGGGGAAACGGTTTGCACTGTTGCGATGGAAATCAAATTCTCTGCGCTGATCATACTGAAGGGAGTAGTGCCATTCTTTTTTGCCGGTGGGGGTGGATTTAATGCTTGAACCTTGTACAGTGGCATGTGCCGCCACTTGCCTTGGCTGTTCAATTCGGTATGAAAAGCGATTGTCAGTAACCGGCTGATTCAATTGGATGGCTCTGAGAAGATCTTCCACGCTTCCGGTGCGTGTGCCCCTGAAAATGCCGCTTTCAAAACGGTAAAATTCTGCATCCCAGCGGGTTTCTCTGTTGTTTTTATTTTTTACCATACCGCCTGAAACTGAAAATTCAGATAATGCCGTGTTTTCCAGCCATAATGTAGGAGTTCTGTAATTGCCCGACCGTTTTAAGGCGGCATTGCCATAAAAAACAGGAGTGGAGCTGTCGGCTTTTTGGATGAAACGTGCGGCATAACCCACCTGATGCCCATTGGTGTTATACGATATCGACTGATCCAGATTTTGCTCGCCTTCATGGGCGTGAGCGTGTCGTTCCAGGCGCAAAGCACCTCCAATGGCATCGTGTCCAAAACGCAATACCGAGGCATCCTTAATCCATTCAAGTGCATCAAATCCCCTGGCGTCGGCCTCAGGGTTGTGGTCATTGCCCCAACTTTGTCCTTCCAGTTTAAATTGCCCGCTGATAATAGGAAACCGAAGGCCAAACATACCCCTGGCCATGGGTTTGCTTTGGTTTCTTCCGCCTTGCAAAATTTGTATTCCCGGAATGCCCGCACTGATCTGACTCAAATCGCGGTCGTTTTGCGACATGATGTAATCTTCATTAAGGGTAAGGGCTTCCGGTTTTTCCTTTCTGGCATGGATGGTGATGGTGTCTGCCACAGCAGCGTTTAGTGGAAGAAATACAGTAAACTGTGTGTCGGCTGTCAGGGTAAATTCAATGTGGTGATGCTGAAATCCGATCTTGTCTATTTCAATCAGCACAGGGCCTTTGCATAAATTGCTGAGCGTAAAATGCCCGAATTCGTTGGTTTGTGTGTGTATATGGCCGTTCTCAATAAATACTTCCGCATAGGGCACAGGCGTGCTGTCGAGGGCATTTAGAATTTGCCCCCGAATATCCGTGTTGCATTTTTCCTGAGCTCTAATTGGCCCGAAAAACAGCAGGAATATCAATCCCAGCGAGATATATTTCATGGTTTTACCTGTTATTACATGATGCTTTTCAGGGGCGAAGCATCAAACGCCCTGTAACGAGGTTAGCAGGGCAAAACAGGTGGGGCCTTATTATTGATGAGGCCTTTTTCAGCAACAGAAGCTGTGTATTGTTGAACAGAGAAAGGAATTGCTATAAATGAAACAATGCCTGAAATCTCATGAATGGGCGACTCTTCACCTAAAAAGGCAGGTTGATCGCAGACATGACAATTTTCCTCAAGTGAAGGAATATCATGATGGTGGGTTGCAAATTCAGTGTCATGGCAATCGTGCAGCCAAGACCTGGGCGTTTGCACAAGTAGCGTGCAGAAAAGAAAAAAGAGGGCAATATAACTGCGAAAAACCTTCATTAGGCGGTGGCCTGAAGCATATTTGTCATTTCCCTGATTTCGTCGCGATTGTAGGTGTTTTCCGATTTAATGGCCAGGGAAATTAGATAGGTAAAGTTTTCTTCAGCGGTTTCACCATCTTCAAGGTAGGTTAAATCAAAACCTTCATTGGCTTCCAGGTGCTGCCAGCAAAGACGAAGCGCACGGGTAAGCAAGGGGTCTTCCTCTTTCAATGCAAATTCTCTAACCTGCTGAAGCAAAGGGATCAGTTTATCGGGTTGGATACCGTTCTTTTCTACCTGTTTCAGGATTTTCTCGAGTATTGTATTGGCTTCAGCGGTGCGCATGTCTTGTATTGAATTGAAGTGCAAATATAGTAAAGGTATGTTTAAATTATTTCTTCCTGAAATTGGGGCTCATTTTTAAATTGAATTTGCCGCTCACCAGCCAAACCCCGGTTATAATCATAATGGCATACATCAGCTTGTCGCCTGTTATTTCATCCCTGCCCAGCATAATGGCAATAACAGTGGCCAGCAACGGCTGCAGATAAATGTAAATGCCTACAAGAGAACCTGATGCGTGTTTGATTCCATACATGTTGAGCAAGTACACCAGAAAGCTGGTAAAAAAAAGAATATACCCAATTTTTAACCATATATCAACGGGAATAGATGCAAACGAAGTGTGAAGCAATGGCAGTGCACCCAGCGGGGCAATGTAAATCAAGCCCATGCCGAACATAACGCGATTTACGGTGATGGTGTGGTATTTATTGGCGAGTTTTTTGGCCAGCACAAGATATATGGCATAGAACAGGGCATTCACAGACACCCAAATATCGCCTTCCAGGGTTTCGCTGCTAAACCGTGCCCCTTTTCCCCACATTAGTAAAATTGCACCCAATGCCCCGATGCAAATACCGGCTGTCATACTCACAGATGGTCTCTTTTTTTGAATCCAGTGTTCAAAAATGGCCACAAACAGCGGGGTTACCAGCATCAGAACAGCTCCGTTGATGGGTTTGGTCATGCTCAGTCCCTTGAAAAACATGAACATATTGGCAGCTGTGCCGAAAAATGCACAAACGGCAAAACGTTTCCAGTCGCTTCGCCAGTCAATGGCTTTGTCTTTAATAAAGAGGGCACAAATACTGAAAAGACAGAATGCAGTGAGTATGCGAAGCCACACAAAACCTTCCGCACTTATATATGCTGGCATAATTTCGCCTGCCCATGAAAATAATATGGCATAAAGCAGCGAAACCAGAAACAACGAACCGTGGACCTTCAATTCCAGCCCCGCTTTCTCTTGATGTTTTCGTATGCCTTTTGAACCGATAGAAACTTCTCCTCAGCGGCCTTTTTTTCATTATCTGACAATCCCAGCAGTCTATCAGGGTGAAAGCGCATGGCCATTTTGCGGTAGGACTTTTTCACTTCCTCTTCAGATGCATTTGGATTCACATCGAGGATTTTGTAATCTGAGTCGGGCGAAGATACAAACATGGCTCTCAGCGAGAGAAAATCAGGGGTGGTAATACCCATTTGTGTAGCAATGTGCTGCAGCAACTGCAATTCAGATGGGTTTATATCAGAATCTGCCCTGGAAATACGAAACAAAACATGCAGCAGTTCCAGTCGCTGGCTGTATGCCATCTGGCCGCGTATCTGCCTGCAAACAAATGTAACTTCCTGCTTTTCTTTCAGCATTTCGCGCAAAATCAGCAGAAGATGTGTAGCGCGTTGTTCGCCGTAAGTTCTAACCAGCATGCGTTTCACCAGATCCAGCTCGCTTCGCATGGCAGAACCATCTGCATTCATTACTGCAGCGATTAAAATGAGCAGGTGACGGGTGAAATCAGTTGGCGGTGGTTCACGGTGAGACTGTTCAGGTCTTTGCTGCGAATCTGAGCTTGCGGCATATTCAATGTACATGCCAATTAAAAAGCCGATTACGGCTCCAATGGGGCCCCCTGAAATTAAGCCAATGATGGCGCCTGTAATGGCAATGGATATCTTCAAGAAGTGTGAGCTATATTAGTTTTTAGAAGCTATATCCCGTAAGGTTTTCATTCGGCTGTTCATGATGGTACCCTGTACAACCCAAAGTTCCTTTTTGCCTGCAACCTGCACCCAGTATGTGTCTGTTTCAAAGTTTGGTATGCTGCCATCCCGTCTGTCAGGGGCATAGGTTTCAGCACTGGTTTTCATTCTGAACAAATTTATGCCGTGTTTTTTGCCATTAACATCGGTGATGTTAATTGAGAAGAAAGGGCCTTGTTTGATGATGCTGTCTCGCACGGCTGGCTTGCGGTTTATGCCTGCAGTTTCTCCGTATTCGCGCGCCACGTTTTGAAATCTCTCCAAAAAAGACAACAGGCGCGTATTACTGACACCTTGAATGGTTTTTCCGTTTACATTTTTTAAGAACAGTGCGTTGTTTTCGCGGGAGATGATAAAACCATCTGCCTGATTTTCTGGCCAGTTTATTGCCACCTTTTGGATTTGTTCTGCCGGCACATCCAGAATTACGGGAGATCGCCATGCATCAATATCTAAGGTGAAATACGGGGTGAGGTATCCCTTAAAACCTGCAATTTCTATTATGCATGGACGTTCCATGTCTGGGTGATACATATAGGTAGCTTCCTGGGTAGGGGTGGGGTTACCTATGTAAAAGGTATTTATTTCCGAATTGCCACTGTAGAAAATGGTTTTAACCCCGTTAAGGGCAATTTCCCGGGTCACAGGTTCTTTTTCAGCATCAGAAACTGGAGATTTGATTTCTACTTTTTTCATCACCCAGTGCAGAAGTTCACGGATGCTGTGCGTGTCTGCCGGCTCTGTCAGTTTATCATTTTTCACTAACCAGCGACCGTTCTCCTTATATAATATAATGTAGTTGAGTTTTGAATTGTTGGGGGAAAGTAAGATTTTGTCAATTTGTTCCGGCTTGTTCAGGCGAAATACATTTGAATCAAGCCCGTGTGTTTGGTTGATATTTTTCCTAAAAATCAAAAAGGCAGCGACAAGAATAACAATGACGGCAATGATGGTTCCGATTTTTTTCATGTAAACTGCAAAGTTAATAATGAAATTGGATGTGCGGTTTGAAGGGGAAAAAAGTTGACTGGTATGTGAGGAAATGGGCTCATTTAAAAAAGTGTGACAAAGGTTTTGAAAATTCAAAAAAAAGGACTATTTTTGCAGTCCTTTTTACGGCCCGTGCATATGGAGCCGCGTTCTTTAACATGCCACCTTAGCTCAGCTGGTAGAGCAACTGACTTGTAATCAGTAGGTCGTTGGTTCGATCCCGACAGGTGGCTCAAAGCATTTAATGGCAAGACTCAGGGGGAAATACCAGAGTGGCCAAATGGGGCAGACTGTAAATCTGCTGTCTTACGACTTCGGAGGTTCGAATCCTTCTTTCCCCACTAAATACCATTAAATGAATGCGGGAGTAGCTCAGTTGGTAGAGCGACAGCCTTCCAAGCTGTAGGTCGCGGGTTCGAGCCTCGTCTCCCGCTCCGGTTGAAGCAAACCGGGGCACTGATTTGCTTCAAAAACGGTAATCGCAAGGTTGCCGGGTACCGCAAGGCACCAAAAGCCGATGTAGCTCAGGGGTAGAGCACTTCCTTGGTAAGGAAGAGGTCATGGGTTCAAATCCCATCATTGGCTCCAGAAACAGAAACAGACAAACTAAAAACAAAAAAAATATGGCAAAAGAAACATTTGACCGTTCCAAACCTCACGTAAACATTGGTACCATCGGTCACGTCGATCATGGTAAGACTACTCTTACCGCTGCAATCACCACCGTACTGGCTGACGCCGGTCTTTCAGAAAAGAGATCTTTCGATTCTATCGACTCTGCTCCGGAAGAAAAAGAGCGTGGTATTACCATCAACACCGCTCACGTAGAATACCAGACCGGCAACCGCCACTATGCGCACGTTGACTGTCCTGGTCACGCTGACTATGTTAAAAACATGGTAACAGGTGCTGCCCAGATGGACGGTGCTATCCTTGTGGTAGCTTCTACAGACGGCCCCATGCCCCAGACCCGTGAGCACATCCTGCTTGCCCGTCAGGTAGGTGTACCCCGTCTTGTTGTTTTCATGAACAAAGTTGACATGGTAGACGACGAAGAACTGCTTGACCTGGTTGAGCTGGAAATCCGTGACCTGCTGAAATTCTATGAATTTGACGCTGACAACACTCCTATCATCCGTGGTTCTGCCTTGGGTGGTTTGAACGGCGATGCCAAGTGGGTTGGTACCATCCGTGAGCTTATGGATGCTGTTGATAACTGGATCCCTGTTCCTCCCCGTCTGGTTGACCAGCCTTTCCTAATGCCTGTTGAAGACGTGTTCTCTATCACAGGTCGTGGAACTGTTGCTACCGGTCGTATCGAGCGTGGTGTAATCAAAGTTGGTGAGTCAGTAGACATCATCGGTTTTGGTGCTCACCTTTCTTCTACCTGCACAGGTGTAGAAATGTTCCGCAAACTTCTGGATCGTGGTGAAGCAGGTGACAACGCAGGTATCCTGTTGCGTGGTATCGAAAAAACCGATATCCGTCGTGGTATGGTTATTTGCGCTCCTAAGTCTGTATCTCCTCACAGGAAGTTCAAAGCTGAGGTTTACGTGCTGAGCAAAGAAGAAGGTGGTCGTCACACTCCTTTCTTTAACAAATATCGTCCTCAGTTCTACTTCCGTACAACGGACGTAACCGGTGAAATCATGCTGCCCGCAGGTACTGAAATGGTAATGCCCGGTGACAATATTTCTATTAGTGTTGAGCTGATTCAGCCAATCGCAATGGAAAAAGGTCTCCGCTTCGCGATTCGTGAAGGTGGCCGTACCGTAGGTGCCGGACAGGTAACTGAAATCATCGAATAATTTTTGACCTAGAGAGGGCGGTTATCCGCCCTCTTTATACGGGCATAGTTCAATGGTAGAATAGAGGTCTCCAAAACCTTTGATCTGGGTTCGAATCCTGGTGCCCGTGCTAATAGAAGCGCAATGTTTGAAAGAATAGGTAATTATTTCCGCGAAACTCGTGATGAACTCCTGAATAAGGTTTCATGGCCCTCGTGGAATGAACTCACGGAAAGTACCTGGATTGTTCTGGTAGCATCCGTACTTTTTGCCCTTGTCATCTGGTCAATGGATCAGGTGTTAGGTCTTGCCCTAACCAATTTTTACAAACTTTTCTAACAATGACTGTTGCCGAAGACAAACACAAGTGGTACGTTGTTCGTGCTATCACCGGACAGGAAAAGAAGGTGAAACACAACATCGAAGTGGAGCTCGAAAGAGCCCGCAAGCAGTCGTTTGTGCCTGAAATTTTGATTCCCACAGAGAAAGTTTACCAGATTAAAAATGGTAAGAAAATAGCCAAAGAACGCAATGCATTTCCTGGCTACATTCTCGTGCATGCAGATTTCTCCGACCCGGAAGTAATACCACTTATTAAATCAGTATCAGGCGTGGTTGGCTTTCTGGGCAGCAAAGACACCCCGGTAGCCCTGAGACCTGCTGAACTGGGAAGAATCCTCGGTACTGCCGATGAACTTAGTGAAACAGCCGCAGCACCCGAAGAACATTATATGGTGGGTGAAGCCGTTAAAGTGATTGATGGACCATTCAACGACTTTGATGGTGTGATCGAGGAAATTAATGATGAAAAGAAAAAGCTTAAGGTAATGGTGAAGATTTTCGGTCGCCGTACCCCGCTTGAACTTAATTATAACCAAGTACAGAAATTGTAACAGTAAACAGTAATGGCAAAACAAATATCAGGCTTCGTAAAACTCCAGGTAAAAGGCGGACAGGCAAACCCTGCACCCCCCATTGGTCCCGCACTCGGTTCCAAAGGTGTAAACATCATGGATTTTTGCAAGCAATTCAATGCGCGCACTCAAGACAAAATGGGCAAGGTATTGCCTGTGGTAATCACAGTTTACGCCGACAAATCATTTGATTTCATCATCAAGACTCCACCGGTGGCAGTTCAGTTGCTCGAAGCATCCAAATTGCAAAAGGGTTCTGCCGAACCTAACCGTAAGAAAGTGGGATCTGTGAACTGGGATCAGGTAAAAACCATCGCTACCGAGAAAATGCCCGATCTTAACTGCTTTACAGTAGAATCGGCCATGAGACTGGTAGCAGGTACGGCTAGAAGTATGGGTATCACCATTTCGGGTGAAGCGCCTTTTTAATCCTTTAAAGAAGCAAGAAAATGAAAGTTGGTAAAAAAAGAAAAGAAGCGATGAGCAAATATGACAATACCAAGTCATATACACTCAAGGAAGCTTGCGAAATTGTTAAAAACATCACAACTACCAAGTTTGATGCGTCAGTAGATATCGACGTGCGTCTGGGCGTTGATCCTCGTCAGGCCAATCAAATGGTTCGTGGTGTAGCGAGTTTGCCCCATGGTTTGGGAAAAACCGTTCGCGTGTTGGTATTATGCACACCCGACAAAGAACAAGAGGCTAAAGATGCCGGAGCAGACCACGTAGGTCTTGATGATTACATCGAGAAAATTGCAGGTGGCTGGACAGATATTGACATTATCATCGCATTGCCTGCTGTAATGGCAAAACTGGGTCGTCTGGGTAAAGTTTTAGGTCCTAGAAACCTGATGCCAAACCCCAAAAGCGGAACTGTAACTACAGAGGTAGGCAAAGCGGTAACTGAAGTGAAGGCAGGTAAAATTGACTTTAAAGTTGATAAAACCGGAATTATCCATACTTCAGTTGGTAAGGTTTCTTTCGATGCCGATAAATTGAGCGAAAATGCACTGGAACTGGTTCAGGTTCTCAATAAACTGAAACCGTCTGCCGCAAAAGGTACTTACTTCAAGAGTATTACCATGAGCAGTACCATGAGCCCCGGTGTGAGTATTGATGTTAAATCTATCCCAGGAATCTGATCATGAAAAAAGAACAAAAACATGCTGTGGTTGCCGAATTAACGGAAACCTTCAAGAATAATGATGTGGTTTATCTGGCCGACACCACCGGTCTTAGTGCCAATGCAACCAATGCTTTCCGCCGTTTGTTATTTAATAGCGGTGTCAGTATGCGCATGGCTAAAAACACCTTGATTAACATTGCCATGGACAACAGCGGTAAGGATTTTGGTGATTTGAAGAATGCACTGGCGGGTTCAACCTGCGTGATGATTTCAGATCAAATGAAAGCGCCTGCCACAGCCATGAAAACTTTCCGCGACAAGGGCGATCTTCCCATTTTGAAAGGTGCCTGGATAGATAACAGTGTTTTCCTTGGCGATGGAGCGTTGGAAGAAATCATCAAGCTTAAAACTAAAAATGAACTTATCGGTGAAGTTATTGGCCTGTTGCAATCACCTGCACGCAATGTTATCAGCGCACTGCAAGGTAATGCCGGTCAAAAAATTGCCGGTTTGGTAAAGGCAGTAGCCGACTCAAAAGAATAATTAACTAATATTAAAAAAACTCAAAAAACAATAAAACAATGGTAGATCTGAAAGAATTCGCGAATCAGTTGGTAAATCTCACTGTAAAAGAGGTAAATGAACTTGCTCAAATCCTGAAGGAAGAGCATGGTATTGAGCCTGCAGCTGCTGCAGTAGCCGTAGCCGCACCCGCAGCGGGTGGTGGTGCCGGTGCCGCCGCTGAGGAACAAACCGAGTTTGATGTAATCCTCAAAAACGCTGGCGCTAACAAACTGAATGTGGTTAAAATCGTAAAAGATTTGACCGGACTCGGTTTGAAAGAAGCCAAAGACCTCGTAGACGCCGCCCCCAAAGCTGTTAAAGAAAAAGTTTCGAAAGCCGAAGCCGAAGATCTTGCAGCTAAACTTAAAGAAGCGGGCGCTGAAGTTGAGGTCAAGTAATTTCCAACAAACACAACCCCAAACGGCCCCGGATTTCCGCGGGCCTTTTGGGCGTTTATTGAGTTAAACATCCATTGTATTACCCTAAAAAACAAAAAAATTGAGCACACTACAAAACAGCAGGGTTTCTTTTGGCAAAGTAAAACACGCCATTGAATACCCCGATTTTCTCGATGTGCAGCTGCAGTCGTTTCAGGAATTTTTCCAGCTCGACACTCCTGCCGATAAACGCGAAGGTGAAGGCCTTTTCATGGTGTTCCGTGAAAACTTCCCAATTACTGATACCAGGAACATCTTTGTTCTGGAATTTTTAGATTATTTCGTAGATCCACCAAGATATACCTTACAGGAATGCATAGAGCGCGGACTTTCTTATGCAGTTCCTCTGAAAGCAAAATTGAAATTGAGTTGCAACGATCCTGAGCACGAAGACTTCAAAACCATCGTGCAGGACGTATATCTGGGAACCATCCCGTACATGACCCCCAATGGAACATTTATTATCAATGGTGCCGAACGGGTAATTGTAAGTCAGCTGCATCGTTCACCCGGTGTTTTCTTCGGTCAGAGCATACACTCTAACGGAACAAAACTTTATTCTGCCAGGGTTATTCCCTTTAAAGGTTCATGGATAGAATTTGCAACAGATGTAAATGCTGTGATGTATGCATACATCGATCGTAAAAAGAAATTCCCCGTAACCACGTTGCTTCGTGCCATCGGATTTGAGAGCGATAAGGATATCCTTGACATTTTCGGATTGAGCGAAGAGGTTAAGGTTAGCAAAACTGGTCTTAAAAAGGTTATTGGCCGCAAACTTGCAGCCAGGGTACTCCGCACCTGGATTGAAGACTTCGTTGATGAAGATACAGGTGAGGTTGTTTCGATTGAAAGAAACGAGGTTATCCTTGAGCGTGATACCATCCTCGCTGACGAACACATAGACGTTATTGTTGATGCGGGTGTTAAAACGGTAATTCTGAATACGGAAAATACTGGCAATATTGATTTTGATATTATTTACAACACCCTTCAGAAGGATACTTCCAACAATGGTAAAGAGGCACTTGAGGTAATATACCGTCAGTTGAGAAATGCAGACCCACCCGATGAAGAAACCGCACGCGGAATTATCGAACGTTTGTTCTTCTCTGATAAGCGTTATGATTTGGGTGATGTTGGACGTTACCGTATCAACCAGAAGCTGAACATGAACACGCCGATGGATGTAAAGGTGCTGACCAAAGACGACATCATCAGCATCATCAAGTTCCTGATTCATTTATACAACGGTCAGGAAGCCCTTGACGATATTGATCACTTGAGCAACCGCCGTGTTCGTACTGTAGGAGAACAGCTTTATGCACAGTTTGGTGTAGGTCTTGCCCGTATGGCCCGCACCATTCGCGAAAAAATGAATATTCGAGATAATGAAGTATTTACACCCCAAGATCTGGTGAACGCCAGAACCCTGAGCAGTGTAATCAACTCATTCTTCGGAACCAACCAGCTGTCTCAATTCTTGGATCAAATTAATCCCCTGGCAGAAATTACGCACAAGCGTCGTCTGTCTGCACTGGGTCCGGGTGGTCTGAGCCGCGAAAGAGCTGGTTTTGAAGTTCGTGACGTACACTACACCCACTATGGCCGTTTGTGTACTATCGAAACACCTGAAGGTCCTAATATCGGTTTGATTTCATCGCTGTGCGTACATGCCAAAATTAATAATATGGGATTCATCGAGACTCCCTATCGTAAGGTTGTTGATGGAAAGATTGAGGATGGAATTACCTACCTGAGTGCCGAGGAAGAAGATGGAAAGACCATTGCCCAGGCCAACGCAGAAGTAGATACCCAAGGGAACTTTAAAACTGCTCTGGTTAAGAGCCGCAAGGAGGGTGACTTCCCCCTGGTTGATCCTTCCAAGTTGGATTATATGGACGTAGCTCCTAACCAGATTGTATCGATTGCAGCTTCGTTGATTCCCTTTTTGGAACATGATGATGCCAACCGTGCCCTGATGGGTTCAAACATGCAGCGTCAGGCAGTACCGCTTGTGAAGCCCGAAGCACCTATCGTTGGTACAGGTTTGGAAGAAAAAGTAGCGCGCGATAGTCGCTCTCTCATCAACGCCGAGGGCGATGGTGTGGTAGAATACGTAGATGCCCGCGAAATCAGAATCCGCTACCAGCATAATTCTGATGATGATCTGGTAAGCTTTACTGGAAACACCAAAACCTACCAGCTGACCAAATTCCGCAGAACAAACCAAAACTCATGTATCAACCTGCACCCAATCGTTAAGAAAGGCGATAAAGTTTCCAAAGGACAGGTAATATGCGAAGGATACGCCACCCAGGGTGGTGAACTCGCGCTGGGCCGCAACCTCAAAGTGGCTTTCATGCCTTGGCAGGGTTACAACTTCGAAGATGCTATTTTAATTTCAGAAAAGGTTGTAAAAGACGACTGGTATACCACAGTGTACATAACTGAATTTGAACTTGAAGTTCGTGATACCAAGCGTGGTGAAGAGGAATTAACCAATGACATCCCGAATGTGAGTGATGAAATGACCCGCAATCTTGATGAGCACGGGTTGATCCGCATTGGTGCTGAAGTGAAAGAAGGCGATATCCTGATTGGTAAAATTACACCCAAAGGCGAAACTGAGCCTTCGCCTGAAGAAAAACTCCTTCGTGCCATCTTTGGAGACAAAGCAGGTGATGTGAAAGACGCTTCGCTCAAAGCGCCTCCCGGTACCGATGGTGTTGTTATTGAGAAAAAACTTTTCAGCAAAAGTAAAAAAGATAAAACTATTCGTGCCACTGACAAAGGAAGGTTGCAAAAACTGGAAGATGATCACAAACGCGAAATGGCTGAGTTCAAGGACGAGCTGGTTAAAAAGTTATTCCAAATCGTGAATGGCAAAACCAGTCAGGGTGTATTTAACATGTATAGCGAAGAGCTAATCAGCAAGGGTACCAAGTTTACCCAGAAAAATCTGATGAGCATTGACTACAACAACGTAAACTACCACAACTGGACCGCCGATGCCGACAAAAACGAATTAATTGTTCGTGCACTGACCAACTTTATCAATGTTTACAATGACAAGGTTACGAACTTTAAGCGCGAGCACTATGCCATCAGCGTGGGCGATGAATTGCCTACCGGTATTTTGCAGATGGCCAAAGTTTATGTAGCTACCAAGCGTAAGTTAAAGGTAGGTGACAAGATGGCGGGTCGTCACGGTAACAAAGGTATTGTTGCCAGAATTGTACGTGAAGAAGATATGCCGTTCCTGGATGACGGAACCCCTGTGGACATCGTTTTGAATCCGCTGGGTGTACCATCGCGTATGAACCTGGGTCAAATTTATGAAACCGTACTGGGTTGGGCAGGTAAAGAGCTGGGTGTTAAATTTGCTACCCCCATCTTCGATGGTGCCAGCAATGCTGAAATTGAAGACTGGACCAACAAAGCCGGTATTCCCAAAAACGGCTTGGTATACCTGAATGATGGTTTGTCTGGTCAGAAATTTGATCAGCCCACCACCGTAGGTATCATTTACATGCTGAAACTGGGTCACATGGTTGATGATAAGATGCACGCGCGTTCTATCGGACCGTACAGTCTTATTACACAGCAGCCGCTGGGTGGTAAAGCTCAGTTCGGTGGTCAGCGTTTCGGTGAGATGGAAGTTTGGGCATTGGAAGCATTTGGTGCATCCAATATCCTCCGCGAAATTCTTACCGTTAAGTCTGATGACATCACCGGCCGGGCTAAGGCATACGAAGCCATTGTTAAGGGTGAAAACCTAAGTAATATCGGAACCCCCGAATCATTCAATGTACTTGTACATGAATTGAGAGGTCTGGGTCTGGAAGTAACATTTATCGAATAAATCTGAGCGAAAGTCAGTAACATGCAAACACAAAAGAAAGTTCAAAAAATCGGAAGCAATTTCAGCAAGATCAGAATCTCGCTGGCTTCACCGGAAAACATACTTCGCCGTAGTTTTGGGGAGGTTACCAAACCTGAAACCATCAACTATCGCAGCTACAAGCCCGAAATGGGAGGTCTTTTCTGCGAGCGCATTTTTGGTCCTATCAAGGATTATGAGTGTCATTGCGGTAAATACAAGCGTATCCGTTACAAGGGAATCGTTTGTGACCGTTGCGGTGTTGAAGTAACAGAGAAAAAAGTACGTCGTGAGCGAATGGGACACATCAATCTGGTGGTTCCCGTTGCACATATATGGTACTTCCGCTCTCTGCCCAACAAAATTGGTTACTTGCTTGGCATCCCTACCAAAAAGCTCGACATGGTTATCTATTACGAGCGCTATGTGGTAGTTCAGCCCGGAACAGCTGCAAATTGTAATTATTTAGACCTTCTCACCGAGGAGGAATATCTGGATATCATCGATTCGTTGCCAAAAGAAAACCAGATGCTGGATGACAGCGATCCAAATAAGTTTATCGCCCGCATGGGTGCTGATGCTTTGAATGATCTGCTGAGCCGCATCAATCTTGATAAACTCAGCTATGACCTGAGAAATCAGGCGGCAACAGAAACCAGCCAGCAGCGCAAGCAGGAAGCCCTGAAGCGTCTGAAAGTGATAGAAGGTTTCCGCGGTGCCCAGCGTACCGGTGAAAACCGCCCCGAGTGGATGGTGATGAAAATGTTGCCCGTAATTCCACCCGAACTGCGTCCTTTGGTTCCGCTGGAAGGTGGTCGTTTCGCGACATCAGACTTAAATGATTTGTATCGCAGGGTGATCATCCGCAACAATCGTCTCAAACGTTTGATTGAAATCAAAGCACCTGAAGTAATTCTCCGCAACGAGAAACGCATGCTGCAGGAAGCTGTTGATTCACTATTGGATAATACCCGTCGTGCCAGTGCGGTGAAAAGTGAAGGTAACCGTCCCTTGAAGTCGCTCAGTGATATGCTGAAAGGCAAGCAAGGTCGTTTCCGTCAAAACCTGTTGGGTAAACGTGTGGATTATTCCGGTCGTTCAGTAATTGTGGTAGGTCCTACCCTGAAACTGAATGAGTGCGGTCTGCCCAAGAATATGGCGGCTGAGCTTTTCAAACCCTTTATTATCCGTAAACTGATTGAACGGGGTATTGTAAAGACGGTTAAGACTGCCAAGAAAATTGTTGAGAAGAAAGATCCTGTAATTTGGGATATTCTTGAAAATATACTCAAAGGTCACCCCGTTCTTCTTAACCGTGCTCCTACACTGCACCGTCTCGGTATTCAGGCGTTCCAGCCCAAACTGGTAGAAGGCAAAGCGATTCAACTGCACCCGTTGGTTTGTACCGGCTTTAACGCTGACTTTGACGGTGACCAGATGGCTGTGCACGTTCCATTGGGTAACGCTGCCATTGCAGAGGCACAAATGCTGATGCTGGCTTCACACAACATCCTGAACCCCGCCAATGGCTCTCCGGTAACAGTTCCTTCGCAGGATATGATTCTGGGATTGTATTACATTACCAAAGAGCGCACAGGCACCAAAGCACACCCTGTGAAAGGTGAGGGTCTTACTTTCTACGCTGCTGAAGAAGCTATTATCGCTTACAACGAAGGAAGGGTAGATTTACATGCCAAGGTTAAGTGTCGTGTGCGTGTTAAAGAAAACGAAGAACTGATATGGAAAGTTATTGATACCAGCATGGGACGAATTCTGTTTAATCAGGTTGTTCCCGAGGAATATGGATACATCAATGAACTCCTTAAAAAGAAAAACCTTCGTGATATCATTTCTGGAATGATCCGCGTAGCGGGTGTTGCCAAAGCGGCAAACTTCCTTGATGCTATTAAAGGTCTTGGTTTCCACTTTGCATTCCGTGGTGGACTGAGCTTTAATATGAGCTATGTAAAAATTCCGGATGAAAAAGATCAACTGGTAAACAAAGCTTATGAAGAGGTACAGGAAATCCAATCCAATGCGGACATGGGCTTCATCACCAATAACGAAAGATATAACCAGGTGATTGACCTCTGGACCCGTGTAAACAATCAGCTTGCCCGTGTTCTTATTAAGGAACTCAGCTCTGATGATCAGGGTTTCAACCCAATTTACATGATGCTGGATTCCGGTGCACGTGGTTCTAACGAACAGATTCGTCAGCTGGGTGGTATGCGCGGTCTGATGGCAAAACCTCAGAAAAGCAGCGGCGGCGGAACCGGTGATACCATAGAAAACCCCATTATTTCAAACTTTAAAGAAGGTTTGAATGTATTGGAATACTTTATCTCTACACACGGTGCCCGTAAAGGTCTTGCCGATACCGCTTTGAAAACAGCGGATGCCGGTTACCTGACCCGTCGTTTACACGATGTTGCTCAAGATGTAGTAATCACTGAGCCGGATTGTGGTACCCTCAGAGGTATAGCAATGTCTGCCATTATCAATAATGATGAAGTTGCGGAAAGCTTGAACGAGCGTATCCTTGGCCGCTGTCTTGTAGATGATGTGGTAGATCCCGCTACAGGTGAAGTTTTGGGTAAAGGCGGACAGGAAGTAACAGAGAAAATGGCTGCTGCCATCGATGCTGCAGGCATAGAAGATGTCGAAATTCGCAGCGTGCTGACTTGTGAAACCCTGAGTGGTGTTTGTGCAAAATGCTATGGCCGAAACCTGGCCACAGGACGCATGGTTCAAATTGGTGAAGCGGTGGGTGTAATTGCAGCTCAGTCTATCGGTGAACCCGGAACTCAGCTTACACTGCGTACCTTCCACACCGGTGGTGCTGCGATGAACATTGCCGCTGAAAATACCCTGGAAACCAAGTATGAGGGTGTTATCAACTTCGATAGCATGCGTACAGTGAATAAAGAAGTGGTGGATGATGAGACAGGGAAAAAGAAAAAAGTGGAAATCGTATTGGGACGTAGTGGTGAAATCCGCATACTGGATTCGCGCAACAACAATGTGATTACAAGCTATAACGTTCCCTACGGTGCACAACTCATGGTGAAAGAAGGAGCAACAGTTAAGAAAGGTGATAAACTGTGCACCTGGGATCCATTTAACACCCTGATCATCTCTGATATCGACGGAACTGTTCAGTATGATAACATCATTGAAGGTGTAAACATGCGTGAGGAAGGCGATGAGCAAACAGGTCTAAGCGAGCTGGTGATTGTAGAAAGCAAGGATAAGACCAAAGTACCAGTAATTGTTGTTGAAGGCAAATCCGATCAAAACAAGCATTTTAACATGCCTGTGGGATCAATTCTGGTTGCAAAGGCCGGCGCCAGCGTAAAAGCAGGTGACATTCTGGCAAAAATCCCCAGAAGTGCAACTCGTACCCGCGATATTACCGGTGGTCTTCCCCGTGTTACTGAATTGTTCGAAGCACGTAACCCATCGAACCCAGCTGTTGTAAGTGAAATTGACGGTGTGGTTGAATACGGTGTGAGCAAACGTGGTAATCAGGAAATCATCGTAACAAGCAAAGACGGAGAGAAGAAACACTATCAGGTAGCCCTGAGTAAGCACATTCTGGTTCACGACGGAGATTTCGTTCGTGCTGGTCAGCCACTGAGTGACGGTGCCATTACTCCACAGGATATTCTGCGCATCGAAGGACCAGGTGCTGTTCAGCGTTATGTGTTGAATGGTATTCAGGAAGTATATCGTTTGCAGGGTGTAAAAATCAATGATAAACACATTGAAACCATTGTAAGACAGATGATGCAGAAGATGGAAATCAATGATCCGGGTGATACACGTTTCCTTGAAGGTGAAATTACCGATCGCTGGAATCTGCAGTCTGAAAATGACTGGATCTGGGATAAAAAGGTAGTTACCGATGCAGGAGACAGTGAGCAAATGCACCCCGGTCAGATTGTTAGCTTGAAGGATCTGAGGCAGGAAAACAGTGCGTTGCGTCGCCAGGATAAGAAACTGGTTGAATTCCGCGACGCTGTTTCTGCAACAGCCCAGCCAGTGCTAATGGGTATTACCAAGGCATCATTGGGAACCCAGAGCTTCATGAGTGCTGCATCCTTCCAGGAAACCACCAAAGTGCTTAATGAAGCCGCCATTTCCGGTAAGGTTGATGAACTGAAAGGCCTCAAGGAAAATGTAATTGTGGGTCATCTCATTCCTGCCGGTACCGGCATGCGGAACTGGGATAACGTGGTTACAGGTTCCAAAGAAGAGTACGATCGGTTGATGGCTTCAAAAATGGAAGCTGAAACTGAGGAAGTTTAAAATTTTCCGATAATCCTAAAGCCGGCCTTCAAAAAGGCCGGCTTTTTTATTGCAGGATGTTGTCGCCGGATAGCTGCTGTGCCTTATACATATTGGCATACATGCCATTAAGAGCCATTAATTCGGCGTGTGTTCCTTCCTCGCATTTTTCGCCTGATTTCATGTATATAATTCTGTCGGCGTGCCGAATGGTACTGAGTCGGTGGGCGATAACCACGGCAGTACGATTGTTTAACAATTGAACCACGGCTTTTTGAATTAATAATTCTGTTTCACTGTCAATATTGCTGGTGGCCTCATCCAGCATAATGATGCCTGGTTTACAGGCGAGTGCCCTGATGAAACTGATCAGTTGTCTCTGCCCCAAACTTAGCGACATGCCTCGTTCCATAACATTAAAATCAAATTTTCCAGGCAAGTGATGAATAAAGTCGTAAGCTCCGATCATTTTTGCAGCATCTGCGATTTCAAGGTCGCTGATTTTCGGGTTTTTAAGTCTGATGTTTTCTGCAATACTTCCGCTGAAAAGAAAAACATCCTGCAGCACAGAAACAATCCGTTTTCTCAAAAAGTCGAGTCTATAGCTTTCAATTTTAACTCCGTCTATGTAGATATTGCCACGTTGATGCTCATAGAAACGAGCAATCAGCCCTATGATGGTGGTTTTTCCACTGCCTGTATGGCCAACTATAGCAATGGTTTCGCCCGGTTTTACTGTGAATGAGACGTCTTTTAAAACCCAGTTTTCGCCCTCATAGGCAAACCATACATTTTCAAATCGAATTTCACCCCGGAAATCATCGGGTATGTAAGTGCCTGAAGTTTCTGTATTTTCTGTATTATCCAGCAATTCGAAGATTCGTTCTGCAGCCACCATGCCCATTTGAATGTTGTTGAACCGGTCTGCAATGGCACGTACGGGTCGGAAAAACAGGTTGATGAACATGATAAAGGCAGTCAATTCGCCTGGTTGAATGGCGTTTTGCATCATACTGCCGGTTCCGTAAAGGATGATAATAGCTAGCGTTACTGCCACCAGAAATTCTACGATGGGAAAGAAAACGGCGTAGTAGAAAATACCACGGATGTGTGCATCTCGATGTGATGCATTGATACTTTTAAATTTATTAAACTCTTTTTCCTGTCGATTGAATAATTGCACAATGTGCATTCCGGTTATGTGCTCCTGAAGAAAGGAATTTAGTCTGGAAACTTCATTTCTAACCTGCTGAAAACTATCTCGAACACCTTTTCTGAAAAAATTTGCAGCCCACAATAAAAATGGAAGTACCAGGAGTGTTAAAAGGGTCAGTTTCCAGCTGATTATGAACATACATACCAGTATGATGATAATCTGAAAAGCATCGCCGGCTATGGTTATCAGCCCTGCAGAGAAAAGTTCGGTTACTGTTTCAATATCGCTGATGGTACGGGTAACAGATGTGCCTACAGGGGTCTTGTCAAAAAAGCTTTGTCGTAGATTTATTAAATGTTTATAGGTGTAATTTCGCATTCGCAAAATCACATCCTGCCCGATACGTTCGGAAAGATAGCTGTTCAAAAAACCAAGAAATGTTTGTGCTATCAGCAATGCTAAAATGAGCAGACACCAAAAACCCAAATTAGAAAAATCACCTTTCAGGATGTATGCATCAATGGCATAACTGTAGAAATTTGGTTGTATGGCAGACAAACAGCTTTGCAGGATAGTAAGAAATATGGCACTGTAAAAAGCAGTCCTTTTGGGCAGTGCAAGTTTCATGATGCGACCCAGCAGGCCGGGATTGAATTTTATTGGGCTTTTCACAGTTAAGAACCGCAAAGGTAGGGTACTGATTTTTGTGTAAAACTTTATTTCGCAAACCACTTGCACAGCTTTTTTAAGCCATTGTAATATTGCACCATGGCCATGCATATTGCAATTGCAGGAAATATAGGAGCTGGGAAAACTACGCTGACGCATTTACTTGCCAAACACTACGACTGGGAAATGCAACTTGAGGATATGGATGACAATCCTTACATATCTGATTTTTATGAGGATATGCAACGATGGAGTTTTAATCTTCAGGTATATTTTTTGAATACCCGTTGGAAGCACATTCAGGATATCCGCAAAGGAAAGAAAACTGTTATTCAGGACAGAACCATTTATGAAGATGCTCATATTTTCGCTCCCAATCTGCATGCCATGGGTTTGATGAGCACCCGTGATTTTGAGAATTACAATTCCTTGTTCCAGAACATCAGCCAACAGATAACCCCACCCGATTTGCTGATTTATCTGCGTGCCGGCATACCTAAACTGGTTCATCAGATTCAGATGCGTGGTCGCGATTATGAGGATGCCATACGCCTGGATTACTTAAAAAGACTGAATGAACGCTATGAGGCATGGATCAGCGAGTATAAAGGCAAGTTGCTCGTATTTAACGTTGACGATATGGATTTTTCTGATAATCCTGACCATGCTGCACTCATTATTCAGCAGGTAGAGAGCACGTTAAACGGGCTTTTCTGATGCCCATCAATACAGAAATTTACACCACCCGTCTTCAGGTGCGTCCAGATGATATAGACATGTTCGGTCATGTTCACAGCAGCCGATATATGGATTATGTACTGGCAGCCCGTTTTGAGCAGATGGAACGCTGCTATCGTATGCCCATGCAAGAGTTCCTGGTGCATAATCTTGGCTGGTATTTGTCTGCCACAGAGCTTCGTTTTCAGCGCCCTTTGAAATTGGGAGATTTCATGGATGTGCAGACCTGTATTGCAGAAACAGGAGCAGCATCAATCAGGGTGGATTTTCAGATTCTTACAGTCCCAAATGCTAAAATCAGTTGTAAAGGATGGGCAGAATATGTGCTGGTAGATGTAAAAACGGGTAGGCCAAAGCCCATTCCGGACTGGATAATTAAGCGGTATTCGCTTCCCGACGATCCAAATTCGTAACTTTGCGGTATGTCCTTTTTGTATCCGGTGTTTTTATCAGCACTTGCCATTTTGCTGATACCTGTGCTGGTGCATCTTTTTAGGTTTAGAAAGTATCGTACATTCCGATTTACCCGGGTCCGGCTTTTAAAAGAGGTTGAGATTGAAACCAAAAACAGAAACCGGCTAAAGCACCTTATTACCCTGCTTTGCAGAATGCTGGCCCTCGCATGTTTGGTTATGGCCTTCGCCATTCCTTCCTGCAATGAAGATGTTGTCCGGGCAACAGGCAAGACTCGCGTCAGTATCTACATTGATAATTCATTTAGCATGGATAACGGGCGTGATGGACAGATTCTGCTGGAGGCAGCCAAACAACGTGCCCGGGAAATTGTAAATTCATACGGTAACAGTGGGGAGTTTCAAATCCGAACGGCTAAGGTTTCCGGTTATTCCTCACGTTTTACTACTTCAGCTGAGGCCATTTCGTTTATAGATGAAATTAAAATACAATCGGGTTCGCCACAACTGGATGGGTTGTTGCAAAACATGGCCGAAGATTTGAAACAAGCAGGCAATGCACACAGTGCTTATGTTATTTCAGACTTTCAAACAGGATTTGTAGGGGCTCCGAAATCACTGCCGGAACTTAAAGGTGTCTCTGTCTATTTTGTGAAGATTAGATCGGGCAAAAGGGATAATATCGGTATCGATTCTGCCTGGCTTCAAAAACCCTATCTGGTTCCCGGAGAAAAGAACAGCATTCAGTTTCGTGTGGCCAACTTTAGTTCTGAATCCCTGACGGATTTCCCGGTGAAATTATATACAGAGTCAGGTCTATTGGGTACTGGTCGTATATCAGTAGCGGCAAATGCAATCGGGACATCGTCTATAGAATTTACTGCAGAAAATAAATCCTACAATCCGGGCAAACTGGTAATTGAGGAGTCGGGGGCTGCATTTGATAATGTTTTGTACGTAAATCTGAGCGCTCATACTGCCCGTAATGTTGGAATCAGCCAGCCCAACCGGTTTGTAGACCGGGTGCTTGAAACACAGCCATTTCTAAAGAGAAACAGTTCGGTGAACCCATTCTCAGGTCAGACGTCTGGTAGCAACGATGTTTTCATCTGGACTGGGCCCGGTAATGTTTCGCAAAAGCAGGCAGAGGCCATGAGAGACTGGTTGTCAGTTTCAGGTGCCACCTGCATAATGGCCGCTGATGTAAACAGCCCTAACGAAGGAATGGAAAATATTTTTGGCCTTCCTGAATCAAAATCTGAAAATGCAGAAAGGCGGATTTCGGATAAAGGATTCAGTCATCCCTTTTTTAGTGGTATTTTCGAAAAAGTCCCCCAAAACATGAATGTCCCTCAGGTAAAAAAATACCTGAGTACATCAGGGGCAAATGGTTCCGGTGAGGCCATACTTTCTTTGGAAAACGGAGATCCACTGATGCTGCGTTTTTCCGTAGGCAAAGGGTTTTTATATTATTTTACCTCACCTATTGCAGAAGAGGCCGGAAATTTGGTGAAAAGTCCGCTGTTTCTGCCATTGCTCACCCATGCTATGATTGCAGGGCATGCCAACCCACCGCTATACGGTATTAGTCAGTCTAAAACAGTTTTGCCATTGCATAACTGGGAGAAGCAGGGCGAAAAACCACCGGTATTGAAGCTTAATGAATTGGAGGTTATGGCTGAAATTAGTCCATCTTTTCAGGGAAAGGGCGTGTTTTTGGGTTCGCAACCCGAACAAGCCGGAAATTATCAGATAAAAGAAAATGGCACGGGCAAGCAGCAAGGTTGTGTTTCAGTCAATGTAAGTCGTTTGGAAAGCAATCCCAATGCAGCTTCAGAGGAAATTATGGAAAACTGGAGGTCTTCCAATGGTATCGAATGGATTTCAGGAGATAAGGCCATTGCTGCATTTCAGGCCAAAATATCGGACACTTCCGCCTGGCATTTGTTTATTTGGCTTGCTGCTGTTTTTTTCGCATTGGAAGTTTTGGTACTGGTATTTTGGGATTATCGTTTTAAAACACAAATAAAAAGCCAATAGGATGACAACAATTCTCATCAAATCTGCTCAAATCATAGACCCTGAGTCAGCGCACCACGGGAGGCAGACAGATATTTATATCAAAAATGGCATCATTGAGGCCATGGGAACTGATCTTGGCTTGGATGCCGATAAGGAGGTGAATGCCAGCGGCATGGTGGCGAATACGGGCTGGCTCGATATATTGTCTTATTGCGGTGAACCGGGGGAAGAGTGGAAGGAGGATTTGAACAGTCTTTCCAGGGCAGCACAGGCGGGAGGTTTTACCCATGTGGCTGTTCTGGCCGGGAGTCACCCATATCCGGATCATGCTGCGGCTATTTCAGCCATCCAAAAGTCTAGTAATGGTTTGCCGGTGCATATACTGCCGTTGGGAAACATCACCCAACAGGCGCAGGGCAAGGATATGGCAGAGTTTCATGATATGGCCAAAGCCGGTGCTGCCGGTTTTTGTGATGGTGACCAGCCCATTTCAGATTCAGGGCTTATATCTAGAATCATGGAATATGCCTCAGGCCTAAAGGTGCCTGTGATGCTTTTTCCATTTGATAAAAAACTGGCACCGGGCGGCAGAATGCACGAAGGAGCTCAGAGTACTTCGCTGGGCTTAAAGGGCATGCCTTCGGTGAGTGAAGCGGCGGCACTGGAGCAAATTCTTCAGATTGCAGCATGGCTAAAGGTTCCCGCCAGGGTTATTCGGGTGAGCGGTGCAGAATCTGTAGAACTTATAAGAAAAGCCAAGGCAGCAGGAATTGATGTGAAGGCAGCTGTGCCAGCGTTTAACTTGTTATTCACGGATGAGCACCTGGCTTCTTTTGATGAAAATCATAAAGTTTTGCCACCATACAGAACTGAAAAAGATCGCATGGCGCTATGGCAGGGATTGACGGATGGCACCATTGATGCTGTTATGAGCAATCATCATGCCCAGGATATCGAAAATAAGGCGGTAGAATTTGAATATGCCGGTTGGGGTGCATCTTCTATCCAAACTGTTCTTCAAGCCATTACAGGTGGTGGAAAGCCCGATTTGAATCTGATTGCCTCCACCCTGTCAGCCGGCCCAAGAAAATTAATGGGATTGCCGAAGGTGAGCTTGAATCCGGGTCAGCCCGCCGATATAACCCTGTTCAGTCCAACAGCCGAGTGGGTGTTTGATTCCTCCATGAATTACAGTAAAGGTGTGAATCAGCCACTGCTTGGTAAAACACTTAAAGGACTGGTAACCGGAACGGTTAAATCCGGCGTGTGGTTTGGCAATCCTGCATCTGTGAAAAATGCCTGATGGGTATGAAGCCCATGAAGCACATTAGCAGTCTGCAAAATCCTGTTATTAAGGAAACCTTGCAGCTCTTGGAAAAAAGCCGTTTACGAAAGGCAAGGGGCTTATTTGTGGCAGAGGGACTGAATGAATTAAAAATGTGCCTGAAAGCAGGTTATTCTTTTGAAAAATTATTTTTTTGTGAGGATGATATTGCTCTTGAAGAGTTGATAATCTGGTTTCAGCCGCTGAAAATGGAGGCAGAATGCCTGTCGGTTTCCGCCGAAGTTATGGCAAAGCTTGCCTATCGTTCCGGTGTGAAAAATGCGGTTGCTGTGGTGAAAATCAAGGAACAGCGCGAGATAACCCATGTGAACAATCCGTTTTATGTAATTGCTGAATCTCTTGAAAAGCCCGGAAATTTGGGTGCATTGCTGAGAAGTGCAGATGCATCAGGCACCACGGCGGTCATATTGTGCGATCCTGCCGTAGATATATACAATCCCAATGTGATACGGAGCAGTGTGGGTTGCGTATTTAGTGTGCCTGTGCTGGTGATGAATGCGGAGGAAACCCTGCGTTTTTTGAACAAAAACAACATAGCCGTTTATACCACTTTTATGGAAGAATCGGTCAGTATTTGGGATAAGGATTTGACCCTGCCTTCTGCAGTGGTGGTAGGTACCGAGAGTACAGGTTTAAGCGATTTTTGGAAATCTGCCGGTATCAATGTTAACATACCCATGTTTGGAAGTGTAGATAGTCTGAATGTGTCCACTGCTGCTGCGTTGATGATGTTTGAGATGGCAAGACAACGAAATCAAAAACAGGGAGAGTCTTATGAATAGAGGGGTATTGGTGCTGGGTGCAGGAAGGAGTTCCCGTTACCTGCTAAAACATCTTTCTGCCTATTGCCATGAAACGCAAAGGCCATTTGTTGTTTGTGATGCCAGCGAGCAAGAATTGATAAAACATGCTGCAGATCTAAAGGCGGACTTCAGTGTCATGAATGTGGCCAATACTGCCGAACTTGAGCCGTTTATAGCGGGAAAGGAGATGGTAGTTTCACTGCTTCCTCCTGCCATGCATCCTGCTGTAGCAGAACTGTGTTTGAAGTACAAGGTCCATTTTGCTTCAGCCTCTTATGTGAGCGATGCCATGCGGAATTTGAATGATGCGGCGGCGCAATTAGGGTTGGTTTTTTTAAATGAATTGGGCCTTGATCCGGGGATTGACCATCTAAGCGCCATGAAGGCCATGGATGAGATTCGGGCCGAAGGAGGCGAAATAACTTCATTTGAAAGCTATTGCGGAGGACTGATTACAGAAAATGATTGTGTAGGCAATCCGTGGAAATATAAATTTAGCTGGAATCCGCGTAATGTGGTACTTGCCGGTCAGGGTGGAAACAGTATTTTCAGGGTAAATCACCAGATGCGAAGTATACCCTGGCATAGATTGTTTGCCGAAGCCAATCCTTTAGAAATTCCGGGTCTTGGCGAGTTTGATGCCTATGCCAATCGCGATAGTCTGACCTACTCATCCCTTTATGGCTTGAACGATGTGCCCACCCTCATAAGGGGTACATTGAGAAGAAAAGACTATTGTAAAAACTGGCAGGTACTGGTTTCGTTGGGATTTACGGACGCTCAGTCTGCATTGCCACCAGATATCAATACCATCCATGATTTAACGTGCACATTGACCGGAAAACCGAGGGGACAAAGGTTTTCGGATTGGTTGATAGAAAATCGGTGGATTGATGAGACCTACCGTGACTGGTTTAATTATTTAGAGCTGGATAGCGATAAGTCTTTTGCAAAAAAGCCCGGAAATGCAGCAGAATTGCTGGAACTTGTGCTTTTGGATCGTTGGCGTTTGCTACCGGGAGACCATGATGAAGTGGTGATGTACCACAGAATTGGTTTTGTAAAAAATAGCCAATCACAATTGCTGCATTCGGTAATGAGTGTAACGGGTGAGGATGAAATGCATACTGCCATGGCAAAAACAGTGGGGCTTCCACTCGCTTTAGGGGTTGAGCTTGTTCTGTCAGGGTCATGTCCTGAAAAGGGCGTTGTGGTTCCTGTAAGCCGATATTGGTATAACGAAATATTGCCCCGGCTGGAGAAAATGGGGATTCGATTTGAGGAACAAACGGAATTTTGCCGTTAAATGGCAATGCATCATCTAGTGTCATTCGTAACTTTGCATCTAATAATTAATCATGAGTGAAGTAATTAATTCCGGTAAAGCACCAGAGCCCGTTGGGTTGTATCCGCATGCCAGGCGTGTAGGCAATATGCTGTATCTCAGTGGGGTGGGACCCCGCGAAAAGGGAACCAAAAAAATTCCCGGTGTTGAACTGGATGAAGAGGGTAACATTGTTTCCTATGATATTGAAACCCAGTGCAGGAGCGTTTTTCAGAACGTTCGCTGGATACTGGAAGACGCAGGCAGCAAATGGGAAAACATCATCGATGTGACCGTTTTTCTCACCAATATGAAGGACGATTTCAAAACCTACAATCGCTTGTGGGCAGAGTATTTTGCCGAAAATCCACCTTGCAGAACCACGCTGGAAATCAATTGTTTGCCAACCCCCATAGCCATAGAGTTGAAGGTGCTGGCTACCATCGATTAATGATCCTGTAATTTGCCTTTTAGGCGGGAAATTTGCTGTTTCAATGCATCTACGGCTTTGTCCGTGGCATTCTCAAAACTGGAGTCCTGCTGCATTACAAAGAGTTCCTTTTCTGGCACTTTAATACGGATTTCCAACGTTTTATTGCGCTTTGTGTCCGATTTTTCCTCTTTCAGAATCACCTTTACTTCCTGCATGCGCTGGTACATGCGGTTTAATCTTTCCAGTTTGCCGGATATCACATCCATAATCCGTGGTTCCGCTTTCAGTCCAATGGTTTGAAAATGAATATTCATGGTATTGGGTATTTTAGATTTTTACGCTGTTAAAAGTATTTACTACAATTTATAAATAAACAACACCAATCCATGTGATTTGTGTCACACAGTAGATGAAAGCAACTAAAAATCCGATTGATTTTAGTTTCTGGGGTGTAAAGCGTGAATTTTTTTCAGTTTTTCAAAACTGTTTTTGGTGTAAACCTGGGTAGCGGCCAAACTGGCATGTCCCAGTATTTCCTTGATGGCCATGAGTTGTGCCCCATTGTTTAGCATGTGTGTGGCAAATGAATGACGCAGTACGTGCGGACTGGTTTTTAGGGCATCGCTGAAGAGCCGTAAATATTGGTTTACGAGCCGATAGATGTACATGCG
Organism: Bacteroidia bacterium; assembly: GCA_044371405.1. Taxonomy (GTDB): domain Bacteria; phylum Bacteroidota; class Bacteroidia; order NS11-12g; family UBA955; genus RGEC01. The sequence goes on from JBILTS010000005.1 coordinate 38,803, forward strand.
ATACATGGGTTTGCCTGTTTCCAGCGGGAAAAGTAATCCTTTACGGCCCTGCATCCATATTGATAGCCCTTCCAAGATTTCGTCGTGCAGCGGAATCAGTCTTTGTTTATTGCGTTTACCGGTAACCTGAACGGTTTTTCGGTTTAAGTCCACATCGCCGCATTGTATGGCAGTAAGTTCGCTTAATCGCATGCCGGTTGAATAAAAAAGCAATAAAAGTAACCGGTCGCGTTGCCCGTTCTCCTGTTCCTCCCAGGGGAAATGGCTGAACATATTCTGCAGGTCCCTGGCGGGAATATCCTGCACGATGCGTTTGGGCATTTTTGGCAGGCTTATTTTGGAAAGCGGATCCGACTTTAATTTACCTTGTTTTCGCAGATAGCGGGTAAAAGAGCGAAGAACAGAAATTTTGCGGTGTACTGAACGCGCCTGAAGTCCTGCTTCCATTAAATCGGCCATCCAGCCGCGAACAGTCATTGAGTTTAGTCCGCTCACGATATCCAGTTCGTCATTTTTACAGTGCGT
>JBILTS010000088.1:0-9524 GCA_044371405.1 Bacteroidia bacterium
AATTGCTGTAAGTCGATTTCATAGGCAGATACTGTATGAACAGACATTCGCCGGTTCAATGCCAGGTAATCCAAGAAATCTACTACGTGGGGATGCACTGATACAAATCAAACGCTGCTGTGGCTGTTTTATTTAAATTAGTTATGAACCCATGTGAATAAACACCAATGCTGTTTCGATTAATCAGGTATTTATAAATAACTTCGTCCGCATGCTGTCCAGAAAAGACTTCCTCAAACTTACCGGAGCACTTTCCCTATTCGGAATTGCCTACAGGGTTCAGGCCAAAACTGAAAAAAAAAGAAGCGGCCCGGTGGTGCTTTCTACCTGGGATTTTGGGAAAGAAGCCAATGCCGCGGCATGGGAAGTACTTAACAAAGGGGGACACGCTTTAGACGCAATTGTGGCGGGTGTGGCTGTACCAGAGCGGGATCCTAAGGTTAATACCGTGGGTTTGGGCGGTTTTCCCGACCGAGACGGACGTGTTACCCTGGATGCGTGTATCATGGACGAGCAGCTGAACTGTGGTTCTGTGGCCTGTTTGGAACATATTGTGCATCCTGCAGCTGTGGCAAAACTTGTGATGGAAAAAACTCCGCATGTAATGCTTACCGGCGAAGGAGCACTGAAATTTGCACTCGAGCAGGGATTCAAGAAAGAGAATTTACTTACACCACAGGCAGAGGCCGCATGGAAAGAATGGCTAAAGAAATCTGAGTATTCGCCTTCTCCCAACTGGGAATTGAATCACGACACCATTGGTATGTTGGCACTGGATAATCAAAATCGCCTCTCAGGGATTTGCACTACCAGTGGCATGGCCTGGAAAATGCATGGCAGGGTAGGAGATTCGCCCATTATCGGAGCTGGCCTTTATGTGGATGGCGAAGTTGGTGGTGCCACGTGTTCCGGACTGGGAGAGGAAATGATTAGGATAGCTGCCTCTCATAGCGTGGTAGAAGCCATGAGAAATGGGAAGCGTCCGCAGGCGGCCTGCGAAGCGGTCATAAAACGATACTACAAACGGCGCGGAGAAAAATGCAGGGGCAAACAGGTTTGCCTACTGGCTATGGATGCATTGGGAAATATAGGGGCGTTTAGTTTGATGCCCGGTTTTGTTTATTCCATAACCTTTGAGGGTGTGCATGAGGTTCGGAAGGCCGATTATTTGTTAGAGGCATAAAAAAAGCCGCAGAACGCGGCTTTGTATTAGAGATTAATCTTGCGATTATGGTTCCATTTCCTGACGCTGCATTTGCTGACGATAAGCAGCACGAATCTTTTGCATGCGTTTGGTTATGCAGGGCTTTTCAAAAGATTGACGGGCACGAAGTTCTTTAACCACACCTGTCTTTTCGAATTTCTTTTTGAATTTCTTCAGCGCTTTGTCGAGCGAATCGCTTTCTTTTACGTTGATAAGTATCATGTTTTTTCCTACCTACTTTCTTTTTTTGGGAGTGCAAATATAACAAAAATTATTCAATTTTCAAAATAATTACGACTTCAGTACTGCACGGCTTATGACAAGCTTTTGTATTTCGCTGGTGCCTTCGCCGATGGTGCATAGTTTGCAATCGCGATAGAATTTCTCTACCGGAAAATCTTTGGTATATCCATAGCCGCCAAATATCTGAACTGCTTCATTGCTGCAGAAAACGCTGACTTCACTCGCGTAATATTTGGCCATGGCGCTTTCTTTATTGATGCTTTTTCCTTTGTTTTTTAGGTTGGCAGCCTGGTGAGTTAGCAATTCGGCTGCTTCAATTCGGGTGGCCATGTCAGCCAGTTTAAAACCTATGGCCTGAAAATTGGCGATGGGCTGACCAAATTGCTGACGTTCCTTGCTGTATTTTATGCTCGCCTCATAAGCTCCTTTGGCGATGCCCAGTGACAGGGCCGCGATGGAAATACGCCCGCCATCCAAAATCTTCATGGCCTGTATGAATCCATCGCCAATATTGCCCAAACGGTTGGCATCAGGAATGCGGCAATCTTCGAAAATGAGCTCTGCAGTTTCACTGGCGCGCATCCCCAGTTTATTTTCTTTTTTACCACCCCTAAAGCCGGGTGTTCCACGCTCCACAACGAAGGCGGTAATGCCATGGCTGTCCAGTAAATCGCCCGTGCGGGCCAATACAACTGCTACATTTCCGGTGATGCCGTGCGTGATCCAGTTTTTTGTTCCATTCAGAACCCAATCTTCACCTTCTTTTTTGGCCACGCACTGCATTCTTAGTGCATCAGATCCGGTGTTGGCTTCGGTGAGGCCCCATGCTCCAATCCATTCACCTGTGGCCAGTTTGGGTAGCCAGCGCTTTTTCTGCTCTTCGTTACCAAACATCATGATGTGGCCTGTGCACAGGCTGTTATGTGCAGCCATGCTCAATCCTATGCTTCCGCAAACTTTGGCTAGTTCTTCTATGGCCGCTACATATTCATGGTATCCCAGGCCTGAACCACCGTATTCCTCTGGTACCAAAACCCCCATCAGGCCTAGTTCTCCAAGTGCCTTAAAAACGTGTACAGGAAATTCCTGACTTTCATCCCATTCCATGAAATGGGGTCTGATATTTTTTTCGGCAAAATCCTTAACGGTTTGCCTGATCATTGTCACATTCTCGTCTGCGGTAAATTCCATATTATTCTGCAAAAATACACATCAATATTGCATGTATGTTATCGAAAATTACATTTGGGTAAACAAATCGGTTTATTCGTTAAAATCCAGATATGGCAATATTCTGGATAGTTCCTGGGATGAAATTATTTTTATTTCTCTGAGGTGTTTTTCCGATAATTTTCCGTGTTGATTACGGAATGCGATGATAACCCTGGCTTGTTTTTCATTCAAATAAGGGTGTTTTTTGAAACTTTCAAGATTGGCTTTTTGCACTGGAATTCTGCGAATTAACCCCGGATTGACCTGAAAAGATGGGAACAATTTTTTTAGTGCAATGCTGTCTGTAAAACGGGTCTCTAAAATTTGTTCTTTTTGGTAAAATCCACCCAGGGCATCGCGAAAACGAATGATCCTTGTGGCTGTTTTGCTTCCTATCCCTGGCAAAGAAATTAAGTCTGTGGTGTCGCAACTGTTGAGTTCAACCATGCTTTGCCGCTTGGTTTTTCCTTTGGTAAAGGAAGGTTGGACAATCGAATTTTTCAGGATTGTCGTATCTATGCCGGTTTCGCGGCTCAATTCAGCCAGAGAGCCATACCGGTGCCCCATTTTAATTTTTTCGTATACCCGGTTTGCCTCCTCCTCATTTAAACCCATTTGCTCCAAATCCTCCGTTTTAAGTCTTTGCCAATAGGTTGGCCGGTGTTTTTTCCTTTTAAAAAATGAATCGGTGGCGGCAAGGTGTCTGGCCATCAGCGCTGACAATTGTGTGCTGTCGGTGTGGTAAACAATTGTATCCTGTCGTTTCAAGCCCATAAAAGACGGGATTAGGGCCAGTAAAATCGCGATAGTGAGCATAAAAAAAGCCCCGGCATATTCGCTCCTGGTTAGAGACACCCACGGGCCGGGGCTTTGATTGCGCATAGCGTATTAGTTTTTTGCGGTAGCCAGTTTTTCCTGACGGTATTGTCCGCTATCCAGCTTGTGCTTAATGGCTTTGAAGGCATTGATGGTTTCCGCAACATCCTCTAGCGTATGAACCGCGGTCGGAATAAGGCGCAGCATGATAACGCCTTTGGGTACCACCGGATAAACTACAATACTGCAGAAGATGTCGAAATTTTCCCTAAGGTCAAAGGTCATGTGTGTGGCTTCGGGAATGGTTCCGTTCAATAATACAGGGGTTACCGGTGTTGTGGTAATGCCAATATTGAAACCTGCGTCACGCAAGCCGTTTTGCAGGGCATTTACTATCTTCCAGAGGTTATCTTTTAATTCCGGTCTGTTTCTGATGAGCTCCAGACGCTTGATGGATCCTATGGTCAGAGGCATTGGCAGTGCTTTGGCGTATATCTGACTGCGCATGTTGTAGCGTAAATATTTTATTACCTCAGCAGTAGCACCGATGAATGCACCGATTCCGGCCATACTTTTGGCAAAGGTGCTGAAGTAAACATCAATGCCATCCATGCAGTTTTGCTCCTCGCCTGTGCCGGCTCCGGTTTTACCCATGGTGCCGAATCCGTGTGCATCGTCAACAAAAAGACGGAAGTTGAATTTTTCTTTCAGGGCAACAATTTCCTTGAGTTTTCCTTGAGATCCGCTCATACCAAAAACTCCTTCCGTAATCACCATGATGCCACCGCCGGTTTTTTCGGCCAGTTTGGTGGCATGGGTAAGCTGTTTCTCTAAACTTTCAATGTTGTTGTGCTGATACATGAAACGCTTGCCAATGTGCAGACGCATGCCATCAATGATGCATGCATGCGATTCGGCGTCATATACAATGATATCGTGGCGGTCTACCAGGGCATCAATGGCTGAAACCACACCCTGATAACCAAAATTGAGCAGAATTACGTCGGGTTTGCCAATGAATTCTGCAAGGTCTCTTTCCAGTTGTTCATGATAATTGCTGTTACCGCTCATCATGCGGGCTCCCATGGGATAGGCCATTCCAAACTGTGCTGCAGCATCGGTATCGGCTTTCATTACCTCAGGATGATTGGCCAGGCCCAGATAGTTGTTTAAACTCCAGTTCAACTTCATTTTTCCGTTGAACATCATGCGAGGGCCAATGGGACCCTCCAGTTTAGGAAAGGTGAAATATCCGTGGGCATCATCGGCGTGCTCGCCCAGAGGCCCCATGCGGTTTACCACTTTTTTGAAGATATCGTTTACCATGAAATGATATATGTTTTACGCAACAAAGGTACAATGATTTCGGGATTTTACGATGCTATCTGCCGACAAGGAAAATGCAGGGTTTTTTGCCTATTGTTTGTTTGGATAGCTTCCACCCTGCAACGGTTCGGGTTTTGATAAAACCATCAGGTTCATGCAGGTTGCAGGCAATGCATATCTTCATTGTATCATTCAAAACAGACAGCAGTTGGGTTAGCAGCCGGTCTGAGCGATAAGGCGCTTCTATCAGCCCTTGGGTATAACCGGTTTTTTCGCAGTCTTTGGCCATTTTACCCAAAAAAGAGCGCAATTCGTCATCTTTGACCGGTGCGTATCCATGGAAAGTGAACTGTTGTCCGTTTAATCCACTGCCGCTTAGTGCAAGTATCAAACTTGATGGGCCGGTAACGGAGATAACAGCTACGTCATTGGTATGTGCCCATGATGCTATTTCAGCGCCGGGATCTGCCATGCCCGGTACCCCGGCTTCGCTGGCAACGCCAATGCTGCCTCGCTGAATGTTTTCCTCCAGGAATTGCCGTAGTGTAAGTCTGTCATAATCTCTGTGCAATTCAAAAATATTGAGTTTTTCAATATCAATGGGTCTCTTCAGTGAGGAAATAAATCGCCTGAAAGTGCGTGCATTTTCGACCACCCAACAGTTAATGGTGTTTACATGGAGGTTAAATTCACTATGAAGCATGCTGTTCGCCGAATTGCTTCCCAGTGGCATTGGCAACATGACTAATGTGGCTCTGTCTTGACTTTTATTTGGATTATTTTCCATAATTTTGTAGTATGATTAATCGGTTCAAAAAGCTTATGCTTTGTTTGATTCTGGCTATCGCCGGAAAAACCGATTCTTTTTCACAAACCTACGGCAATGAATGGTTAGATTGGACGCAATTTCATGGGAAAATTAAAATCTGGAAAGATAACGTATATCGCCTGGGTTACTTTTCCATAGAGCCATGGTTTACTTCCCGGGGCCTATTTCTGAATAATATTTCAATTAATGATTTTGCCATTTACAACATGGGACAGCAGGTGCCCGTGTATATTTACGATCAGAATTCAAATAATCGGCTGGATGCCTTTGACTACATTGAGTTTGTAGGTCACCCTGCCACAGGAGAAATTGATCAGGGGCTGTATGAGAAACCCGAGCATCAGCGGCATCAGTTGAAAAACATGATGTCTGACACCAATGTTTATTTTTTTACGGTTCGTCCAGGCAGAAAAAACCTCAGATACACCTCATTTACCGGGTCTGCTGCAATTCCTTCACGAAATTACCACATTAGCAGATTTGTGTATGCACCCGATCAAAACTATAGTGAGGGTGAGTACATGGCATTGGGGAATCATGCTGTTTTTTACAGTGATTACATGCCCGGTGAGGGTTTTGTGGGCGATTATTTCTGGGCTCCCAGTCAATATTCGGTAATTTTAAAGCATCCTGATTTGAATCCCTTGGGTCCCATGCCGGAGCTGGAAACCGGTCTGACCGCACACACGCCACCCCCGCCCGGAAGTACCGTTCCCAATAATCGTTTTGCCACACAAATTAGTGCCGATGGCAATGTTAAAACACTACTTTCCGATACCACATTTCTTGGAATAAGGCCTGTTACACAGCGTTTTAAACTCAAGACAGCTGACATGGGGCAGGATCAGTCATTGCTCTTGTTTAATCCCCAATTGGCCGGTGGTTCAGGTAGTGGCATGTATGGTCATTCCCACACTGTACTTCACTATCCGCGCAACAATGATTTCAAGGACTCATCGCGCTATTTTTTCTATGAAGATACCGCTTATGCACCTCATACCGAAGAATGGTCCAACTATGGGAAAAGCCCTCAGAATAACCCTGTTTTTTATGACGAGGTAAATGGTTTAAGGTACACAGGCGTTCTAGACCCTGGCACCCGAAAACTGAGTGTGGTAGTGCCGCCCATGGCTCAGCGCGGACGTATATCACTGATTGATGAAAGCAGGGTGGAAATGCTGCCATTTTTCCGAGTGGATACGGTTTCGCAGATCAATTACAATTACCACATTGGGAACTGCGAGTTTTTGATGGTTTCCAGCCGCACCCTGGTGAGCCCAAAAGGAGAATTAAACGATTACAAAGCTCTGCGCGAAAACCGTTACAGCGTTCAGCTGAATCTTGTTCAAAATCTTTATGATTATTTCAGCTACGGATTACCCCATCCGCTGGCAATTCGTAATTATTGTAAATTCCTGATTGAAAAAAGCAGCCCAAGCTCACAACCTAAATTTCTTTTGCTGATTGGGCGCGGATTTGACAATGGTTACAACCGGGGCAGTGGTCTAAGTCAACTGCTGCCTCTTCGTAAGTTTAACCATGTACCCACCATCGGACATCCGGTGAGTGACTGGATGTTTACTTCCGGTCTTGGCAATGCCAAGCCCATGGAGCCCGCCATAGCTACCGGGAGGATACCTGCAGACAGTGCAAGGGATATTAGTATTTATCTAGATAAACTTAAGGGCTACATCAGGCCGGAAAATAATTATCAGGAATGGCAGAAACAGATTCTTCATTTGAGTGGTGGATCCAATGCCAATGAAAGTAATATTATTAAAAATATTGTAGATGGACTGCGTGTTTATCCTGAGGGAGACCCTTTTGCCGGCGTGGTTACACAGTTTTCAAAGTCTTCCATCGGTATTGTAGATCCCAATTTCAAGGATAAAATCGTTAGTCGTATCAATAGCGGTACCAGTCTCATCTCATTTCTTGGGCATGGCAGTCTTTCCGTCACAGACATTGATATTGGCGTGCCCGAGAAATACCTGAACGAAGGCAAATATCCCATTTGCTATTTTAACGGATGTCAGGTGGGCAATCCCGCTTTGCCGACAACCCAAAAAGGACTGGGAGAACGCGTTTTTAGAGGTGAAAAGAAAGGTGCAATCGCATTCATGGGGCAGGTATCACTCAGTGAGTTGTATACCATCAGTTCTCAGATGCGTTATTTTTATGAAGTTTATTTTGATTCTACGCCCAATAAAACCTTGGGCGGGGTTCTGAAGACCATGCTTGCACGCTGGCAGAATCCCGGTTCATCGCTGAATAAAATTCATTCGCGACAGTTGTTTCTGCAGGGGGATCCGGCGATTGCAGTATACACGCCGCAGTTGCCTGATTTTAGCATAAATAGCCAGAGTATCTTTCTAAAACCTGAGGGTGCTTTTGCCCTGATGGATAGCTTCGATGTAGGCGTGGTGGTGCGGAATTATGGTCGTGGGGTATCAGATAGTTTTTCGGTGAACCTGCAGTGGATTTATCCTGACGGTGTGACCAAGAGGAATTACAGCACAAGGTCTAAGCAGCGCGGATTTGAGGATACCATTTTCCTGCGGGTTGCGTCAAAAGATGTACAGATAAAAGGAGAGAACTTTTTTAATATTACCGTTAACAAAGAAAAAAATCCTGACGAATACACTTATCTGAACAATGCTGCCACCCTGAAGCGTTATATACCGGGTAATGGGGTGAATCTCATATCACCCAAGAATTTTGCTATTTGGGGCAGGGATACGGTCGATCTGGTGGCCCAGGCGGGTAATGTCTTTAAGCAGAACGAGGATTACTATTTCGAATTGGACACAACGCCAAGATTTAACAGCCCTTTACTGATATCACTGGAAAAGCAGGGTAAACCACTGAACCGTGCCATACTGGCAAGCTGGACCACAAAGTTGCCGTTGCTGAAAGATACCTTGCCATATTATTGGAGGGCCCGTATCAGTGCATCGGTGAATGAAGGCGGAGGATGGCAAACTGGTTCGTTTACCTACATCAAATCACACACGAATGGCTGGATGCAAAACGTGCACTGGCAATATACTGACCCGGTTTCTCGAAACGAGTTGGTTGACATGCGGGTAGACTCCGCTTCCAAAAGTCTGAAATTTAAAAAGGTACTCAAGAAAATATACATTGACTGCCAGTATATGTTTCATCCAAACAAGGGTGTTAAAGAAGGTGGCTTTGGCGGGCAGGATATGAACTGGGGCGTTTGTAAGGAAGGACTCGTGGCCATTCCCTGGAACGGTAAAAAATTGTTACGGGAAGCGGTAGATCCGGCAAAAATATGGCCGGATTGTTGGCCCGGGGCCCTGTGGTCTGCTTTTGGTCATTCGAGCGATGAGCAGCTCTATTACGCATTTCAAATGAATATTGAGTCTGAGCAGGATAAGTTTATCGATTTTATCAATGCCCTTCCGGACAGCAATTATGTTACCATTTTTAGCCGCAGACAAAACTTCGCTAATACCTGGAAACCGGAAGTGTTGCAGGCACTGAACCTTATCGGCAGCAATATTTTTGATAGTTCACAGTATCGCACAGCCGATGCCATGTGGGTGTGTTTGGGCAAGAAAGGCACTCAGCCGGGAACCGCCCAGGAGAAACACACATTCGGATCTGTGGCCGCCTATGTTGGGGTTGAGGGAGAGATGATTGGTGATGCCAATAACGGTTACATGAAAAGCGAAAGAATTGGTCCTGTAGATCAATTTGGTACATTGTACACAAGGCCAATACTAACCCAAATTCCCAAAGTAGAGCGGGACGAATTTGATGTTTCAGTTTTTGGCATAGACACTGCTGGCACAGAAGATTTACTTCAGGCGGCTTCTGCAGTTACACAGCACAATTTATCGGCGGTAAATACCCAAAGGTATAAATATA
>JBILTS010000046.1:0-15204 GCA_044371405.1 Bacteroidia bacterium
TTTGAATCATTTAAAGATTTGTATACCGAATTATCAAAAAAAGAAGAAGACTATAACTTGTGTAGGTTAGTTGCAGGGTATTCATGGGAATGGCAATCTGACCCCAAAAAAAAGAATCCAACCCCAGATGCGATAGATATAGAAATTGAAGGCCTACAATTTCAATGGAATCAAACCGATAAAGATTGGATTAACAATCCAAAAGACATTAATAAACCTTTGCATGAAATTGGTTGTATTCATACAGTTCAAGGATATGATTTAAACTATACTGGAGTTATTTTCGGAAAAGAAATAAATTACAACCCTGCTACAAATAAAATCGAAATTGATTCAAGTAACTATTTTGATAAATATGGGCGAATCGGAGTAAATGAAGAAGAACTAAAGAACTATATTGTTAATATTTACAAGACAATAATGTATCGTGGAATAAAGGGAACTTTTATCTACGCTTACAACAAAGAATTGAGAGAGTATTTACGAAATCACATCGAGACTTTCAAAAAAGAAATTCCATTCAGAATCCTACGGTTTGAAGAAGCAAAACCATACGTCAATTCAATTCCATTAGTTGATATCTCCGCAGCAGCAGGAAACTTTAGCGACTTGCAGCAACATTCAGAGTTGACATGGATAGAACCGCCATTTAATATTTCAGTTAAAAAGGGCTATTTTATTTGCAAGGTTATTGGAGAATCTATGAATAAAAAAATACCTAATGGTTCGTATTGTCTATTCAAACAAGACGAAGGAGGGACAAGGAACGGTAGAATTGTTTTAGTTGAATCTACAAATATTCATGACTCAGAATTCGGTTCTGGTTATACAGTTAAAGAATATCATAGCAAACGGAGTAATTCTAATGAAGAACGCAAACATGAATCAATAATCTTAAAGCCTTTATCGACAGATCCTGATTATTCAGAAATTGAATTATCTGAAGACGAATTGAATAATTTTAGAGTAGTTGGAATTTTTGAAAAAGTTATAGAATAGACGCCATGCTACAGTCACACACATTTGCAAGCCACATAAGCCAACCCACAAGCCAAAGCTTGCAAAATAGTGTGCCTGCCCAACCTCACCGACACAGCATCACAGACGACAAACAAACCATGACAGAGAGAAGGGCAGCTTGTAACAGCACCTACCCAAAAGGCGTGGTTTCGTGTTCCAAAGACAGTGTTGTTGTAAATAAAAATTTGTGCTTTTAATCAGAATTTGTGGTGAATTGCCCGCCCTTCGGGTAGCTGCAAAACGTTAACCCATGCCCACCCTCCTCCTCCTAAATCTCAACCCCAGCATAGTGCTAGCCTGGCAAGCTGTTTTTGTATAACCTGCAAGCCACCACCACCCTCACCCTTGTAGTTTAAATGTAAACCCTACCTTTGCCCCATGCCCCATTGCATCGCCACCATCATCCTGCAAGCCACCAAACCCACCAACTATTGGCTGCCTATTCTCTTCGGCGCCATCATGGGAATAGGCCTGGCATGGTGGCTGCGCCGCAGGAAATAATCCCGTAATAGAAAAAGCCGTATTTTTGCACCACAAATGGAAGATGCTGCCAACGCCCCCGCAGCCCTAACAAGGGAAGACTTTCGCAAACAGGTGCTCCACGATTTCCGAATGGCCTGTGAGAGCCGTCAGGCAAGTCTCCTGGGCCGCAAGGAAGTGCTGACCGGAAAAGCCAAATTCGGCATTTTCGGCGATGGAAAAGAAGTGGCCCAGATTGCCATGGCCAAAGTGTTTCAAAATGGCGACTGGCGCAGCGGCTACTACCGCGACCAAACCTTCATGTTTGCCCGCGGCATGAGCACCGTGCAGCAGTTCTTTGCCCAGCTCTACGCCGATCCCGACACCGACCGCGAACCCGCCAGCGGCGGCCGCAGCATGAACGGACACTTTGCCACCCGCCTGCTTGATGAGCAGGGCAACTGGCTGCCCCAAACCGACCGTCCTAACGTTAGCGCCGATATCTCTCCCACCGCCGGACAAATGCCGCGCCTGCTGGGTTTGGCCCTGGCCAGCAAACTATACCGCGAAAACGCTGACCTGCACGCCTACACCGATTTTTCGCTGAAAGGCAATGAAATTGCGTTTGGTACCATCGGCAACGCCAGTACCAGCGAAGGCATCTTCTGGGAAACCATGAATGCCGCCTGCGTAATGCAGGTGCCCCTGCTGATGAGTGTGTGGGACGATGGCTACGGCATTTCCGTGCCCGCCAAATACCAAACAGCCAAAGAAAACATATCACGCCTGCTCAGCGGCTTCCAGACCGATAAATTCGGGCAGGGCATGGAAATATTCACCGTGAAGGGCTGGGATTATGCCGAGCTCTGCAAAGTGTATAAACAGGCCGCAGACGTTTGCCGCCAAAAGCACACCCCCGTACTGGTGCACGTTACCGAAGTTACCCAACCCCAGGGCCACAGCACCAGCGGCAGCCACGAGCGCTACAAAAGTAAAGAGCGCCTGGAGTGGGAACAGGAATACGACTGCATTGCCAAAATGCGCGAATGGCTCATCGCCAATGACCTGGCCTCCGCCGAAGAAGCCGATGCCATTGAACAAGAAGCCACGCAAAGCGTGCGCGACGCCCAAAAGGCCGCGTGGAACGCATTTCTGGGCACCATCAAATCGGAGGTGGCCGGTTTTTGCGATATCATAAACAACATGGCCGCGCAGGGTGTTGCCACCGCCGAGTTTGCCGAAATCAGCGCAGGGTTGCAAAGCAAATCCGATCCCCTGCGCAAAGACATCGGAAACGCACTGCACAAAGCATTGCGCCTCACCGCTTCACTGGATGCAGCACAAAAACAACCCCTGCTGGATTTCTACCGGCAGTTTACCGAACTGAACCATAACCGCTACAGCAGCCACCTGCACAGCCAAAGTGCGGGCAGTGCCCTCAACGTGCCCGAAGTGCCGCCCCAATACAGCGATGAAGTGGTGGATGGCTACATGGTGGTGCGTGCCTGCTTCGATGCTGCCATGCAGCGCGATCCACGCGTGTTTGCCTTTGGTGAAGACGTGGGTAAAATTGGCGATGTGAACCAGGGTTTCAGCGGTTTGCAGGAAAAATACGGCGAACTGCGCGTTACTGACAAAGGCATCCGCGAGTGGAGCATTGTGGGCGAAGGGCTGGGAGCCGCCATGCGTGGCCTGCGACCCATCGCTGAAATTCAATATTTAGATTACCTGCTCTATGCCCTGGAGGTGATGAGCGACGACATAGCCACCCTGCAATACCGCACCAAAGGCGGACAAAAAGCACCGGTGATTATCCGCACCCGCGGCCACCGCCTGGAAGGCATCTGGCACAGCGGCAGCCCCATGGGAACCATCATCCATGCGGTGCGCGGCATGCACGTGTGTGTGCCCCGCAACATGACGCAGGCTGCAGGCATGTACAACACCCTGCTGAAAAGCGACGAACCCGCCCTGGTGGTGGAATGCCTCAATGGCTACCGCATCAAGGAAAAGCTGCCCCAGAACATGGACGAGTTTACCGTGCCCCTGGGCCGCCCCGACACCCTGCGCTACGGGGAGCACGCCACGCTGGTAACCTACGGAAGCTGCTGCCGCATAGCCCTGGAAGCCGCCGATATGCTGGCCGAACATGGCATTCGTTTGGAAATCATTGACGTGCAAACCCTGCTGCCCTTTGATGTGAACCACCTGATTGTGGAAAGCTTGAAAGAAACCAACCGCCTGGTGGTGCTGGATGAAGATGTACCCGGTGGTGCCTCGGCGTTTATACTGCAGCAGATACTGGAAAATCAAGGTGGTTACCGCTACCTCGACAGCGCACCGCTCACCATCGCCGCACAGCCACACAGGCCCGCCTATGGCACCGATGGCGATTATTTCAGCAAACCCGGTGTTGATGAAATATTTATGAAGGTGTATGCCATGATGCACGAAACCGACCCGGTTACCTGGCCTGCACTTCTTTGAGTTGTTTTTTCTGAATTAATCGGTTATTTAACCAGATTATTGAAGAAATAACCAGCACTTTATTTAATAATATCCAGCGGTAACTATTGTATTGGTTGATATACGAAAAAACCAATGCAGAAAATAAAATGATTCCCACAAAAACCGATGAATATATTTTGTGATAAATAATCTTTTTTAAGTGCAAATAAAGCAAGGCGCCAACAAGTAAAATCCATTCTAATATATTCATAAAAATAAGCGACCCAAAATCGTAATATATGTTTTTATTGAAACCTATTATATTTTGGCTTCTGAACCAATATAATAAAGGGTATTGGTGATATTCAAGACGCCTTGCGGAAATGTTTTCATCAGCGGAATTTAAATTTGAAAAAAATAGACTTTCTGCCTTGTTAAACCGAGCGGTTTTTAAAAGCTCTTCCAGCGTTTTAAAATCATTTTCTGAATTAAAGGAATAAGGGTGTATTAACAAAACAATTATACCTTTATATAGTGATCCTTTATTCATTAAATTAATAGCATCTTTAACAGAATAACAGGTGGAAGGAATGTATTTAATTTCGAGGTTGTTTTTAGGGCCAAATTCATTTGCTGAAATGATTGAAAAACCATTATTGGCTATGGCAATCAGGGTGTTTTCATCATAACCATTCCAGGGAGGTGCAAAGCAATTGGGATAAATGTTGCGTGCCTGTAAGGTATCCTTGCCGGCCATAATCTTTTCCCACTGTCCATAATAGGGTATCCCTGTAAACTCGTCTACCTTATATTTTTCATGCCGGTATCCGTGCATGAAAACTTCCACATAAGGGTTCAGGTAAATCGGGTTTAATGTGTCTGCCTGTTCTTTAGTAAGCCGATTAACAGGGATAATACCCACATTCAGGGGCGTTTTATGTTTGGCAAAAATCCGGATGATTTTTTCTGTTTGCGGATCACCTGACAAATAGCAGTCGTCCAGCCGCACAATAAGGCGCAGATTGTGCCCTGATGCGAACAGCCCTGCTGAAAACATCCATCCTGTCAGCAACAATATACATCGAAAAATCAATGAGTTCATGGAAATTCTGAAGCAATATAGCACTGCACTTTCTGTTTTTCGGATAAAATGCATTTTATTTGAATTACCATGAAATACCGCTTGGCGATTATCATCCTGTTTTCAGTCTTTACCAACCTGCTTACTGCCCAGGAATCCATCAATGCCGGGGGCGGCACGGCTACAGGTGCCGGGGGCGTTGTAACGTTCACTGCGGGGCAATCCACATTTACGGTGGCAGAAGGCACCGGAGGCAGCAGCAGTGCCGGCGTACAGCAGGCCTATGTGGTTACCCCCACCGGAACGGCTCCGCTTTTTTACGGTTTTCCAATAAAAGTATTTCCAAATCCAACGGCCCATTTGTTGCAAATTGATGCCGGCAACGCCGAAAACCTGCGCTATGAACTAACGGATGCCGCGGGCAGAAGAGTTCAAACCGGCAAACTAAAAAACGGCAAAGCCACGGTGAATATGGCCTCCGCAGCACCCGGAAATTATCAACTGACAATATTGTATGAAAAAAAGGTGCAGCGGTCATTTAATGTACTAAAGAACAGTCTGTAAAATCATCCTGACAAGCTAAATCGTAATATTACGATAAATTAAACTCACCATCAACCCGCTCATTAGAAAACTCGCCTCGCAAACCGCAGTGTACGGTTTAACCACCATGGTGGGCAGGTTGCTTAATTTTCTACTGGTTCCGCTGTACACGGCCTCCCTTGGCAAGGTAGATGACTATGGCGAAGTGAATGTGATGTTTAGCTATGCGTCTTTTATAGCCGTTATTGCTGCATTCGGACTGGAAACCGGTTTTTTCAATTTCGCCCGCAAAAAAGATGAGTACAAACCCGAGAAAGTATTTTCAACGGCCGTTATAGCCCTGCTTTGTTCCGGGTTTATCTGGTTGTTGCTGGGTAATTTATACTCAGAAGGATTGATGAGCATGGCCGGTTATCCTTCCAAACCGCATTATGCCATCTGGTTTACCGCCATTCTGGCCGCCGATGCGGTTTCTTCCCTTGGCTTTGCCTGGCTGCGGTTTGCCGAAAAACCCTGGCGCTTTGTGCTGGTGCGCTCCATCAACATTGCCGTGAACATAGGGCTGAATTTGTTCTTCCTCTGGGGTTGTCCGCTGTTGCTGTCCAAGGGCTATACCTGGGTAAATTCTATTTACGACCCGGCCAAAATGCTGGAGTATATCTTCTTGAGCAACCTTGTGGCATCGCTCATCACTTTGCCCTTGCTGGGCCGCGTGTGGTTGAACCTCAAATGGGGATTTGATTTTGGTCTGTTCAAAAAATTGCTGGCATACAGTCTGCCCATGGTAATTGTAGGTCTTGCAGGCATGATTAACGAAACCCTGGACCGCATTTTGCTGAAACAGCTACTGCCCTCCAACGGCGGAGATTATGAAGCCGGAATTTATGGTGCTTTCTACAAGCTCAGCATGGTAATGACATTGTTTGTGCAGGCATTTCGTTTTGCCGCAGAACCTTTTTTCTTCAAACAGGCAGAGAGCGACAGGGCCCCTCAAACATACGCACAGGTAATGACCGTGTTTGTGTACGTTTGCGGCTTCATTTATGTGTGCACCATGGCTTGTTTGCCCTGGCTGGCTCCCCTGCTCATACGTAAAACCGACTATTTCACCGATGCACGGGGCCTGCAGATTGTGCCGGTGCTGCTGATGGCCAACTGGCTGCTGGGCATTTATTACAACCTGAGCATCTGGTACAAACTAAGCAACAAAACCATGCTGGGGGCCTACACGGCGCTGTTTGGAGCCGGCATCACGCTGCTGGGAAATTTCATGTTCATACCCCAATATTCATTCATCAGCAGCGCCTGGACCACCCTCGCTGCCTACGGCGGAATGGTTCTGCTGGGTTACTTCTGGGGGCAGCGGCATTATCCGGTGCCCTACAAAAGCATGACCTTGGTCAGTATCATGGTATTTGCCGCTGTGCTGGGGTACATGGCACTTGTTTATCAGGAAATTGTTCCTTATATTGCATATCTAACCATCCCCGCCTACCTGCTCGCCGTGTGGCTGGCAGAGGCCCCCAGGAATGCTGCTCGTAAAAATAATTAATCACTCCGGCAACCCTTTGCCACAATATCAAACCAGCCACAGTGCGGGTATGGACCTGCACGCAAACCTCTCTGAACCCATCTTACTCTCGCCCGGTGAAAGAAAACTCATTCCCACAGGATTGATCATCGAATTGCCCGAAGGCCATGAAGCCCAGATAAGACCCCGCAGCGGGTTGGCCCTGAAACATGGCGTTACCGTGCTCAATTCGCCTGGCACCATCGATGCAGATTACAGAGGAGAAATTAAAGTATTGCTTATCAACCTGGGCCAGGAAGCATTTGAAATTGCCAACGGCGAACGCATAGCACAAATGATCATTGCCCGCCACGAAACCGTAAAGTGGATGATGGCCGACCAACTCACCGAAACCGCCCGCGGTACAGGCGGTTATGGCAGCAGCGGCAAATAAACATAACCCTGTAAAATGACAAAATCCGGGACAAGCCCGGACTTCGTCAGCTATGAAAACTTAATCTACCCCACACAATAAACCACCGGGAATTGTAATTGTTTTTAGAGAATCGACATTTTTTTTGCAACATAAATCACATTACGGCCTAAAAATTTATTGCAACTTTGCCGCATGATGAAAACAACAATGTTCGCAACCCTCATTTTTATGGCAATGGGGGCATGTTCACAGCAACCTTCCAAAACAACAGGCAAGTCTGTAACAGTTGAAAACCTCAGTACGGCTGCATTTGAGAGCCGCTTGAAAAGCACACCCGCCAAAATTGTGCTGGATGTGCGTACCGATGAGGAGTTTAACGGCGGTCATTTACAAGGTGCGGTGAATATGGATGTGAACGATCCATCTTTCGGCGATCGCCTCAAGCAACTGGATACCACCCAGCCGGTATTTGTGTATTGCCTGGCCGGTGGCAGGAGCGCAAGGGCAGCAGAAATATTGAAAGACATGGGATTTCCGGCCGTTTACAACATGGAAGGCGGCATGAGCCGCTGGACCTATGAAAACCGAGCAGTGGAGAGTCCGGCAGGTGCCATGGAAAAAGGCATGAAAAAAGCCGATTTTGAGGCAATGATGGCCGGCATCAAAGACACATTGGTGCTGGTAGATTTTTGGGCCAAGTGGTGCGCCCCCTGCCGCAAAATCATGGCGTATTTGCCGGAAATTGAGCAGGCAAATGCCGGAAAATTGAAGGTGGTAAAAATCAATTACGACGATAATCCGCGGCTGGTAAAGGAATTATCGCTTGACAATGTGCCTTATCTTTTTCTTTACAGAAACGGAAAATCCCTCTGGCAGCAAAGCGGCTACATCGAATCAGATGCCCTGAAAGCCGCTATCAAAAGCAAACTTTAGTGCTGTTTCACAAAGCGGAACGAACCGTTCATTCCGCTTAGCAGGTACACACCGGGTTTAAGTCCGCTGATATCAATGAAAAGATTGCTGTCTGCACTACCTTTTTGCAGCAACTTTCCGGTTAATTCCAATACCTGATATTCCCCCTCATTGGGCACATACAAGCGGTCTTTGGCGGGATTGGGATAAACCCCTGCCTGTTTGGGTTGTATTCCACGGGTTGCTGTGCTGTTACAGGCCAGGGTGTTGATGCGGCTCCATACTTTATCGGCCAGTAAAAAGGGCACATCGCTGAGTTGTCCGGTTGGGTTCTCACCCATGCGAATCCATACGATTTTTCGCGAAGGAGAAATGCTGGCTATCTGCCCTTTGCTGCCAATAGCAGCAAACATATCGGCTGGTGCATTGGGAATAAAATTACCCGGGAAAACAATTTGAGATGTGGGAACCATAAAAGATTTTTTGCCATTCAGCCACCACAGGTAACCATAACTAAGATTCAGGTTCTGTGAAGTATTCACCGATTGCCTGGCATAGCCCGTATCAATCAGCTGCACACCGTTCCATTTGAAGCCGTTTTGGGCTAGTAAACCCCAGCGGGCAAAGTTGCGTGCCTTGCTGGCAAAAACATTGTTGTATCCGGATTTGAACCATAGACCATTGATGCCGGTTTTGGATGATAAGGATTGCTGTGTGTATATGTTCATGTTTGATCCGGTAGCAGTTTCTATCACCTTATCCAGCAAGGTGTAAGGTGCGTTGTGATAAGCCCAGCGGGTGCCGGGTGCTGCTTTGTACTGCAGGCAGGATTTCAGGGTGCAATAAAGATCCGGAACGCCGTCATCCAGGCCTGTAGTCATGGTGAGCTGGTGGCGAACAGTAATAGCGTCCTCCTGCGCCTGTGTGAGACTGCTCCAGCCGCCTCCCAGGTAATCTGAAGATTTATCGCTCAGTGCCAGTTTCCCTTCATCCCGGGCTTTGCCTACCAGAAAAGCGGTGAGGGTTTTACCGGCCGATGCCCAATACCAGTTGCTGTCTTGGGTAAATGTTCCGAAATATTTTTCCAGCACAATTTTTCCATCCACCAATAAAATAAATGCCTTTGAATTTTCTCTGGATAAATATTGGTACAAACTATTGATGCTATCCCGGCACCAACCCTGGGTAGAAGGTGAAAGGGTATCCCAGAAAGCTGTTTGGCTAATGGGCGGATAATAGGTAGTCTGAGCCTTGGTGGTAAAAGTCACCGCAAGCGTTACAATGATCAGCAATAATTTACGCATATAATAGATAGACGCAATTTCGGCCAAAAGGTTTAACCAAACAACCAGGCAAGGCGAAGTTCGCGAAACTTATGTATTGTCCAATCCGTAGTTTGTGGTTTTCTTTGCGGCAGCATGTATGAATTTCATGGCGATAAGGCCCGCTACTTTGAACTGACCCGCAAGGTTACCGAATTTCATGTAATTCCCTTTTTAAAAGAACATGGCATTTTCAAGGAAGGCATGCGTGTGCTGGAAATTGGCTGCGGCGAAGCCGGGGTGCTAAAAGCATTCACCGACCTGGGTTGCCAAACATTCGGCATTGAGCTGGAAGAATCCCGCCTTGAATTTGCCAGAAAGTTTATGGAACCTGAACTCCGGGCAGGCAAGGTGGCGTTTTTAAACAAAGACATTTATGATGTGGATGTAGCGAATGACATTGGTGCCACTTTTGATCTGGTCATCCTGAAAGATGTGATTGAACACATTCCAAATCAGGAGAAATTCATGCCGCAACTGCACAAATTCCTCTCACCCGGTGGTGCTGTATTTTTTGCTTTTCCGCCCTGGTGCATGCCTTTTGGAGGCCACCAGCAGGTGCTTCCGGGCAAGGTGGCTTCGAAATTACCCTGGTATCATTTGCTGCCCGGCCCTTTGTATCCTTTTGCACTTAAATTACTTGGTGTAAATGCCTCAGGCATCAGAACCATGAAGGAAATCAGGTCTACCGGCATTTCCATCAACCGCTTTTTACGCATTTGTAAAAAATCATGCTTTAAAGAAATTGCACGCCGTTTCTACCTGTTTAATCCGGTCTATGAATATAAGTTTGGGATTAGGCCACGCAGGCAAACTACCATCATTGCTGCAATTCCATGGCTCCGTGATTTTGTGACCATGGGCGTTTATTTTGTGGTGAAACCATCACCCGCCGCAAACGAATAATTGTTTATTTTCGTTACTGTATTCAGTTTAAATGAATTTCAAGTATTATATTTGCCTATTAACTGCGGTCATGAGAACAGCCAAAATTATTTCTTTTTGCACCTTTTTCATGTTGCTTGTACCCCTGCAGGCCCAGAAAAAATTATTCAAAGGCAAGCCCATCGAATTTGGTGGAACCATCGGTGTCTCCAACTACATGGGCGATTTAGCCAAAACAATTGCCGTACAGGAATTCAACCCAATGGGCGGCTTAATTTGTCGATTTAACCTTTCCGATTGGGTTACCCTTCGTGGCAATGCACTGTTTGGCCAAATAAGCGGAGATGACAAAAACTACGCCAGCAGTGACAAATACCGCCAGCAGCGCAACCTGAATTTCAAAAGCAATATTGTTGAATTTGGCGGTACGGTAGAATGGAACTTCAGGGGTTTTGGTGAAACCCAAAACGCAAATCCCAGTTCACCCTTCCTGTTTGCCGGTGTTGCCGTATTTAAATTCAACCCCAAAACGCAGTTTAAATACATGCCCACCGACCCCAATGGCAATGCACTTCATGGATCAGAACTTCAGCGTTACGATAATCAGTGGATAGAGCTGCAACCCCTGGGCACAGAAGGCCAGGAAACAACCAAATACAATGACCGCCGCCGTTATGCCCTCACCCAAATCAGCATCCCGTTTGGAATGGGATACAAACAACAATTTGATGGTGTGTGGGCCTGGGGCGTAGAACTCGGCATGCGTAAAACATTCACCGATTATCTGGATGATGTGAGCCGGGATTATGTAGACAATCAAATTGTGGGCGGTAACAGCGGCTCCCTGGCGGCTGCACTTAAGGACCGCGGCCCGGAGGTGGGAGCTCCCAATTTTGATAATGGTGTGGGACGCGGAAATTCGGCCAATAAAGACTGGTATATGTTTCTAAACTTTACCATTACAAGAAAAATAGTTGGTGGTAAAACCATTTGTTTCCAGTTCTAAACCTGGAAGAAAAAAAATTGCACTTTTTTTCGCAACTTGTTTTGCGACAGGGTTTCTTTTTGGCCAGAAATACTTCAGCGGCAGGTTCGAAACAGGATTTGGTGCCGGATTATCAAATTACCACGGCGATTTGGAACACGGAACTTTTTACAAACACTTTCACCCATCGGCTATGCTGTTTAGCCGATACAACCTCAGCAGTTATTTTTCTTGGCGAAACCAGTTTTCATACCTTAAAATCAGCGGATCAGACGCCGGTGTGAAGGCATATTCCAACCGTAATTTTAACTTCCAGTCCAACATCTGGGAACTGAGCAGCACATTTGAGTTTAATTTCCAGGCATTCGGTACCAATGTGAATGATGAGTACTGGACTCCCTATTTCTATTCGGGATTATCCCTTTTTGTGTTTGATCCCAAGCGGCTGGATAACAAAGATATTGGCCTCAGAAAATTGCGCACCGAGGGCCAGACCAAACCCTATTCTCGCCTTCAACCCTCCATTCCAATAGGTTTTGGTATCAAAACCATGCTCAATCCGGCCCGCAACCGCGGTGTTTGGATCTTGGGAGTAGAAGGTTGCTGGCGCAAAACATTTACCGACTATCTGGATGATGTTGGCGGCTTTTATCCGGACTACAAAACCATGGTGGATAAACAGGGGCAGGTATCAGCACAATATAGCCATGCACAAACATTAAACGGTCAGCCGTTTACACCCGCAGGCAACATGCGTGGCGATAAACATTTAAGAGATTGGTTTTATTTCATCGGATTTACAGCATCTTATCGTTTTACACCCTTAATTTGCAGGTAATATTGTGGCAAGGCAAGAACTTTTATCCCTTATTGATCCTCAACGCATTCCTGAACATGTAGCCATCATTATGGATGGCAATGGTCGATGGGCGAAAAAGCAGGGTTTTCTCAGAATTTTTGGTCACAGACAAGGCGTGCATACTGTCAGAAATATAGTGGAGACAGCCGCTGAATTGGGCGTTAAATACCTTACCCTGTACGCTTTTTCTACCGAAAATTGGGGTCGTCCAAAAACAGAGGTCAATTCCCTAATGCAACTGCTGACGGATAATATTAAAAAAGACACCCCCCGTCTGATGGAAACCGGTGTTCGCATGCAAACCATAGGCAACATTGAACAGTTGCCCGCCAGTTGTATAAAAACCCTCGAAGACACGGTAGAAATCACCAAAAACAATTCACGCATTACCCTGGTTTTAGCCCTGAACTATAGCGGCCGCTGGGATATTATTGAAGCAGTTCGCAAAATCGCTGCAGAGGTGAAAGCGGGTAATTTAGAACCTGAAAACATAAGTCAGGAAGATTTGAATACCGCATTAAATACCGCCCCCTACCCCAATCCCGATTTATTAATAAGAACCAGCGGTGAACAACGGATCAGTAATTTTTTACTCTGGGAAATCGCCTACAGCGAAATCTACTTTACGAATGTGTTGTGGCCTGAGTTCTCGACCGAAGATTTTTACAGGGCCATTATTGATTATCAGGGAAGAGAACGTCGTTTTGGCAAAACAGGAGAGCAAATCGGTCAGGTGAAATGAGGTGGGGACTGCTATTCCTTTCGTTAATTTTTATTGAAGCAGCCACTGCTCAAACCGTAGACACATCGCGTTTTTACCGCTGGTATGCCTACAACTTTACTGAGCCGGAAGAGTTTGTCATCAAAAATATTTTGGTAGAAGAAGCAGAAAACAAACCCATCCAGAAATCACTGGTGGTGGTGTATTCAGGGCTTAGCATCGGACAAAAAATTAAAGTTCCCGGAAACGATATTCCTAAAGCCATAGACAACCTTTGGAAACTGAGCTATTACAGCGATATCCAGGTTTACATGCGAATTGGTGAAAGTAACGGTGTGAAAAATGCCACCATCAATTTTGTGGTTAAAGAACAATTACGCATCAATGGTCACCGATTTCCGGGCCTAAGCAATTCTCAGGCAAAAAATTTGAAAGAAGAAGCGGGTTTGAAAAGGGGTATGTACATCACCCCTAACCTAATCAATAAAACCCGGTTAAAAATAGTTCAGTATTACAGAGATAAAGGGTATTACAATGTTTCCGTCAAATTTAACAGGTTGCCCGCCAGTGACGAAAAAACAGGAAAACCCATGCCCGGATTTGAAAATTTTGACATTATCGTCAACAAAGGACCAAGGGTAAAGGTCTATGATTTTGCTTTTCACGGAAATGAAAGTCTCAGCGATCAGCAGCTGCGCAAATCCATTAAGAAACTGAAACGCCGGTATAGAAAGATCAATATTTTCGCCTCTTCCAAATACATAGAAAGCAAGTTTGAAGAGGAAAAAGCAAACCTGCTGACCGGCTACCTGGCCAAAGGTTTCAGGGATGCTCGCATTATCAAAGATAGTGTGGAGCTCATCAACCCCAAACGCGTGATTGTTCACATCGATTTGTTTGAAGGGAAGAAATACCGATTCAGAAACATTACCTGGAAGGGAAATGCCAAATACCGCAGTGGTATGCTGGATACGGTTTTGGGAATAAAAAAAGGAGATGTTTTCAATCAGACGCTGCTGGATGAAAGATTGGGTACCGTTAACACCACAGGGTCTATTGATATTCAAAGTCTGTATATGGACGATGGTTATCTGTTTTTTCAAATGACCCCTGTGGAAACTGGCGTATTTAATGACTCCATAGATCTGGAAATTCGCATCAACGAAGGCACACAGGCCAAAGTGGGCCGTATTTCATGGATAGGCAATACCAAAACCACCGATAAGGTAATTCTTCGGGAAATACGCACAAAACCGGGCGACATTTTCTCGCGTGCTGAAATACAACGCACCATGCGCGACCTCGCCGCAATCGGCTTGTTTGATCCCCAGCAGCTGAATGTAAATCCCAAGCCCAATCCTGCTGATGGCACAGTAGATATTGATTACAAACTGGTAGAAAAACCCTCAGATCAGATTGAATTGTCAGGTGGCTGGGGTGGTAACGCTTTCACCCGCAGGGCAACCCTCATCGGTACAGCGGGCATTTCGCTCAATAACTTCAGTACTCGCCAAATTCTGCATCCTAAAAAATGGAATCCCGTACCCACCGGCGATGGACAAAAATTGTCTATACGGGCACAGAGTAATGGTTCTAACTTTCAGGCATACAATTTCAGTTTCACCGAACCCTGGTTTGGTGGCCGCAAGCCAAATTCATTTTCTGTTAGTTTGTTCAGAAACATCAATGCTTTCGATTTCAGGCAACGCAATGACCCGAACCGGCAGTATTTTATGAATACAGGCATGAACGTAATTCTAGGAAAACGACTGAAATGGCCTGATGACTTTTTTAGTCTTCAGTACATTTTCAGCTTTCAGGAATACAAAATGCAGAACCTGAGCGGCGGATTTTATGGCTTTCCGGGGGGATTCAATGGCAAAAGCTACAATCCTTCACTTCAAGTTATACTTACACGAAGCTCTGTATCAGATCCAATCTTCCCAACCAACGGAAGCACACTCACATTAAGTGCTCAAGGAACCCCGCCATTCTCGCTGATGCGCAACAAAGATGTGTCACA
>JBILTS010000153.1:0-4577 GCA_044371405.1 Bacteroidia bacterium
GGAACCACTGTTGTCGTTGTCATCTGTACCACCAAATTTGGCCAGGTTGGGATCGGCGGTAACGTTGTTAAAACCTTCTACCTGCACATCAGAACCCTGGTTGTTTTTAGCTTTGCCAGATATCACAATGCCACCCCAGTCGCCGCGTGTTCTTGCACCGGTGCCTTTGTTGCTGGTAATCACAACAGGGCTAGTTTGAGTACCGTTAATCTGAATTTTTCCACCACGTTCCACTACAATGCTAGCATAGTTTTTGGGAGATGCATTAACGTCAGCTTCTGCACGAATTAAAGTACCGGCAGGAATGATGAGGGTTCCGCCGTCTCTAACTACAATCAAACCTTTCATTAGGTAAACAGTGCTGGCATTCAGCGTGCGCGTGCCTCTGATATTTTTTATTCCACCTGAACCGGTTGTGATTGCGTTTAATGAAGTGTCATCAGTGGCTACTGCGTATATGGTTTGCTGTGGATTAAAATTGGTCCAGCCCGCGGTCCAGTCTTTTGCCTGGTCTGCTTCCAGAGCACCGATGTAATTTACCTGCTCAATGAACTGAGCTTTTGCTGCCATAGCACTAAGGCCGGTCAGCATTAACAATTGCGTAATTTTTTTCATATAGGAGTTTTTATTTGATGCAAAAATCTCCTCTCTGAATTAGCGTATTTTCAAGCCAATGTTAATGATGAATTAAGATTTTAATTGCCAGAAAACAAAAATTTAATATACGGATATTTTTGCACATTTCCAAATGAATTGCGGTTTACCGCAAACAAAAGCGCTGCCTTGGTTGTAACTTTCGGGCAGGAATAACACATGACATTTAAAATATATACACGCAAGGGCGACGACGGTAAAACAGCACTGCTGGGCGGCGACAGGGTTTCAAAACACCACATTCGTGTGGAGAGCTATGGAACCGTAGATGAACTGAACAGTTATCTGGGTCTTATTCGCAGCAGCAGTCAGGATTCCGGGGTGCTTACCGCCATTGCGGCTATTCAGGATCGTTTGTTTACACTGGGTTCATACCTGGCATCTGCACCCGGCAGTAAAATGATTCTTCCCGAATTGTACGATGAGGATGTGGTTTTTCTGGAAAACGAAATAGATCGCATGACGTCGGTTTTACCGGAACTGCGCAATTTTATATTACCCGGTGCCACAACACCAGGTTCTCATGCCCACGTGGCCCGTTGCATCTGCCGCAGGGCAGAGCGTCTGGTAGTATATCTGGCCGATAATGAAGAAATAGATGGCATGATTGTTACCTACCTAAACCGCCTCAGTGATTACCTGTTTACCCTGGCCCGCTACCTCGATAAACTGGCCGGAGGCGAAGAAATCGCCTGGGTTCCACGTGCCAAATAAAAAAACAATCCCGCTTGCAGGCGGGATTGCTGAAAGAAAAACCTGATATACTCAGAATGAGTATGAGTATCCCAGGGTTATGGTCATTCCGTTTGTGAATTTGAACAACGTGTTGTCGCCAGACTCATCATACTTTTTGTTTCCGTTAATATCCTGATAAAATACAGTATTCTGTCTCAACACATCACCAAATGTGAGTTTGATATTACCCGCTTTTTTCAGGTTTTTGCCAATCTGAAAATCCAGAATGCTGCGGCCAAATTCATAAATGTCGCTGCCATAGGGCTGTACATCTTTGGCTACACCGATATAAGCAATACGCGAACCAATTTTATTAAAGTTTACACTGGCTTGTAATCCTTTTTTGTTTTCGAAAAACAGTGAAACATTGGCAACGTATGGGCTTTGTCCCTGTAGTGATCGGTTGGGTGTGCCAAGGCCTTGTTTAAACTGCACCTGACTTTGAATGAGTGAAAAGTTGCCGTAGGCAGAAAGGTAGTTAAATAAATTGCGTGCAAAATAACGGCCCAAAAACTTTAGACTTTTTCTCATTTCCAGCTCAATGCCTCGTATTTCGGCACTTTTTTCATTTTGATAGCTGAATGTACGAATGGCCGGCTGACTGGTTTCCAGCGAAAATTCGATCGGGTTGATGATACGTTTGCTGAAAGCACCAATACTGAACATGTCTTCCTTACCCGGGAAAATCTCATAGCGGATATCGAAATTATGCAGCAGGGCCCGCTTTAGTTGAGTGTTACCTATAATTTCGGAGTTCAGATTGAAGTTATAAAAACTGAATGGAGCCATTTCGCGCATTTCAGGGCGGTTTACCGTTTTGTAATATGCCATACGCAGGCCTGTTTTACCGGTAATGGGTGCTATGATATTCAACGATGGTAACAAATCGGTGGTAATACCGCCGTCTGCCAGTTTTTTTCCCAGTTCTTTGTCAAAGTATTCGTTGGTCAGATATTGATTGAACTGCTCTCCACGCACACCATAAATCACTTTCAGTAGCTGGTTGCGGCCATTTGCCTTAAACAGGGGATAATGGTGCTCCAGCATCACGAATGCAGCATTGAGTGTGCTGTTTCCGTTGTATTCATCAGCATCGCTCGATGTCTTTTCCACCAGGTAGATTCCCTCAGCATTGATGTTGCCGGCTCCCAGATCTTCGCTGGGTTTGCGGTTACTGATGACCGCCTTTCCAACGGGTCCGTATACAAATTCACGGCTTTTGAATACCCTGGAGCGTGTTTGTCTGAAAATACCGTATTTGATATTGTTGATTACCTTTCCGGTAGTAATGCTGTGTTGCATATCAGCACTGGCGGAGAAGGTGTTTTCATTAAGGTTGGAAAAGAAACGACCGGATCCTGCATTGAAAAAGTCGTTCAATACCAGGTACCTTGTATCTTCTATGGTGGCATATTGCGCAATTCTGAAATCGGGAATTTCGCGGTGGGTGTTTCCATAATTTACCAGCCAGGTAAGGGTACTTTGTTTGGCACCAAAAATGTGCGTTCCATTTAGTTGTGTGCTGGCCAGGCGGTTGTAATTGACTTGGTTGGAAAATCCTTCTATGGGAACCACGGGTGATACGTTAATATCGTTATTTCCTTTACGCAGCGTGCTGGAAGCGTCGTAATTCAGGGTGTATAGGTTTTTCCAGTCAATGCGGTGGCGGTTGTTGAGTTTGAAACTCAGGTTCATGATGCCGCCATTTTGAACATTGGTGGTGAAAAGTTCATCATTATAGCTGTTGATGAGTTGATTATCGCTCAAGTCCTGTCTGTTTACCAAACCGTCGCTGTATTTCATTAGCAGTCCAATTTCACGGTTCTTTGGTAATTTAAATGGCACACCGATGGTATAATTGAAACGCGGTGTGAGCATGGGTCGAATAGTCGTTAAGTCCCAGTTGTTATTGAATTTCTTTGATTCCTCAGCCAGTACTTCAGCCGGTTTGCTTTGATTGAGATTGCCTGATAATGCAGGCAACTTGCGATCTTTACCCGGAATACCGAAATACTCTGAAGATGAAGAATTAAACATCTCAATGGGCCTGAGCGTGGTAATGGAGTTGTACTGAAAACCCATGTTGAAGCTCTGTGTAAGCTTTTCAGGGATGCTTTTAGTGTTGATGCGAATGATCCCACCGCCGAAATCTCCGGTCACATCAGGTGTACCACTTTTGATAACCACAATATTATCCAGCAGTGAGGCGGGGATGATGTCGAAAGAAAACGCTTTCCGGTCGCTTTCGGTGCTGGGCAGCGGCGCACCGTTGAGGTAGCCGGCATTGTAGCGGTCAAACATGCCTCGGATGTTGGCAAATTTGCCTTCCATGATGGTGGCACCGGGAATGCGCTTCATGGCATCGGCCGACGTGCGTATGGTGGTGCGTTTGAAATCTTCTGCTGATATGGCTTCCACCATTTGCACCGATAGCTGTTTGGAACGTATGGCACCGGCAATGGTGTTTTCCTTTTGTTTGCGGGTCACACTGATGGTGGTAACCCCAATATCCTTGATACTGCTGAGCAGTGGATATACAAAAGTTTCTTCATTGATGGTGATGATTGCACTGTCTGTAAAATCCTGAAAATTGCGGCTTTCAACATGGAAGATTTGTTTACCGGGCTTCAGTTTCAGGATGAAGAGACCATCCATGTCTGTGCGTGTGGTGTCAATATTTCCAATGGTGTAAACCTTGGCATCGGCCACGGGTCTTCCGTTTTCCGATTGTACCTTACCGGTGAGGGTTCCCGTTTGGGCTGAGATGTTGGTGAAAACCAGTGCCAGCAGGGATGATGTAACAATACGATTCATGTTTATCAGGTTCTTTCTTTCACCTTCAAAACAACCTCGTTGTGGTTACCCAAATATTAACATGAGTTTAAGATTGCGTATTTTAACGCAAACATTTACTTAACATTAAATTAACGATAAGATTAGGAAAGTTGTCTGCTCATTGCCCCGAAAACCTTGGCCGGGTTGGCATTTTCATATAACACCTGGTAAACCGCCTCAATAATGGAAGCATGGATGTTGTTTTCCTTGCAAATGGGGTAAATGCTGCCGGTTGCGTAATAGCCTTCGGCGATCATGTTCATTTCCAGTTGTGCGCTCTTTACGCTGTAACCTTTACCCAGCATATTACCAAACGTTCTGTTGCGGCTAAACTGGCTGTAGCAGGTTACCAG
>JBILTS010000049.1:0-14936 GCA_044371405.1 Bacteroidia bacterium
TTACTGGTTAAGTACTGAGTTGCTGATTACATCCATGCCCAGCAAAATCAGCACAAACCAAACCCTTTGGTCTAAAGACAGTTCGAGTTCGAAAGGCGGCATACCCTATAATAATGCCAGTTTCAATTACAACCTTCAGTATCTGCAGATACCAATTACATTAAAATTGAAAACCAACGAAATCGGTAATTTTAAATATTGGGGACAACTTGGCCTATCGCCCGCATTTTTGATGCAGCAGAAACTTAAAACAGTTGCAGACAAAAGCATATATGGAAATGGTGTTCAATCTCACAATCCCAATCTAGATGGAAACAACAAGTACGATTTTTATGGCGATGAAGGAACACAAGGTGCAGATGGTGGGGGATTCAAAGGCAATGGTGCATTTCAGGATGATATTCGTAAAGCCCGTATTTCTCTGATTATCGGTGCAGGAATAGAAACCAAAATCAGCGGCAAAACCATGCTTACTGCCGGATTGCGTTTTGACAATGCATTCTCCGATGCATTTGTGGATGATGCTGTGGATGGCAGAAATAATTTCCTGGGCATCCACGTGGGCGTTTTGTTCTAATACTACAGCGTGAAAATTGCACTCGCACAACTGAATTACCGTATTGGTGATTTTGAGCTGAATACATCCAAAATTTATGATGCCATCACCGAGGCTAAATCGCAGGGTGCTGATTTGGTGGTTTTCAGTGAGTTATCTGTTTGTGGCTACCCACCGGATGATCTGCTGGATTACGAATGGTTTGTGGAAAAATGCGAACAAAGCATGGAGGCCATCGCTCAAAGCTGCCAGGGCATCGCTGCTGTGGTTGGCGGAGTGATGCGGAACCGCGACAAGGGTCGGGGGTTATTCAATGTTTCCTGTTTTTTGCAGCATGGGCGCATTGAACATATCGTTCGTAAAACCCTGCTGCCCACCTATGATGTTTTCGCCGAATCACGGTATTTTGAACCGGCAGACGAAGCCCAGATTTTTGAATTTAAAGGGGTAAAAATTGGAATTGCCATTTGTGAAGATATATGGGATGTATATAATGAATTCCTATATGAAAAAAGTCCGCTGCAATATTTGAAAAATGCAGGTGCGCAACTCATTATTCATCCAAGTGCATCGCCTTTTAATGTTGGCAAAATCAGAATGCGCGACAAGGTATTTGCCGGGAACATCGAGCGATTTGGATTGCCAATTGTATACGTTAATCAGGTGGGGGCTCATGCCGACTTGATTTTTGATGGAGACAGCCAGGTGATTAGTGCTGAAGGGAAAACCATTAAGCAATTGCCTCTTTTTGAGGAAAAAATTGAATACATCACCTTCGGCAAGAGTGATTTCCTGGGTGTGCCGGTTCATTTTTCAGAACCGGAGGAAACAGCAATCATGCACGATGCCATTGTTTTTGGCATTCGTGATTATTGCCGCAAAACAGGATTTAAAAAAATAATCCTGGGTGCATCGGGTGGAATTGATAGCGCCCTGGTGCAATCACTGGCTTGCAAAGCCCTGGGACCGGAAAATGTACTTGTTTTATTAATGCCATCACCCTACAGCAGTGAAGGTTCTGTGAATGACGCCATCCAATTGAGTCAAAACTTAGGTAATGATTTTAAAATCATTCAAATCAATGAGGTGTTTTCATCTTACCTGAATTTATTACAACCGGTTTTTGAAAAATTACCACATGATATAACCGAAGAAAATCTGCAGGCAAGAATTCGTGCCAATCTGCTCATGGCCATGAGCAATAAGCTGGGCTTTTTACTCCTGAACACAAGCAACAAAAGTGAAATGTCGGTTGGTTACAGCACACTATATGGCGATATGTGCGGCGGGCTCAGCCCCATTGGCGATGTATGGAAAACCAAGGTTTATGCATTATCTAAATATATCAACCGTGAATCGGAAATCATTCCGAATGCCATTTTAACCAAAGCACCATCAGCGGAACTACGGCCTGGACAAAAAGACACAGACAGTTTACCTGACTACCCCATTCTTGATGAAATCCTGCATTGGTATGTGGAAGAGCGTCGCAGCCGGGAAGAAATCAAGGCCCAGGGATATGACTCGGCCATGGTAGATAAAATCATTAATATGGTAAACCGGGCAGAATATAAAAGATTTCAGGCCCCACCCATTTTGCGGGTAACCGCGAAAGCCTTCGGCAGAGGCCGTCAAATGCCACTCGTTGCCTTCCATGGTTAATAAGTTGCCCGGCAATTTTTGGCTGATGAGCGCTGGCTCACTATTTTTCTTCCTTTCATTCAATATCCTGCTGCCCGAATTACCTGACGTTTTGAAAAAACTTAATGGTGAAGGATATCTCGGTTTTATTTTGCCGGCGTTTGCATTCAGTGCCTTGCTGGCCCGGCCGCTGAGCGGTTGGGTAACCGATAAATTGGGGCGCAAACACGCTATGATTGGGGGAGCTATGTTTTGTGTAGTAGCCGGTTTGCTTTATCCCATGGCACAAACAATTTGGTTGTTTTTCCTCATTCGCTTTTTTCATGGCTTCTCTACGGGTTTTTCGCCCACCGGTTTCACTGCATTTACAACCGACGTGGTAAGTGAAGAAAGAAGAGGAGAAGCATTGGGCTGGCAGGGCATTTTCAGTAATTCAGGCACCGCAGCCGGGTATGCACTTGGCACATTCATGGTTTTGTGGTGGGGACAAAACGGGCTTTTTTGGATGAGTTCAGTGCTTGCTGTGATGGCCATTGGCATCTTTTACCTATTGCCGGAAACCAAGCCATCGGAACAGATAAATCCCAGCCGAAAACTTTTTTATTGGAAAGCTTGGCCCCCTGCCCTGCTTATGCTGTTTGTATGCATTCCGCTGGGAGCTTTGCTCACAGTAATGCCCGACTATACCACACAACTGGGTTTCACGAATAAGGGAATTTTTCTAACAGTTTATATCAGCAGCAGCTTGCTGGTGAGGGTTTTCAGCGGCAAACTCAGCGATCGACTCGGCAGGGCTGCAGGCATTGGCATTGGTAGTGCTTTTCAGATAGTGGCACTGCTGTTGTTGTTTTCCAACAGTGCGTTTTTTACGGCAGCCATTCTATACGGCATTGGACAAGGTTTCAATGCACCCTCACTTTTTGCCTGGGCCGGAGATTTGAGCACACCTGAAACCAGGGGCCGATCCCTCTCTATGCTGTTTATGGCACTTGAAACCGGCATTATTCTGGGTGGCATGGGTGCGGGCTGGATATTGAATTTAAGTGCATTCAGCTATCATCTGGTTTTTGGCTATTGTGCCATTGCTTCTGTACTGGCATTGGGATTTGCCATCACACAGCATAAAAAAGCCCGCTTTGGCGGGCCATTATAAACACAGTGATTCAATTATTTGTAATGAAAATGGTTGAGCAGCCAGTTAACATCCCGCTTCCATTTGCCATGCACATTGAATGAGCCAAACATAAACGATACCATTTCTTTCTCATCCCTGGCAGGTCTGCCATATTTTTTCTCGAAAAGGCCATCCATAACTTCCATGTACATGGCAAAATCCACCATACATTCATACCAGTTATTAAATACGGCATAGTAATTATGACCGGAACGAATGGCGGTAGTTTTGCGGCCTGTACCCGGAAATCTCATTCCAGTCAGATTCGAATATTTTTTCGCATACCAGCTGTTTTTCCCGTCTGCTCCGCTCTCTTCAATTTTAATCACGGTAAACAACTTGGCCCATCGTCCAACACTCTTTTTTGCCACAGTATACAAATTTTGTGCCTTGGGTATGGTTTTGAGCGATAACTGTAAAGTATCGAATTGCAGTTTTTCACCTGAAATGATAATCTGATCTTTGGCAGACTCATCATTCTCTAACTTCAGGGTGCGTCTTTGGTTCAGTGTTGCAGCGGTAGCTACAAACATGACTACAAAAACCAATGTTGTTAGGAGTTTTTTCATGCTACCAACCTACAACAATAAACATGCCAAACTAATTTTTAGCTCGCAATGCACTAACTATCAATACTTTAAAAACACATATCCACAACACACAAAAAACAAAACCACAGACCTGAAAAGGGTTTTAGCGGCTGAGACAATATCACGTGTGGATAAGTTAGAATTTTTAAATACTGAACACAACCCCACCAATCTCTTTCGCAACGCGAGATCTAAGCTCGTTTAGATAGTTAAGCATTTCCAGTATTTCAGACACATCAGCAGTCGGATCCTGCAATAATTGGGTGTAATGTTTAATTAAATTGTCCAGTTTCTTTTTTCTCAAATACAAAAACACTGCTGTTAATTCATTTCTGTAGTTATCCCCTTCTTTTTTTACATGAATGAAATTATCTGAATACGCTTGGCTGAGTTCATAACCTGAAGAAAGAATACCTGCTGCCCAGGATGCGATTTCCGGTTGTGAGTGCTGGATAAAATATGATTTCCCCGGCCATTTTTCCCATACCCCAAATTTAATCTGAGATGCCAGCTGCGCGCACATTTCATCATTGAATAAAAGCTGTTCATCCTCACGCAATTCTTTCAAAATAAAATCACTCACCTGTGATTGTTCATCCCAGGGTTCATCACCATGCAGCAGCAATATTCTAAATAGTGCCCTTTCCTGATGAATATCAGTAAGGGCTTCCTTGGGCATCTCCACGCCAGAAGCAGCAGTAACCTGCTTTACCTCCTGAATAAAATCCTGCTCATGTCTAAGATTCTTTGTTCTTAGTAATTTCCCCAGTTCAGATGCCAGCAATGCCTCATCCACTTCACAAACCCTGGACAGCTCCTGATTCATAGCATTGCGCTTCAGCGCATCATTCATGCAGGCCACACTCTGAAGAATATCCCTAATCGCCTCCGATTTTTTAATGGGGTCTGAACCACATTCATTTAACAGCAGGCGGGCCTTAAAAATGATAAAATTTTGCTCCTCTTGATACAGATAATCAGAAAAACCCTCGCCTCCCAGTTTAGCACAGTAGGAATCGGGATCTTCCCCTTCCGGCAGCGACACAACCCTCACATTCAAATCATCCGACAAAAGCAAATCAATACCCCGCATTGATGCTTTGATACCCGCTGCATCGCCATCATAAACAACCGTTACATTTTGGGTAAAACGCCTGATTAGCTTAATCTGATTGGGGGTAAGGGCTGTCCCGCTGCTGGCAACTACGTGTTCAATACCTGCCTGGTGCAATGTAATTACATCCGTATATCCCTCGGTCAGATAAACCTTATCATGTTTTTTTATGGCATTTTTTGCCTGAAAGATGCCATAAAGGAAATCGCTTTTTTTGTAAAGTTCGGTTTCAGGCGAATTCACATATTTGGGAGCAGGATCTGCACTGCTCATTTTACGGCCCGCAAAACCAAGCAATTTTCCACTTACACCAATCAGCGGAAAAATAACCCGGTTTCTATATAAATCATAGTAGGAGCCATTTTCCCGCTTCTTAATTAATCCGGCCAGTTCCAGATTTTCGGTCTTATATCCGTCATGAACCGCTTTCTGGGTAAATGCCTCCCATGCTTCGGGGCTATAGCCCAGGCGCCATTTTTTGATGGTTTCATGGGTATAGCCACGCTCTTTAAAATATGGCATCGCTTTGGTCCTGCCCTCCAATTCATCGTGCAGTTGATTTCCAAAAAAATCTGCTGCATAATCCAAAGCCGCCTGAATACTCTCTCTTACTTTTTGTTTTTCCTTGTACTCATCATCATCCCGGTTTCCGGTCTCAATGAGTTCAATGCCATATCGCTTTGCAAGTGCTTTTGCCGCCTCCGGATAAGACATATTGTCTATCTCCATTAGAAACTGAATAGCATTTCCCCCTTTCTGGCAGCCAAAACATTTATAAATACCTAATCCCGGGGAAACGATGAAACTGGGGGTTTTTTCATCATGAAAAGGACAAACGCCCTTAAATCTTGAACCTGAACGCTTCAAATTCACGTAGTCGCCGACCACATCTTCAATAATAACTGAATTGAGGAGCTGCTCGATGGAACCGGGACTGATCATGCCCCGAAATTACATCTTTAGCGGAAAGATTTCAATAAATATATGCGGCCGTCAACACAATCTTTTCGCACAATTCCAGTATTACCGCTGAAGTACAGTCTGCTGTATTTTTTCTTTCTGGCCGATCTCAGCTCTATGACATTGTAATACATCACATCGCCCACACTCAGGTTTGGCAGATAATTAACCGTATCTCCATTTCCCATAACTCCGCTAAAAAGTGCAGCACTATAATACATTTCGGCTATTTGCCTGTAAAAAGTATCCTTTGACAAAAGTGCCCATCGGGCGGTATTTTCGCCGGTTGCCATGCAACGCACCAGTTGCTGGCTGTCAATGCTCGAATGCAGTTCATAAGAAATAAATTCCTGTTCAAGATTATCAAACCGCATTTTGCCCTCCAGCTTGTGTTTCAATACAACCGTTTCTTTTTGCTGGGTATCTTTGGCCAAATAGTAAACCCAGGTGCTGCCTTCGGGGAAACTAAATATACTTTTAAAATTAGCATCCAGTCTATATACTTCCTTGGAAGCGAACTTTCTGCAGCCGGGCAAAAAAACAAAAATGCCCCCTATCAACAATCCTATGTACAATACTTGTCGCAAGGTATTTACATTTGCAAAGTAACGTAAAAAAAATAAATTCGCAAAAATGCTACACGCTGAAGGCACCCCGAATCCAATGATAGACATCATTAAAGACAAGGCAAAATCGCTAAAACCTTTACTGACAGAAATGAGAAGGCACCTGCACATGAATCCTGAATTGTCTTTTCAGGAATACAATACGGCTGCCTGGGTGGAGGACTACCTGCAAAATAAACTGGGACTCAAGACCCAAAGACTGGCTACAACCGGCGTGGTTGCCTTGATAGAAGGTGAGGGAAAAAGCGGTGGTAGAGTGGTGGGGCTGCGTGCAGATATGGATGCCTTGCCCATTACTGAAGTCAATGACGGCAGGGAATACAGAAGTAAGGTAGAGGGTGTGATGCATGCCTGCGGTCATGATGTACATACCGTTTCACTGCTCGGAGCTGCCACCATTTTAAATGAGCTAAGAAATGAATTTAGCGGGATGGTAAAACTGGTTTTTCAGCCCGGTGAAGAAAAATTACCCGGGGGGGCCAGTTTAATGATCGCTGACGGCGTTTTAGATAATCCCAGGCCGGATGTGATGATTGGACAGCACGTAATGCCACAGATCCAAACCGGAAAAACAGGATTCAGGCCGGGACTGTATATGGCCAGCACCGACGAAATATATATTACCATTTATGGAAAAGGCGGTCATGGTGCCATGCCACATTTCAACATAGACCCGGTATTGATTGCAGCCCATGTGATTACCGGGTTACAGCAAATTGTATCCCGACATGCCAATCCCGCCATTCCCTCTGTGCTTTCCTTCGGAAAAGTAATGGCCAATGGTGCCACCAATGTAATTCCGCCGGAGGTGAAACTGGAAGGCACATTCAGAACGCTGAATGAAACATGGAGATCTGCAGCACACGAGAAAATAACAGAAATGGCAAAAGGGATAGCCCAAAGCATGGGAGGTTCATTAGACATTGAAATACGAAGGGGCTATCCTTTTCTTCACAATAATGAAGAAGTTACCCTGCGTTGCAAAACTGCCGCATGCGATTATCTGGGTGATACTCAGGTTGAAAACCTTGATATTTGGATGGCAGCTGAAGACTTTGCCTACTA
Organism: Bacteroidia bacterium; assembly: GCA_044371405.1. Taxonomy (GTDB): domain Bacteria; phylum Bacteroidota; class Bacteroidia; order NS11-12g; family UBA955; genus RGEC01. The sequence continues at coordinate 7,727 of JBILTS010000049.1, forward strand.
TTCGCAGGAAGTACCCAGTTGCTTTTACCGCCTGGGGGTTAGAAATGAAGATAAAGGCATTGTTAACAGTGTGCATCATCCCGCTTTCGATGCAGATGAAGACGCCCTCGAAGATGGTGCCGGATTGCTGGCCTGGCTTGCTGTTCAGGAATTAAAGCAGTAGTTGCTTAAGCTCCAATAACATGCCGTAAACTATCTACGGCAGAGTCCCAGATAGAAGCAGCCATATCCTCTTCACCAAGGTTAATAAATTCGGTGATAATCAACTCCACATCGCCGGTAATGTCATCCTGAATAATTCTAAATTCGAGATATTCATCACTGCCGTGTGCATTATCCAGCGTAAACCGAATGTATTTATTGGTCACATTCTTGACCAGCTGGGCATTTACCTCCGTGTCATCCTCCCAACGAAAACGGTAACGCCCTGAACCGATGATATCAACATGATCTGCAAACCAGCTCTGCAGACCTGATGGATTGGATATATACTGATACAGTATATGGGTGGAAGATCTGAGCGGATATTCCAGCTCAAGCTTCATGCGGTTATTGGGAGAAGAACTCATGGCTTTTGGGGGTAACAGTTCCGCAAAAAAATCATTTTTACCCATATTTCAAAATGAAAATGACAGGAATCTTGATAATATTATCTTTGCAAGGATACCGATGAGGGGAAAATACTATTTTGGTCTTGCCATTGTATTGCTGGTGATATCCTATTTTTGGATAATACTGACTTCGGCCTCTTTTCCTACCCTGTGGGCAAACCGGCTTCACAATCAGTACCTGGATGTATTTTTTTCCAATTTCACCTTGTTGGGCGAATGGCCATTGATTTCACTATCCATCGCATTTGCTCTGTATAAACAACCAAAACTGGGTTTGTGGTTTGGATGTTGCTTTCTCATTGAATTATTCATTGTTCAGGGGCTCAAATTCGGCCTAAATGAACCCCGACCTATACAAGAGTTAGGGAAAGCGCTTTTTGAGGCACCGGGTAGCCCTATTGCGGCATGGAAGTCATTTCCAAGCGGGCATACTGCCGGTGCATTTACAGCCCTGGGCCTGTTTGCCGTAATTGCCAATAGTCGATTTGTTGAAATATTGTATGTTATTATTGCCGCTTTAGTTGGATTTTCGCGATTGTATCTTGGACAACATTACCTGCATGATGTGGCCGCAGGCATTTGCACAGCATTGTTTATATGGCTCATCTTCAGCATCGGTAAAGCAAGGTTCCGAGTATTAAGCAATCTATCATGGTAAGCCGCAAAACCACCATCCACCTGCTGATTACATTGGGAGCCATACTGATGTATGTACCCTTTCTGGGCAGTTTTCATTTGTTTGACTGGGATGAAATCAATTTTGCGGAAGCTGCCCGTGAAATGTTGGTAACAGGCGACTGGGGCCGAGTACAGATTGCGTTTGAACCATTCTGGGAAAAGCCGCCCCTATTCATCTGGCTGCAAGCCATTTTTATGAAAATATTCGGCATCAGTGAATTTGCTGCAAGATTCCCAAACGCTTTGGCCGGTATTGTGTCGCTGAATGTATTTTACCACATCGGAAAAAAGCACGTTGGCCATTTTTTCGGTTTGTTTTTTGTGCTGGCCTATGCCGGCAGTCTTGCACCGGCACTCTACTTCAAAACAGGCATCATCGACCCTGTTTTCAACCTGTTTATTTTTCTTTCGGTTTATCAGTGGTTTCTGGCAGAAATTGAAATCAGCAATCAAAATAATGCACGCATACATTACCTTTTGTTTGGATTATTTGCCGGATTAGCCGTGCTAACCAAAGGGCCGGTAGCATTGCTTATTGCCGGGGTGGTGGCCGTTATAAGGTTGCTGACAGCAGGTAAAAATGCATGGCCAGGGTGGATAAATCTAGGGATCGCATTCCTGACCCTCACTACCATAATCGGGATTTGGCTGGGTATCGAAACTTTCAAACACGGCGCCTGGTTCGTTACAGAATTCCTGCGTTATCAGGTGGTATTACTGCAGGGACAAATCGAATGGCACAATCAACCATGGTACTACCATTTTCTGGTGCTGTTTTTCCTGAGTGCACCTGCGTCAATTCTAGCATTTCCATTTTTATTTCAAAATCCGTCACTGAGCACCGGAAACAGTGCCGTGCTCTTTAGCTACATGAGAAGTTTGTTCTGGACCGTACTGATCATTTTCTCTATCGTAACCACCAAAATTATACACTATAGCAGTCTTTGCTGGATCCCACTTGCATTCATGGCGGGCTACACACTCTATGCCACCTACACAAAACGTTTCAAAACTTCCCGTTGGTTAACGCTACCTGTTTTTATCAGTCTTGTTCCCGTTGCATCTTTATTCACGGTAGCACCTTACCTGCTAACCTTGGAAAACCGAGACGTACTCGCTCCCCTGCTGAGTAAGGATATTTTTGCAACCAAACTGATTCTTTCCGGGGATATTTGGGGTGGCTGGGAAGGAATTCCATCCCTGATTTTTCTTTGCTTTGTGCTTATCTGGGTTTTTCAGTTTGCACTTGGAATTGTGAAACATGCCATACCCCTGTTCTTTGCAGTTCTGTTGTTTAGTCAATACCTGTATACCATCGTTTTGCCCAAAGCAGAAAAAATGATTCAGGGTGCTGTTATCCAAACCATTAAACAAGAATCGACTGAAAATAACACGGTGGTAGAATCATGGAATTATAAAACATTTGCCATTCTGTACTACGGAAACACACAACCCCACCAGTTCAGAGGCATCTGGTCCAAAACAGCCAAACAAGAATACAAGGATGAGGCAGCGCCGAATTACACAGCCAGAAAAAACTGGATTGTAAAAAATGCCGTGAACTTTCCAGTTAGTATTATCACACGCTGCGACTTCAAACCGGATTCAGCATTTTTGGAATCCTTTTCTAAAAAACAAACATCCGGGGCCTACGACATCTGGAGAAAAATCAATCCCTAAAAAAGCGTTGCTTTAATCTAATTTCTTTACTTTTGCTAAAAGCGGTAAGAAGAGGGCATGACCAAAAAAATCAAAATTATAGAAGCCGCGTTTGAGTTGGGCGCCGGAACACAGGGTGCTAAACTGGGGCCCGCCGCTCTTTACGAAGAGTTCAGTAAAACAGCACCGGCAATAATTTCGAACACCGACAAAGAGACGTTGATGCAGGATATGCTGATATCAACTTCATCCAATAATACCCCATTTGCGTTTCACATACACGCCATACATCAATCTGTCAATTTACTGGCAGAATCAGTTGAAAAGGCGCTTCAGGAGGATTATTTTCCCATCGTATTTAGCGGCGATCACAGCAACGCCATCGGCACCGTTACCGGCATTGTTGATGCATTCCCCGATAAAAAAGTGGGGGTTATCTGGGTTGATGCTCACCTTGACCTACATTCACCCTATACCACACCTTCGGGCAACGTGCATGGAATGGCCGTAAAGGCATTGCTACCGGACAAAATCAGCGCTTTTCGTAAAAATGAGCTCAATCCGGAAACAATCACGCTTTGGAGTAAAATTGTAAAATCAGGGCGAAAAGAAATTACACCGAAAATATCACCCGAGAACATTGTATTTATTGGCACGCGCGACTATGAAGAGGAAGAATGGGCACTGATTCAGCAACTCAATATCAGGATTTACACCCCAGATGATATCCGAAAAAAAGGCATGCAGAGCATTTTGGATGAAACCCTCTCCTATCTTGGCCAATGCGACTATTTATACACCAGTTTTGACGTTGATTCACTGGATCCAGGCATCTCCACCGGAACCGGAACCCCTGCCCCAGACGGACTGACTTATCAGGACGCAGCGCTAATTTTCAAAACCCTCGTAAAGCACCCCAAAACAACAGTTTTTGAAATCAGTGAAATAAACCCACTGCTGGACAATGACCATTCCATGCCTAAAACCATTGCTCAGTTACTAGCTTCGGCCTGGTAATGGCTGAGCAGCCACTGAACTGTGTCTGTATGGTCTGCATAATCCCAAAGTTTGGGGTTCTGTGCTTTCCCGAATCCAATTGAGGTTTCTTTACCCACAATCACCTGAATTTCCCGGCTGTGATCATTCAAATACGCATCTACTTGCGTCGGAGATTCATAAAAATGATACCCAAGCATGCCTACCGGTGCATATACATCCTTGGTTTCTTTGAGTATAACAAAACCATTATCCAGGTGCTTATCCAGATTCATTAACAAAACTGCCCGGTGGTAATAATAATTATTCGAATACTTGTTGTGATGAATTAAATCCGCAAAGGGCTCCCATGCATGAAATAACCGAACCATATCAAAACCCTCAGGAAGCAACAGGTGCGTAACATTGCGGCAACCCAACCCAAAATAGGTAAATATATCATCGCCAAGCGCGATCAGGTCTTCCTCCGTCGCATCCGCAGAAATAACAGCCACACTGTTTCTGTGTCCTCGCAGCAAATGCGGAATATGCCTGAAATAATATTCAAAATAGCGTCCGCTGTTATTACTTCCGGTGGCTATGGCTGCATCCAGACCCTTAAAATTATCAGAAAATTCAATTCTGTCCTTTAATTCAGGGTTGGCGGCAACCCAGCTGCCAATTAAAAACTTCATAAGTACCTCATCGTCCGAACTGGTTTTTATTCGCACACGGTATCCGCAAATGATACCGCACAATAAATCGTGAAGCCCCACCAGCGGTATATTCCCGGCCATGATAATACCGAGTGTTCTTGAACTGAATTGTGATGGCAAGGTATATCGCCTCAGCCACTCGTCAGTATCCTTTTCAATTGATACTATCCAGGCATTTAAGCTTAACGTAATTGACTTCTGAGTGAACCATGGATTCTTAATTTCTGCTTCGCGTTTTTTTTCACGCCAGTATTCGTCAGATTCATGTTTAGCCAGAATTTCACTGAGCGATGATAACCACAAGCGCTGTTGCATGGGGCAAAGTTAGCCATTAACGGCATCAAGAATACCACATCCCTTGCAAATGAAACTTTGTATTGTATGCAAGCACCTGTAAATTTGCTGCATGGCAAAACGCTTTTTCCTACTGGCTTTTTCTGCTTTGCTGGTAAATGCCAATTTACTACATGCTCAAGAAGAAAAAAAAGATTCCCGTTTTATGCTGGGGTTTAATGCGGGTGCCAATTTCAGCCGCACGGCAAACAGCGATACCTTTCCTGCCAACTTTACCAAAAGGAACAGACTGGGTATAGCCCTCGGAATAAGTGGGATCTATGATATCAGCAGCAATGCTGGAATTGCCTTTGGTGCCAATTTTGTTCAGAAAGGTTACCGCCTAAACAATGATACATTGCCATCAAGCCCGGATATTGTTAGAAAATTCTGGAGTCTAAATGTGCCGCTGGGCTTGCATTTCAAACAGCAATTTAATGCTCAGAACTACATTACGGAGAAGTTTGGTGTTATCGCGAATTTCAACTTCCGGGGCGACAGCGCCACATTGGTGAATGATAACAGCAGACCGGCATTCAGGATTAACGAATACTCCGTCCGCAATTTCTATCCCATGTTCTACTTGGGTTTTGGCATGGGCGGCATATCTGAAAATAACAACCGTTATGAATTTGGGGTTACCTACACCCAATCGCTGAGCAATGATGCAACCATGATGGTTTCTCACAGCGAGGGATTGAAAAAACAGTTTCCACTAAACTACCGAGGCGGGTTTCTGTACATTGGCGCCACGTATTATTTCAATCTCAGCAATTTCAAGAAATCGAGCGGGTATTTTTATTGATTTACCCCAGCCCCACATCCAACGCCATCATCAGCACAAAGCCAAAAATCAAGCCCAGGGTGGCTTTGTCGGTATGCCCATCGCGCTGGGTTTCGGGTATCACCTCCTCCACCACCACATATATCATGGCACCGGCTGCAAAAGCCAGCAAATAAGGCAACAAGGGCTGCGCCACCATCACCAGTGCCACGCCCAGCACACCGGCCACCGGCTCTACCACCCCGCTTAATTGGCCCCAAAGAAATGATTTGGTGCGGCTCATGCCAAACCTCCTGAGTGGAATGGCCACGGCCAAACCTTCGGGAAAATCCTGTATGCCAATACCAATGGCCAGCGCAATGGCGCCAGCCATGTCGGCCCCTGGTAAACCTTCTGCTACCGCGCCAAAAGCCACGCCTACGGCCAGGCCTTCGGGTATGTTATGCAGCGTAATGGCCAGCACCAGCAAAACCGTGCGGTTCCAGTCGGTTTTTACCCCTTCCCTTTTTTCAATGGGCTGGTGTATGTGCAAGTGAGGCAGAAACTGATCCAAACCGAAAATAAATAATGCGCCAAGCAAAAAACCGATTCCCACAGGAACCCATGCCCATTGAGGGTTCCAGGTTGCCTCTGCCATGGAAATGGCCGGATTCAGCAAACTCCAGAAACTGGCCGCCAGCATTACACCGCCGGTAAAACCCAGCATGGTATCCATAAAACCACGCTTTATATCTTTCATAAAAAACACAAAAGACGCCCCAAAAGCCGTTACCAGCCATGTGAAAAGCGTTGCAACCAGGCCCTGCACTATTGGGTGCAGTTGGCTAAAAAAATCAATCAGTGTTTGCATCATTACCCTTAATCATCAAACCTTTCAAACTGCCGGTTATGGTTTTTTGCCTCCGTCTCTTTGCTTTTAAAAGCTTTCAGAAAAAAATAAATGGCCACAAAAACCACAATGGTGATTACCACTTCCCAAAGAAAAAACTGGTTTTTGAAACCTTGAACAGAAATGGCTGTGGTATCTTTCATTGACACAAAAATAGATAACATATATCAAATGCGGTTACAAAAAAAATCAAGTGGCTGATGTAAATTGCGGGCACTATGAGTCAAGCCGCTTTCATCGAAAACAATAAAGAACGTTTTTTACAGGAACTATTTGATTTGCTTCGTATTCCCAGCATTTCTGCAGACAGTGCATTTGCCGGCGATGTGAGGCAGTGTGCAGAATCTGTGGCAGCACATTTGCGCAATGCCGGTGCCGATAATGTGAGCATTGAAGAAACATCAGGACATCCCATTGTGTATGGCGAAAAAATCGTTAATCCTGCCTGGCCCACGGTATTGATCTACGGTCATTACGATGTACAGCCCAGTGCTCCGGATGAATTGTGGACGACCCCTGCCTTTGAACCCACCGTGAGAGACGGTAAAATATATGCCCGTGGCGC
>JBILTS010000154.1:0-4518 GCA_044371405.1 Bacteroidia bacterium
CCTGCGGGCACGCTTGCTTCCCATGCTATACGTCCACATTTTAATATGGTGTATTTGCGGGTACTGTAGGCACGGGGGTTCACTTTCACCTTAAAACCACGGATGGCCTGTGAGGGCTTGGGGCAGTGATCATCGGTGGCAGTTACCGTGAACGAGTAAGATACATCACTGGCCTGTCCAACTTTTGTTTGCCAGCAGAACTCGGCCTTTTTTTCACGGTCTTTTGGATTAAGAACAGTAAAGGTAGCACCTGGAATGCCTCGGTTCCACTTGAGTTGAACGGTATCAGGAATAAGCTGGTTTGGCACAAATGTTTCGTCTTTACCCTCAATTGTAAAACAAATTTTATCACCCTCGCAGACCTTATTGGTTGCAGGTCCTTCAATGGTTGGGGATTTATTGAAACCACAATCATCCTTTACCACAATCTGCATGTCCCGTCGGGTTTTTCCCACCCAAACCCATTTTTTGGCGGTATCTCTTCGCCATTCCGTCACTTCCAGCACCAACACAGCAACCTCATCACATTTAGTTGGTGTAAAAACGAGGTCACCGGAACTGGTATCTAACCAAAACCCCCTTGGAGGTTTTGTACTTGTATTGGGAACGCAATCTACCTTTCCGGGAGGAATACAATAGGGCGTAACAGGAAACCTGAAAGAAAAAGGACTGGTGTAAGGCACTGATGTGCTGGGGACTCCTGCCAGTGCAGGAACCATTTTATACGACAGAGAATCATAATCAACGGTATCCAACGCACCGTTGTTGAAGTAATAAGTTTGATTACAGCAAGCATATGCAACGGGCACATTCGTGAACACGGGGGTTGTATTGCATTTATTCTTGCTTTTATTGAGGTTACAAACATTGATAGTCGCAGTAGTCCAGAAATCAGCCCAGGTAGCTCCCGTTGTGATTGCGGCGTTTCTGCAGCATTGATTATAAGCAAATGTAAGTTCGCAATAAGTGCTTCCAAGTCCGGAGGTAGAAAAAGGGGCTTTACTTATATCAATGGTTGTTTCGTAAGTATGTTCTTCCACCCCTTCTCCCGTGTAACTGGTATTTTGTGGATTACATGGACTGGCGGATGTAGAACATCTGGGTGTAATATCCCGTATTCCAACCCTGGTAAGTGAAAGGTTAGAACGACTGGTACCCATACCTCCATTGTTTCCGGCATACCAGGAGAGAATACTCCAGCTGGGCGGTGCAGAAGCACCACGACAATCGCGGTAAAATTTTATGATTAGCTTGTAGCGACCATTCCCCAAACACTGATAGCCCATATCAGCACCCATTACGTGATCGCCCTTTAATTCAGATTCCTGCACAAAAGCAAAAATCCCTATCATAAAAAAGATAAGCCGGGTAATAATTCGCCTCATTGTAACAAAGTTAAAAATAAAAAAATAAATTATTATAAAATAATGTATTTTTTATCAAAAAATGCTGTTTTTTTTTGTAAGATTTATGATTTCAAAAAGTATTCTTTCAGTTGATGGGCAAATTCTTTTTTAATTTCTAAATTTCCCGTAATCACCATAATTGATGGCACCAGTAATACTGAAACTACACCTACATTAAAAAGTTGAAATAATTTATCCGGTTTTACATGAAAAGCCCCATTATCAGAAAATACAATCACCTTTCTACAATTTTTTACTTTTTCATTAAAATCATCAAAAGAAATGTTTGTTAAATCGAGCATTTCTGCCAATTCCATGGTGGGTATTTTTCCATCCAATTGTGTTATGGACAATATCTTCCCCAGCAGCACCGGCAATTCATTCACCCCGGAAGACAAGGTTTTTTCGAGTTCCAAAAAAATAGCGATAGGCAAATGCGTTTCTGATAGCTTATTTGCATCACCCATCTCTCTGGGATTTGATGTTGCATCGGAAATTACAACATCGTTTGGATCGAGGAATAATTTTTCACCGAACAGCATTTGCAGCTCAAGTGGATTTTCCACATGTAGACCGTTTAAATCGGATTGATGATTCATTTGAATTACTTTTGCCTTCAGAATGCTCCACAATATTACTATTCAGAAAACCGAAAAAAGCAGAATTTCCGAAGTAGATTTCAACAACATCGGTTTTGGTAAAGTATTCTCAGACCATATGTTTCTGGCCGACTGGGATGGAAACAGCTGGGTTAATCCAAGAATTGAGCCATACGGAAACCTTTCCTTGAGTCCAGCTACCAGTGCTATACACTATGGGCAGGCTATTTTCGAAGGGATGAAAGCTTTTCGAAGCGGTGATAATGTCTTTCTTTTCAGGCCTGCAGACAACTGGAACCGATTAAACATTTCAGCCGAAAGAATGGTAATGCCAATGGTGCCAGAAAGTTTATTCATGGACGGTTTAAAGACACTTATTCAGCTAGACAGCGCTTGGGTTCCGGGCTCAGCAGGCAGCGCCCTATATATTAGGCCATTCATGTTTGCCACCGATGATTTCATTGGCGTAAAACCCTCTGAAAAATATTGTTTTTCAATATTTACCTGTCCGGTTGGACCATACTATGCAAAACCCCTAAGAATTAAGGTTGAGGAAAAATTCAGTCGTGCCGCTCCCGGAGGTGTAGGATTTACCAAGTGTGCCGGCAACTATGGTGCAGCCATGTATCCAACCAAACTTGCACAGTCTGAGGGATATGACCAGGTTTTGTGGACAGACCCAATAACCCACACACTGGTGGAAGAAACCGGCACTACCAACTTCTTTGCAGTTACAAGCAAAGGCGTAATTACGCCAAACTTGCACGAAACCATGCTGGCCGGCATCACACGCGACAGTGTTATTAAAATACTGCAAAAAATGGGAGTTTCAGTGGAAGAAAGACCCCTTACCGTGTCGGAACTTAAGAACCTGCATGCACAAGGTGATTTAAATGAACTGTTTATAAGCGGAACTGCGGCTACTCTCATTAACATAGAAGGGTTTGCACATCAGGGAGCATATTTTGACGTAATGAAATCGGGCAATACTGAAATTTCTGAAAGATTAAAGATCACCCTGGACCAAATTCGTCATGGTGCAGCCGATGATACTTTTGGCTGGGTAGAAAAACTTTAAGGTTTAAAAACCACGCCCAAACCAAAGCCATATCCGAGACGTCTGAATGATTTCCATTGAGCCCCAGGAATAGACTGATATTGGAACATCGGCTCGGCAGAAATTGCTGCTTTGGGTGAAACCTGATAATGCAATCCGGCACCAAATCTCGCATCAAATGAGAAGGTGTTCTTCTTGAGATTATCCATGGATTGTATGGCAAACCGGCTAAACATATTGCCTCCTGACAGGGTAACCATTCCGGGCATAGCTGTGGCAGAAATACGGATAATGCTTCTGCCAAAACCAAGCTGATAACGAATTCCCAACGGTATTGATAATTTATTAAGACGATAACTGAGATTCTCTGCTTTGGTAACGCGAACCAAAGCAGATGTAGAATCCTTTATCCACTCTGATACCAAAGCTTTGCCAATACCTACACTTTCCAGGTAGCCAACACCAGTACCAATATTCACACCCCTACCCATATCAAAAAGCATCATGGCCTGATATTGAGAAAAACGGTGATTCCCTGCAACGGTAATATCTTTGCTTTCTCTGAAATATTTGTATCCATTGCCCGCCGTGGTAACATTCAGTTCAAATATGGGATTGAACTTGGATTTTAGAGGTGGATTGTATGGAACAAACTCTGGTAAAACACTTCCCTGTGTGGGCTCAATTTGAAAAACATATTCATCGGCAATCCCCCTGCCTATCAGCATCTTAATCCATTCAGACACATTGTTTTCGATTACAATCTGTGCCAGCGTGGCTGCTTCTGTGGGATCGGCTGTGCCGGGAAATTCATCAATTATACTGGATGTAAGAAACTCTTCTGAAGCACCCACATTATTCACTGTAGTAGAGACAAAAGCATACTTTGGGTTGATACTTTCATACTCAGTTCCTTTGGTATTCAAGCCACCTGTTAAGGTTGGATTAGCATCAGAGGAAATGGAATTATTAATCGGAGTTGTTTCAGGATTTGAAAGTTCTTGCCCTGACTGCAACTTATCAGCGGCGGTTTTTGGTTTGGAATAACCAACTGTGGAGCGGATTTGCTCAGGTCCAGAAGATTCAGCTGACGAATCTAACATTGCAGCTGCTGTTAGAGAAACCAGCAGAAGCAGGACACTGCTTAGGGAAAACCAGAAAAACGCCCTTCTTTTTCTCTGCCGTTTTTTCATCACCCCTTGAAAACTAACCCTTTCGCCAAGGGGTGTTTCATGGTTGTGCAATGTTTGCTTAAATAAATGATCGGGTTGAATCATGCCTGTGTTACTCCTTTCTTTTCAATCATATCCTGCAGGGTTTTTCTGGCTTTGGCCAATTGACTTCTGCTGGTGCCTTCATCAATGTTCAATAATTCGGCTATTTCCTTGTGTGAATAACCCTCAACTGCAAACAAGTTAAAAACCATGCGATAGCCAACCGGTAATGATTCCAGCAT
>JBILTS010000050.1:0-14912 GCA_044371405.1 Bacteroidia bacterium
TACCTTGATGAACTTAACAAAATTGATGTTCGCTGGGAACAAGGTCAGCATACTGAATCAGAGATTTTAAGCGCAGATGAAATCGTAAAAAGCCCCGGTATACCTGACAAAGCCCCCATGGTACAGGCAGCGTTCAAAAAAGGCATACCGATTATATCAGAAATTGAATTTGCAGGACGCTACACCGAAGCCAAAATGGTCTGCATCAGCGGTACCAATGGCAAAACAACTACTACCCTGCTTACCTATCATATCCTAAAAAATGCCGGGCTAAATGTGGGTCTGGGCGGAAATATCGGTAAAAGCTTTGCGAGACAGGTTGCCGAAGAAAATTACGATATTTATGTGCTTGAGGTCAGCAGCTTTCAGCTGGATGGCAACGATAAATTCCGTTCGCACATATCAGTACTGACGAATATTACGCCCGATCATCTGGATCGCTATAATTACCAGCTTGAACTTTACGCAGCAAGCAAATTCAAGCTCACCCAAAATCAGCAGTCTTCAGATTACTTTATCTATTGTGCAGACGACCCCATCAGCATGCAATATTTCAGCATGAAAACCGGAGCTGCTGCAGCCCTTCCCATATCCATAACCGGCGAATATGATCCCGGTGCCTACGTAAAAAAAAACACACTTTTTATTCATAATAACAAACAAACAATGACCATCAATATGCAAGAAATCTCACTTCGTGGAATTCACAACACGTACAACAGCATGGCGGCTGCCGTGGTAGCCAGTCTCCTCGACGTTCGCAAGGAAAACATCCGCGAAAGTCTGTGCAATTTTCAGAATGCGGAACACCGCCTTGAATTCGTGAATACGGTCAACGGCGTGGAATACATCAATGATTCCAAGGCCACCAATGTAAACAGTGCATGGTATGCGCTGGAAAGCATGGAGAAACCCGTGGTATGGATAGCCGGAGGTGTTGACAAAGGCAACAATTACAAAGAACTGAAAGCGCTGGTGAAAGAGAAAGTAAAATACATCATTTGCCTTGGGTTGGATAACATCAAGATCCACCAGGCATTTCAGGATGATGTGGATATGATCATCAACACCGGCAGCGCCAAAGAGGCCGTGCACGTTGCCCGACGTCTTGCTGAGAAAGGCGATTGTGTGCTGCTTTCACCTGCATGTGCCAGCTTCGACCTGTTTGATAACTACGAAGACCGTGGCAGACAATTTAAAGAAGCCGTAAGAAACCTCTGAATATGAACGCAGAAGGCAGTAAATTCAGTAAAATTTTTCGCGGCGACCCATGGATATGGGCCATCGTGATTATCCTGTCGCTGGTGGGCATACTGGCCGTATACAGTGCTACTGGCGGACTTGCATTCAGCAAACAGGGAGGGAATACCGAATTTTACTTCCTGCGCCACACCGGATTTCTGCTCATTGGTTTTGGATTCCTGTACCTGTGTCATCTCATCAATTACCAGTATTTCTCGCGACTCTCACAGCTATTTATCTGGATTTCCATCATCCTGCTGGTGGTAACCCTTGCCATAGGAAGTGAAATCAACAATGCCACCAGGGTACTTCCCATTCCAGGCCTGGGCATTACGTTCCAAACCAGCGATATGGCCAAGCTTTTTTTGATCATGTACATTGCACGCTACCTGAGTAAAAAACAGGAGGAAATTGACAGCTTTAAGGTTTTCAGAAATATACTGGCAGTAATCATCCTTGTGGTTCTGCTGATTGCCCCTGAAAACCTGAGCACGGCTCTTTTGGTATTCGTAACCTGCTGTTTGCTGCTTTACATAGGACGAATTAACTTCAAATACCTGGCATTGCTGGGAATTGCGGGTGCTACGGCCATGAGTCTTCTGGTGGTTATTTTATTGAATATCAACGTTGACAACATGAGCAACAGCCGAATCCCAACCTGGAAAAAGCGTATTGAAACATTCACCGGAAAAGACAATGGCGAAAGCAATTATCAGCAGTTGCAATCCAAAATTGCAGTTACCACAGGAGGTTTGTTTGGCAAAGGACCCGGGAACAGCACCCAGCGTAACTTTTTGCCACACCCCTACTCGGATTTTATTTACGCCATCATTGTGGAGGAATACGGATTTGTGGGCGGTGCCGGCATGGTGCTGCTCTTTCTCATCCTCATTTTCAGATGTATCAAAATTGTGGTTGACAGCCCAAAGGCATTTGGCGCTTTGCTGGCCCTTGGACTATGCCTGAGCATGAGCTTCCAGGCCTTTGTGAACATGGGCGTAGCCGTGGGCATGTTGCCGGTGACAGGGCTTACCATACCCTTGGTGAGTATGGGTGGAACCAGTCTGGTATTCAACAGCATTGCCTTTGGGGTTATTTTAAGCGTAAGCCGAACCATTCAGGAAGAAAAAGCAGAGAAAGTGAATGCAGCGTAAATTTCTGATATCGGGGGGCGGAACCGGGGGGCATATATTCCCTGCCGTTGCCATTGCACAGCAGCTTGAAAAGGAATACCCTGGGTGTGATATTTTATTTGTGGGTGCCGGCAACCGAATGGAAATGGAGAAAGTTCCGCAGGAGGGTTACCGCATCATCGGTCTGGACGTGATGGGACTGAAAAGGGCCATCAGCCCCATGAATTTGTTGGTTATCTGGAAATTTGTCAGGGCTTATTTCAAGTCAAAAAAGATTGTAAAAGAATTTAAACCCGACTGCGTAATTGGCACGGGCGGCTATGCCAGTCTGGCTGTCTTGTATGCCGCTTCGGGGATGGGCAAAAAAACATTGATCTGGGAAGGAAACGGATTTGCGGGCTTAACCAATAAACTGCTGGCAAACAGGGTAAATATCATCTGCACCGGATTCCCTGATATGGAGAAGGTTTTCCCTAAACAAAAAGTGCGATTTACAGGAAATCCTGTAAGAAAAACCCTATCTAATATACAAAATAAAATTGAATCCTGCAAATTTTTTGGACTGGATGCAGGCAAACCAGTGCTGTTTATTACAGGCGGAAGTCTGGGTGCCAGAAGCATCAACAATGCCATTCAGCAGGGTGTTGAACGGTTTGCAGAAGAAGGTATTCAGGTAATCTGGCAAACTGGCAAAAATTTTCAGGCCGACACCCAAAGCAAACAGGGCATTCTTGCCATGCCATTTTTAAGGGAAATGGAATATGGCTATGGTGCCGCTGACCTGGTGATTAGCCGGGCTGGCGCCCTGAGCATGTCTGAGATTGCCGTAACCGGAAAACCGGCACTGCTGGTTCCCTCTCCGAATGTTACCGACGACCATCAGACCCAAAACGCCCTGCAGTTCTCCAACATGGGGGCTTCATTTCTCGTGAGAGATACTGAGGTTATGGAAAAACTTGTCACCACCGCCATTCAAATCCTCTATGACAGAAAACACCTCAGCAGCATGCAAAGCAAGCTGGCTGAAGTAGCCAGACCAAATGCCACAGAGGCCATTGTTTCAGAAATTAAATCCCTGATTGAATCATGAATCTGAAAAACATCAGCCACGCGTATTTTCTGGGAATCGGAGGCATAGGCATGAGCGCCATTGCCCGCTACCTGAATTCGCAGGGTATTGTTGTTTGCGGCTATGACAAAACCCCTTCAGACCTCACACAAGCACTGGAAGACGAAGGCATTCGCATCACATTTGAAGATAGCATACACACGCTGCCCGAATGGATTAACAGCAATCCATCATCGGTCTTGCTGGTATATACACCTGCCATCCCAAAAGACCACCATCAGATGAACCATCTGAAATCCATGGAGCTAACCCTTTTTAAGCGGAGTGAGGTACTTGGCATGATCAGCAACAACGCGTTTTGCATTGCCGTGGCAGGCACACATGGTAAAACCACCACCTCTACCCTGGTGGCCCACCTACTGCATGAAAACAACATTAATTTTACTGCTTTTCTGGGTGGAATATCTGCCAACTACGGCACCAATTACCTTCACCATACCACAGGAAGAAATGTATTCTCCGACAAATCCATTGTGGTACTGGAGGCCGATGAATTTGACCGCAGCTTCCACCGTTTGAACCCCGACGTAGCCATTATCACCGCCATAGACCCCGATCATTTAGACATTTACGAAAATGAGGAAGCTTTCAGTGAGGCGTTCCGCATTTTTGCCGGTAAAATCAAACCGGGCGGACAACTTATTTATCACCAATCACTCACTGAAAAATGGCCTTCCGGAATCCAATGTGTCGCTTATGGGAACGGGGCAGAAGGCAATCCATCAGTGCGGTGCGAAAATGTGACCCCCGCCACCGATGTGTTTAATTTTGATATTGTAACAACCGCCCACGAGCAGGTAAACAGTCTTCCCGGCTGGCAATCCGGATTACCCGGTTTTCATAATGTAGAAAATGCAACAGCTGCTGTGGCTGCATGCATGGAGCTGCCCGGTGTTTCAACTGATGCTTTGCACAAAGGCGTAAAATCATACCGCGGGGCAAAACGCCGTTTTGAATATGTGATTAAAAATACTGACAGCATTGTCATTGATGATTATGCGCATCATCCACAGGAACTGAACGCCATCATCGGATCGGTAAAGGCATTGTATCCAGACAGAAGCATTACCGGCATCTTCCAGCCCCATCTTTTCAGTCGCACCCGCGATTTTGCCGATGGATTTGCCCAAAGTCTGGATGCCCTGGATATCCCCATTTTACTGGACATTTACCCGGCCCGCGAATTACCAATTCCCGGAATCACCTCGGGGTGGTTGCTGGAGAAAATGCACAATCCAAACAAATTACAACTAAGCAATGAAGCCGCCGTTAGCTATGTGAAAACCCACAAACCCTCGCTGCTATTAATCCTGGGGGCAGGCGATATAGACCGGCTGGTACCTGTAATCAAAGAAATTTACCATGAGATTTAAATTTAACCATATCAGCAAATCAAGGGCCTGGCTTATCAGCATATTGATAGGGCTGCTTGTGGCACTCATCGCAGTTTGGGGCGGACTAAAATTCTCGGGGAAAAACAGAACCATACAAAAGATTGATATTTCCATTTTGCCCGACAGCAGCATTTACTTTCTGGATGAGCAAGACGTGTTCAACATGGTAAACAGAACCTGTGGGAATCCGCGTGGTAAGGCAGCTTCGGAGGTTTCATTAACCAAACTGGAAACCACGCTTAAGTCCATGCCTTACATCGAATCCTCGCAGGTGTACATCAGTCTTGATGGGATCATGAAAATTCAAATAGTGCAGCGAAAACCCATTGTCAGGATTATGAATCTGGCAGGTGAAACATACTTTCTTGACACATCAGGCCATAAAATCCCTTACCGGGGAAAACATGCACCTGACGTAATTCCGGCAACCGGGAACATCGCGGAAAAACTCACCGATTCAGGGAAGATCAAAACTCCGCTGCTGAGGCAAATTTTAAAGCTGGCTGTATTTCTGGATGCAAACCCACTGTGGAACGCACAATTTGAACAATGCCATGTAGATAACTACGGTGACCTGATCTTGGTTCCCCGCGTGGGAAAGCATAGCATTGTACTAGGCAACGCCGAAAATCTACCCGAAAAGTTCGCAAACCTACGCCAGTTCTACGAAAAGGGCTTGCGAAACACAGGCTGGGAAAAGTACCACACCATCAGTCTGAAGTACCGCGGGCAGATAGTAGGCATTAAGAGTGTCAATATAACTGAACAGAAAAAACAAAAAGATGTCCAATAACCAAAACACTAATAAACACCAACAAGATATGGCTTCAAAAAATGATATCATCGTAGGTCTCGACATAGGAACAACTAAAATTTGCGCCATTGTGGGACAATTGGCCGAGAACGGCAAAATCAATGTGCTGGGCATGGGAAAGGCCGCCAGTGCCGGGGGCGTTTCCCGTGGCATGGTAGCCAATATCCGCAAGGCAGAAATAGCCATCCGCGAAGCCGTGGAAGAAGCCCAAAGACAAAGTCAGGTGGCCATAAAAAATGTTTTCGTGGGAATAGCCGGTCACCACATCCGCAGCATGCAGCATCGGGGCACCCTCTCCAGACGCAATTCGTTTGAAGAAATCAAGCAGGAGGAGCTGGATAAACTGGAGCAGGAGATGCAATACCTGGCACTGGAACCCGGCGTTGAAATTCTGCATGTACTGCCGCAGGATTACCGCATCGATGACGAAGACGGCGTGAAAGACCCTGTAGGTCGCATGGGAGTGCGTGTGGAGTGCAACTACCACATCATTACCGGTCAAACTGCCGCTGCCCGCCACATCTTTGAAGCTGTTAAAAGAGCAGGCCTTGATGTAGCCGATCTGATTGTAGAACCCTACGCATCAGCATCTGCGGTGCTGTCTCAGCCCGAAATGGATGCCGGTGTAGCCCTCATAGACATTGGCGGTGGTACCACCGATATATGCGTGTTTGAGGATGGCTCCATCCGCCACACGGCCATCATATCCATTGGCGGTGACCGAATCACCAAAGATTTGAAGGAAGCTTTCGGTATCCTGCCCGAACAAGCTGAAATCGTGAAAGTAAATTATGGCAGCTGCTACCCCACCGAAAGCATGAAAAACGAAGTGGTGGTGGTTCCCGGACTGCCTGGCCGCAAACCCAAGGAAATCAGCCGTTTCGCCATAGCGCAAGTCATACAGGCACGCATGGAAGACATTATAGAACGCATCAATTACGAAATTGAGGTTTCTACCATGAAAAACCGTCTGGCAGGAGGCATTGTGCTCACCGGTGGTGGTTCATCGCTGGCCAATATCACACAGCTTGTATCATACCACACCGCCCTGGAAGTGCACATTGGCACGCCCGGACAGCGACTGGGGAAAGGCATGGTAGACGAAGTAAGAAATCCCATGTTTGCTACCGGTATTGGCTTGGTACTGCGTGGTTTTGAAACTTCAGCCCGTTTTGATGTGCCTGAAAACACCCCCCTGCTGCGCGAAACAGCTAAACCTGTGACCGAAGCACCGGAAGTGATTTCCGAAACACCCCATGAACCTGAAAAAGAAACCCAAAAATCCGGATTATTTGGCAAAAACTGGGCCGGTAATTTTGGAGGCAAATTCATGGATGATATCAAAAACTGGATGAAGGACGGAGAAGATTTTACTAACGAATCATAATAAAAGAAAGAATTACAATATGTCAACACATTTTGAACCGGATGTAATCCGCATGACAGGGGCCATTATCAAGGTAATTGGCGTGGGCGGAGGCGGAAGCAATGCCGTAAACCACATGTACCGGCAGGGCATAGAAGGGGTTGAATTTTATGTTTGCAACACCGATGCTCAGGCGTTGCTGGACAGCCCCGTTCCCAACCGCATACAGCTGGGCCTTCAGCTCACCGAAGGGCTGGGTGCCGGATCTGAACCCGAAATGGGCCGCATGGCAGCCCTGGAAAGCCAGCAGCAAATTCAGGATTTGCTGAGCACGAATACCAAAATGGTATTTATTACCGCCGGAATGGGCGGTGGTACCGGCACCGGTGCTGCTCCCGTCATTGCACAGGTTAGCAAGGGTATGGGTATTCTTACCGTGGGCATTGTAACCATTCCCTTCGATGACGAAGGGCCAGACAGGATTGGGCAAGCCATGCTGGGTATCGACAACCTGAAACCCCATGTAGATGCACTCCTCACCATAAGCAACGACCGCATTGTGGAAATGTATGGCGATTTGCCCGTAAGACAGGCGTTTGCCAAAGCCGACGATATCCTTTGCACCGCTGCCAAAGGCATTGCAGAGATCATCACCAAGGCAGGCATCATCAATGTAGACTTTAAAGACGTACAAACCGCCATGACCGGCAGCGGCAGAGCCATCATGGGAACAGGTGTAGCCGCAGGTCCTGACAGGGCCGAAGAAGCAGCCCGCCAGGCACTGGACAGTCCCCTGCTGGACGACACCCGAATAAACAAAGCAAAACACCTCCTGGTAAATATTACATATGGCTCTAAGGAACCTACCATGGGCGAAACAGCAAGGGTGAAGAAATATTTACAACAGGAAGCCGGCAATACCGCCCACCTGAAAATGGGCATTACCCACGATGAGCGGCTTGAGGAGGAAATTTCCATCACTGTGATTGCCACCGGCTTTGAAGTTCCGGTTTCAGCAACCCCTCAGCGTGTGGTGTCGGCACCCGAGGTTTTTGTAAACCCTGAAGTTCACAGTGAAGACGGCTTCGGAAAAATTCCGCAACCGCTTTCATTCGATGATGTAGTGGTTGAACCTCCCGCCGCCCAGAACAGCATTGAGGAGCACGAACACTTCCGCAACCTGGAACCTTCACGTCTTTCCAGAGAGAACGTGCTGGAATCGCTGGAAACCCCGGCCTACCTGCGCCGTGAAAAGGTGCTGTTTCAGGCCCCTGCCAGCGACAACAACCAGGTTTCACGCATCACCATCGCCGAACAAAATGAAGAGGTTGAGCACCTGGTAAAACCCAACAGACACTTGCACGACAACGTGGATTAAAAGCCACATTTCATATTTTGAGTTTATAGACGAGGCGGCCACATGGTCGCCTTGTTTATTTCAATAATTTTTCGTATATTCGTTTGTATTGACCAGCAACCACCGCACTATCATATTTTTCGGTTGCAGACTGTCTAGCCTTGCTTTGCAGCGAAACCAGCTCCCCGGTATCAGGCGTATTCAGATAAACAGTAATCTTTTCTGAAAGTGTCTTTACATCCAACAAGTTTGAAAGCCAACCGTTTTCCCCATCGGTAACCATCTCCGGTATGCCCCCAACTGAAAATGCCGCTACCGGTGTGCCGCAAGCCATGCTCTCCATGATGGTAGTGGGTAAATTCTCTTCGTGGGATGTTGTTACATAAACATCAGCCGCCTGATAACATTGCAGCATTTCTGTTTCGCCTGACAAATAGCCCGTAAAGGTGTAAGGAACCGGAAAATCCATCGGGGCATTGTGTTTATTTTCTCCAATCAGCAATACATGCAGGTTTGCAAATTTCGCAGCATGAAGCATGCCGACCAGCTCTTTAAACTCGGCAAAACCCTTTTTGGGGTTGGTCAGACTGGCCGCAGCAAAAGCCAATACTTTCGCGTTGTGGGGTATTCCCAGTTTCTGTCTGGCCTCGATAGCATCTCCGGGTTTAAACAGATTGGTGTCGATGCCATTGGGAATTACAGCTATGTTTTTGCCGTTCGCAATGGGCGACAATGATGCCTTTGCAGCCAACCATGCACTGGGGGTAATGAAATGAAGATTATCTGCCGAAAAAATCTGCTGCTTTTTGCGATATACCCGGGCTGACAAATCCTGTTCTGATGGGGTTTTCAGGTAAGGACATCGTCCGCAACCGGTTTGAAAATGTTCACAACCTCGGTTGTGGTAACATCCTCCTGTAAAAGGCCACATGTCGTGGCAAGTCCACACCACCGGTTTGCCGCTTTTCAAGATATCTGCGAGTCCTCCCAAACTGATGAATCCCTTGTTAATCCAGTGCAGGTGAACAATATCGGCCTCCTCAAACGCTTTCCAGCGTGTCACATCCACACCCGTAAGTCCGTGGGAAAACGCAAACCTGACGGAAGCATCTTTTTCAAACCTAAGGAAATCGAGTTTTTCCAGGGCATGGTTGAACTGTGCTAGGTTTCTCCTGAAAAAAGAATCAGCCCAAACCTTATATCCACTGCCTTCCGCACCGCAAAAAACGATGTGGCTACTTTCGACATTCAAAGCCCTCAGTGAAAATGACAACCGGTTGGCCGCTATAAAGGCACCCCCTGCGCTGTTTGCATTCAAATGAAGTACTTTCATGGCTTAACTGTCTAAAACGGTAGCATCGGGCACTTCTTGTTGGACAGCCGTTGTTTTAAGTTTACTGCTCAGCCGCAAAGCCAGCAAAAGCGTTAAAAGCATGAGCATCCCGGCACTTAGATATGGCAGAAAAAAAGATGCGCTATAGAGGAAACCACTTACGACCGGTCCCACCGAACGGGCCAGTGAACCTGTACTTTGCAGCAATCCCAGCGTTTTGCCCTGATCATGGGCAGGTGTATTAACCGATATGAGTGAATTGATGGCCGGCAAGAGCATGCCATTACCCATGGCCAGACAAATGACTGCACAAATCTGAACGGGTATGAACCATTCCTGAGACGGCAAGGGTATGATAGACAACCCCACCGCCACAACAGGACAACCATAAATCAACATGCGCTTTAAACCCAATGTTTTTTGGATTGTCCCTATCAAACCGCCTTGTACGATGGCACTGCAAACACCAATAAATCCAAACATGTAGCCCACCTGCTTTTCCGTAAGGTGATAATGTTCGCTCCACAGCACCGAGGCATTCACCTGCATCATGCTGAAAGCCGCAATGTATATGACATTGATGATAAACAACTCTCCGATGATTTCTTCCTTCCATACATGCCTCAATCCGGTGAAGGACGAAATGAAAGAGCGTCTTTCCGTGTTTTTTTCGGTTAAACTTTCGGGCAGTGTAAACCAGGCCATGATAAAATTAAACACACAGAGACCGGCAGTAGCAAAGCCCACCCACTGCAATCCGCCGGCGGCAAACAAGGCACCACCGATGGGCGGACCAAAAACAAATCCCAGTCCGAATGCAGCCCCAATAAGCCCCATTTTTTTTGCTCTTTCCTGCGGGGGTGTTATGTCTGCGATATAGGCCTGAGCCGCACTGATGTTGGCACTGCCAATTCCGGCTACCAATCGCGCCAGAAACAAAATCACAAATGTATTGCTGATGCCCAGCATCATATATCCCACCGCTGTTGCAAGTACACTGCCCAGAATAATGGGCCTGCGGCCAATTCTATCGCTCATCGAGCCCCAAATGGGAGAAAAAATAAACTGCATGAGGGAAAACACCCCCATGGTGAGGCCCACCGCTACATCAGCATCCAAATTTAAACCCGATTGCAGGGCCATTTTCTTGGCAACCACAGGCAAAATGGGAATGATGATTCCAAAGCCCAGCAGGTCGATGAAAATGGTGAGAAACAGGGTTAGGATACGTTTATCTTTCATGCGTTTTGTTTCAGAATCTGTTTGCCCATCCAGTGTTCCCGGAAAGGCTGAAGCGGGTTGGATGTAAAATCACCCAGCCGGGGATGCATCACATCCAAAACTGGCGTATTTTCTGATATTTCAGCGCGGTCTATGGCTGCTGTGGCAGTCTGGCGGTTATGAATTTGTGCAGTACCGTCTTCCTGTGGAACCAGCAGCAACAATCGGTTAAGAAAATCGATGCCGGTGGCAGACGAAAAATCCTGAAGCAACCTAAAAACCTTGTCTATGCTGCAACCTGAGGGCGCCTCCACTGATTCATCGACCGCAACGGTAAGCAATGTATTCCAACGCAGCTCGAAACTCGCCAAAAGTGCACTTCCATGAGACTTCCAGCCGTTTACAAATTCAGTCATCAGTGCCTGCAACTGTTGTACTTCCGGGGCTGTCAGGGGCCTGTCGGCGATAAAAAACCAAACACGCGAATCGGAAGACAAACGGGCTAAGCTCATGGTGTGTTGGTGCTTTGGTCTACCAGTTCGGCAATATCCAGCACCTGTATCTCATTTTCTTTTTCGAAGTGCTTGGTGCCATCGCGCAGCATGGTCATGCAGAACGGACAATTCACGGCCAGCACCGAAGCACCGGATTCCAGCACATCTTCCGTGCGTTCCACATTCACTTCTTTTTTACCTGATTCGGCCTCTTTGAACATCTGTGCGCCACCGGCACCGCAACACAAACCATTGCTGCGGCAGCGTTTCAGCTCTACCAAATCTGCATCCAGGCGCTCGATTACCATGCGGGGTGCTTCATACACACCGTTGGCACGGCCAAGGTAACAGCTATCGTGATAGGTAATTTTTTTACCTTTGAATGGTCCGCCCTCAATGGCCAAACGACCTTCTTCCAGCAGCTGGTTGATGAACTGTGTATGGTGGATCACTTCGTAATTGCCACCCAGGGCAGGATATTCATTTTTCAGGGTGTTGTAGCAATGCGGACAAGCCGTCACCATCTTTTTCACCCCATATCCATTCAACAGCTCGATGTTTTGCATGGCCTGCATCTGAAAAAGAAACTCGTTGCCGGCGCGCTTGGCCGGATCTCCGGTACACCCTTCTTCGGTGCCCAGAATGGCGAATTTTATATCTGCTTTTTGCAAAATGGATGCGAAGGCCTTTGAAACCCGCTGTGCGCGCTCATCGAAACTACCGGCACAACCCACCCAAAATAGGATTTCGGGAGTCTCACCGGCGTTCAAATAGTCCTGAATGGTTTTTATGGGATTCATATATTACGCTTGCAATTTCAACATAAACAAGTAAAAAATACAACCGGTTTTTACACATTGTTCGCAACCCCCTATTTTCGTTGCTGCAAATGCGGTTTCTCAGTTTAATTTTATGTCTTTTCAGCACCAACTTCGGCCTTGGTCAAAGCTTCCGGGGCATATCGATTGTTAATGCCAAAACCGCCTGGGTTTCGGGCAGTAAAGGGAGCATTCTAAGAACTACTGATGCCGGTAAAAACTGGGACACCCTAAACCCCAGGGGCTATGCAGCAAAGGATTTCCGCGACATCCATGCATTCAGCCGCAAAACAGCTGTGGTACTGAGTAGCGGCGACAGCGGTGTGGTACTGATTACGCGGGATGGTGGTAAAAACTGGAAAGAAATATACCACGATTACCGGCCCGGCAGCTTTCTGGATGCCATGGACATTCACAAGGGCAAACTCATTCTGGCTGGAGACGGCATTTTGCAGCAAAAAATGTACCAGATTCGGTCAGAAAACGTGCTGAAAAATGATTCCTTGAGAGCCATCACACTATTTGCAAAAGACCGCGAAAGCTACTATAAAAAAGGGTTTGAGCCCGACAGCACCTCTTCCTACTTCGCGGCTTCGGGAAGTAATGTTCAGTGGACCGGTAATAACACCTACTGCGCCATTCCCATCCTGGATGACAAAAGCATGTTCATCAGCGTATCAGAAAATTTTATTCGTTTTCGCAGCCGATTGCCCTTCAAACAACAAAAGGCAGGGGGCGCTTACGGATTTCACCTGCACCGAAACCAAACCGGGGTGGCCGTGGGTGGTTCATTTTACAAGCCCAATGAGAAAGACAGCACGGCATGCTATACCATCGATGGCGGCCGCACCTGGAAACCCTGCCAAACCATGCCCAACGGCTACCGCAGCGGGGTTTGTACCCACAAGTGCGGCAAAATATGGATTTGCACCGGCCCCAACGGCAGCGATTATAGCACCGATGGCGGCAAAAACTGGAAACCGCTGATTTATGTGAAAGGTTTTAATGTTTGTGCCATGCGTGGCAATTACCTGTGGCTGGCCGGCAAAACAGCCACCCGCATTCGGTTAAAAGATTTGCTCAAAGTGCAGCAGGAAGCCGAAATCATTCGGTCTTCGCCTCGTGGTACTCCTCCTCGGTATTGATCTGCCAGAGGTTGTCCTTGCTACCGATTCCCGCTAAAATATTGTCAACTGCTGTCATGGCTGTGAGCATGCTGTGGTCACTGTTGTTGTATTTGTGCATGCCGTTTCTGCCGATGAGATACAGATTTTCCATTTGATTCACAAAAGCAATCACACGGTTAAACTGATTATAAGAACCGGTGTAAGCGGGATAGGTCTTGGGCATGCGGATTATGGTACTGTCGAGCACATCCCGGGCATCCAGCAAACCGATTTGCTCCATCTCTTTCACGGCCATGGCCTTGAAATCGTCATCAGATAAGTTCCACAATGAATCGCCCTCATTGCAAAAGTATTCCAGCCCCAGCCAGGTTGTATCCTGATCGGCTACCAGAAAAGGGCTCCAGTTGTTAAAAATCTGCAATCGCCCAATGTTTACGCCCCGCTCCTGAATGTAAATCCAGTTATCTTGCAAACTCCCGGCTTTAAGCTTTTTACACAGCAGCCCCACGGTAATAAAATCGCGGTATGGCAGGGCTGTGGCGATATTTTTAACTTCCGAATCGGTTTCAAAAGAAAATGCTTCAAACAGATCCTTCACCGGCATGGTGCTAAAAACCAGGTCAGACATGAATTCGACCCTAACTCCATTCGCATTTTTTGCCCAAACCGTAGTAATTCCTTCGGGTGAACCATCCAGTTTCATCACCGTATGTTCCGTGAGAATTTGCCCGCCCATGGCCTGCACCTTTTCTGCCACCAATTCCCACATTTGTCCCGGACCCAGCTTGGGATACAGGAATTTTTCAATCAGCGAAGTTTCAGTGTCTTTCTGCCCAATATTCACCGGTTTTTTACGGCCCAATATTTGCTTAATAGCGTGTGCCATTGCCTTGCTCACCGATAGCCCTTTTACCCGCTGAGCTCCCCAGTCTTTGGCTATTTCATGGCACTTGAATCCCCATACTTTTTCGGTATAATCCTTAAAAAACGTGAGGTACAACTCCTTGCCAAACCGGTTGATGATAAAGTCTTCCAGGGTTACCTCGGGTTTGCGCGGAAACAAGCGTATGGCAGCATAGCTGAAGACTATTTTAAAAACACGCACCAGCCCCAGATTTCTGAGTGTTTGCAAGTTTAGCGAAACAGGATAACTGAAGAATTTTCCCAGAAAATATATGCGGCTCAGGCGGTTCCTCAGCAGCATCACCAAATGGATTTTGCCCGGATCGGCCTCTGCACCCGCTATTTCGGTTTCTTTTCCATGATAGTGAATATGGGCATGCGAAGCGCCTTTCTCTATGGGCATCATAGACAACCACCACTGCATCACCCTGTCGCTTTTGCTGAAGAAACGATGACCACCAATATCCATGCGGTTTCCCTTATAATTCACCGTGCGGGAAATACCGCCCATGTAGGTGGAAGATTCCAGAATGGTTACGGCATATTCATTGCTTCGCGAGAGCAGCTCGTAAGCGGCGGTA
>JBILTS010000051.1:0-14705 GCA_044371405.1 Bacteroidia bacterium
GAACATGAAAATGTAAAACCCGATCTGCTTGTTCTCGGCAAGGCATTGGGCGGTGGTGTATATCCTGTAAGCGCTGTATTAGGCAGAAACGATGTGATGAGCACGCTTAGGCCCGGCCAGCATGGAAGTACCTTTGGCGGCAATCCACTGGCATGTGCAGTGGGTATGGCATCCGTAAAAGTAATTATTGAAGAGAAGCTGTGCGAAAATGCCAATGCCATGG
The DNA here is from genome assembly GCA_044371405.1 of Bacteroidia bacterium. GTDB lineage: Bacteria > Bacteroidota > Bacteroidia > NS11-12g > UBA955 > RGEC01. Next base: position 224 of record JBILTS010000051.1, read on the forward strand.
GCGAATTATTTCGGAGCGAATTAAGAAAAATAAACAGTCCAATCATAAGACAGGTGAGGGGTCTGGGATTGTTAAACGCGATTGAAATTATACCATACGGCAATAACAGAACGGCATGGGACGTTTGTATGACCATGTTAAAAGGCGGTTTACTTGCTAAACAGACTCACCAGCATATCATCAGATTTGCACCACCGCTAATCATTGATACCGAGCAAATAATGCTTGCAATTGATATCATTAAAGATTCTGTTTTAGCAGAAGAAAAGCATCTTGCCTGATTTAGTATTGATAAATTGTGGGATAATTGTGCAGGAAATTCAGTTGTAACATCCTCTAAAAACCATATTTTCGCACCAAAATCATGATGAAAAACCATTGTGTTCGTGCTGTGATACTCTTGGCTTTGATGTATTCATCAACCGCCTGGACTCAGCCCACCACCCCAAAACCGGCTCAGCCACGGCCCGCAGCCAACAAACCTAAGCCGCCGAGAGAAATAGCGCCGGCGGTTCAGATTTACTTTGATTTCAACAAATCAAATCTGAAAAAAAGTGAAGTTGCTAAACTGGAAAAGTTGCTTGAGGATTTAAAATCTAAAAGAGAGTACAAAATGATGCTTACCGGCCACACAGACAGTACCGGAAATGATGATTACAATCTTCAGTTATCTCAACGACGGGTAGATGAAGTTTATGACTGGCTGATGGAAAAGGAAATAGATACTTCTGTGGTAGGACGTGTTTATTTCGGTCGTTCAAAACCCCGTGAGAAAAACGAGGGTGATGAAGAGAAAAAAGCCAAAAATCGCAGGGTGGAGATAACCATCATAGAAAAACCGGCGCCACCACCACCTCCGCCACCGCCACCACCCAAAGATACCTGTGTGCGCGATACAACCGTGTTTATCGGTAAGGGTGTTTCAATTACACTAAACCGTTGTGATTACTTCCGTATGTGCAGAAACAGCAATGGCTGCGTAACCATTGACAGAAAAACAGAACTGGAAGATATTTTTGACAGCGGAACACCTTTAAAAACTTTAAAAGGAGATGGTTTCAATTGGGGTGGTATTTATACTATCAAGATGCCCGGTGATACATGTCTTAAAAAACCGGCTAGTTTCTCTGTAAACCTTGATTTAGAAACCTATAAAAAAGCAAAGCTCAGCGTGTTCAAGCCTAAAGGCGAGGATTACCTGGAACAGGATAAATCAGTTAGGGTTACGATGGCAAAAACCAAAGAAAATATCAAGGTTACCCTGCCGCTAAAGTGCCCGGGCCAGATTAACCTCTGTGGCGTTACCGGAAAAAGCAATGTAGCTGTTTTTAAAGACAAGAGCTACAAAATAAAAGATATTTATGTGGTATCCTATGAGCCCCCAACCATTATCCCGGCTACCAAAAAAGGCAGCAAATGGTATGTAAATTATGGAAGTATTCAAGAGGGTAAATTGTTTGTGTTGCTAAACGATGGTGAGACCGTAATCAAAAACATTGAGTTGAATAGCATTCGCAAATCCAAGAATAAAGGCGAGCTCAGGAAAAAGTATAAAATCAAAGCCAAACATATCAATCGCTAACAAGGTTTATATGGTGTTGTTTGGAGAGGCAGTATGGAACCATTAACCCAAAGAAGGAAAAAGGTCGTAAATAAAAATATGACCTTTATGGAGAGAATTTATTTGCCTGCAATTTTGCAAGGCATGTGGATTACCTTCAGTCATTTTTTTAAAAGAAAAAGTACCGTAAGTTATCCTGATGTAAAAAGGCCCATAGCGCCCGTTTACAGGGGGCAGCATGTTTTAAAAAGGGATGAGGAGGGGAGAGAAAGGTGTACTGCCTGCGGCCTTTGTGCCGTGGCTTGTCCAGCAGAGGCAATTACCATGATTGCGGCAGAAGCAAAGCCTGATGAAGCTCACCTTTACAGGGAAGAAAAATACGCTGCTACCTATGAAATCAACATGTTGAGGTGTATATTTTGTGGTTTGTGCGAAGAGGCCTGTCCAAAAGAAGCAATATTTCTGACTGACCGTTTAGTGGATGCTGAATATAATCGTGGCAATTTCATCTATGGTAAAGACAAATTGGTGGAGCCAACCGATAACCGGGTTGATGTTTCGAAGAGGCAAGTTTGGACATACCCTAATCAATAATATATGCTGTTATCGTTATTTGGTTTACCTCCGGCGTTTTTGATTCTGTCTTTTATCACCATTTTATGTGCATTGTATGTGGTTACAAATAATAATCCTGTCTACAGTGTTCTGGCTCTGATTTTAACTTTTTTCAGCATTTCAGCCCATTACGTGCTGCTGAACGCCCAGTTTCTTGCTGTTGTAAATCTCATTGTTTACGCAGGTGCAATCATGGTGCTGTTTTTGTTTGTTCTGATGCTGCTCAACCTCAATAAAGAAAGCGAGCCGATCGTGAAAATGGGCTGGCATATTGGTGCAGCCGTTTCTGCTGGTTTGCTTCTGGTAACCCTTGCTGCCGCGCTACATCGTTCATCAGAAAATATCATGAGAAACCCGGCAGATAATATCGGTCTTGTAAAAAACCTTGGTAAAGTTCTTTTTACAGATTACCTGGTGCCATTTGAATTGTCAGGTATTTTGTTTCTGGCAGCCATGGTAGGAGCTGTTCTGCTGGGTAAAAAACAAACAGAAAATAAAGAAGTTAATAAAACTGAATCACCAAGATAATGAACCCGGATTCTATATTTAATACACTGGATATCAGTCATTACATTTACCTTAGCAGCGTACTCTTCTGCATAGGATTATTTGGTGTACTAACCCGCAGAAATGCCATTGTTCTACTCATGTGCATTGAACTGATGCTGAATGCAGTAAATCTGCTTTTTGTAGCATTTTCATCTTATCTGGGAGATGCAGCAGGCCAGTTGTTCGTATTTTTTATCATGGTGGTAGCAGCAGCTGAAGCTGCAGTTGGACTGGCCATCATTGTAATGATTTACCGAAATACCAGAAGTACAGATGTGGGGCTGTTTGATAAGCTGAAAGGATAATGAATACCCTGTTTTTAATTTTGTTGTTGCCGTTTTTTGGATTTCTTTTTTCAGGCTTAGCCGGAAAATATCTCTCCGAAAAGATCACCGGATGGATTTCATCTCTCACCGTTCTGTTATCATTCATTTTATCCATTCAGATATTTACAGGTCTTCAAAATCCTGCCACAACCTATGATGCTATTGGGTTTACCTTTCTTTCGGTGGGAGATCTATTTGTGGACTTTGCAATTCAAGCAGACCGGCTAACATCCATAATGATGCTGGTTATTACCGGTATCGGTTTCCTGATCCATGTTTATTCAATTTCCTATATGCATGGAGATAAAGGATTCTATAAATTCTTTGCCTATCTAAACCTATTTGTGTTTAACATGCTTATCCTGGTAATGGGGAGCAATTTTCTGATGCTTTTCTTTGGCTGGGAAGGTGTAGGGTTATGTTCATACCTGCTGATAGGTTTTTGGTATCGCAATGCCGAATATGGTAAAGCGGCACGCAAAGCTTTCATCATGAACCGTATAGGTGATTTGGGACTTTTGATAGGTTTATTTTTGGTTATTGCCAATTGCAAATCTTTGAATTACAGCGATGTTTTTGCGGCTGCTAAATCTGGTACAATGTCCACCGGGCTGATAACTGCCATCTGTATCTCATTTTTCATTGGAGCAATGGGTAAAAGTGCACAGATTCCGCTATATACCTGGCTGCCCGATGCAATGGCAGGACCAACGCCGGTTTCTGCTCTCATTCATGCGGCCACCATGGTCACTGCCGGCGTATATCTGGTGGTTCGATGCAACGTGCTATTTGAGATGGCTCCGATAGCCCAACAACTTATACTTTGGGTTGGATTGGCAACGAGTATACTTGCTGCCTTAATCGGTTTAAAACAAAATGACATTAAAAAGGTACTTGCCTACAGCACGGTAAGTCAGTTAGGGCTAATGTTTATAGCTTTGGGTGTTGGAGCTTATTCTGCTGCCATGTTCCATCTGGTAACACATGCCTTTTTCAAAGCTCTATTATTTTTGGGTTCAGGCAGTGTAATTCATGGCATGGGTGGAGAACAGGATATTCGTAAAATGGGTGGGTTAAAAACGCACATGCCAATAACTTACTATACATTTCTTATTGGAACATTGGCGATAAGTGGTATGCCACTTTTCAGCGGCTTCTTCAGTAAGGATGAAATTTTAGCCATGGTATTTACTGAACAGCCATTGGTATGGTTTTTATCAGTTTGCAGTGCCCTCATCACAGGAATTTACATGTTTAGGGTGTTTATGGTAACCTTTTTAGGCAGTTTCAGGGGCACTGATGAGCAGCATAAGCACTTACATGAATCACCGTTATTGATAACGATGCCACTTATCATCCTTGCCGTATTGAGTCTATTTGGGGGCTTGCTGAATTTGCCAGCGTTATTTACACATGATCATGCTCAATGGCTAAAACAATGGCTGGAACCCATAATTGGTAATGCTCAGGCTAATCTGCATCATCCCGACCACAACACGGAATGGATGCTGATGGGTATTGCAGTTTCTGTTTTTGTAGCAGCATGGATTTATACAAGAAACAAATACATAGCCAAATCATCTGTGCCTGAAAAGGATGAAGAAATTACAGGATTGGCCAAATGGCCTGCCGGCAAGTTTTTTGTAGATGAACTTTACGATGTTGTATTTGTGAATAGTTCAGAAAAAGCAGGTGAATTATTAACCAAGGCAGATCGCGGTATTTTTTCAGGTCTTATGGATTGGATTTCCTCCGGAATATCGTCAATTTCTGCAATTTTTGGCAAGATTCAGAACGGTAAATTGCAATACTATCTTCTTTACATGGTTTTTGGTGTCATTCTAATGTTGGTCATTAATATCTTTAAATAACAGTGGAGCTCATATTTATACCTATATTGTTTTCTGTATTATCTGCCTGGGCAGGGAAGTGGTCCCGTTGGACCGCCTTTTTGGGTTCGTTGCTGACGGGTTTCTTCCTGCTTTATTTTTTTCTTAATTTTAATCCCGCAGCAGGGGTACAATGGCAATGGAATAAGCCCTGGTTTTCTTCGGCCATACACTTTCATACCGGAATTGATGGCATTACCATGGTTATGCTGATCTTAACCAATGTGCTTTGTCCTATCATTTTGTTGTCAGCATTCAATAAAAAAGAGAATGCACCGTTGCTGTTTGCCCTTATAGTAGGAATGCAAGGGGCTTTGAATGGGGTATTTGTAGCGCGGGATGGACTGATGTTTTACATCTTTTGGGAACTTGCGCTGATTCCTGTTTATTTCATTTCCGGTCTCTGGGGAGAGGGAAACCGTTTCAAAACAACATTACGCTTTTTTATCTACACGTTCATAGGCAGTCTGGCCATGCTGGCTTCACTTATTTATTTATTCAGTAAAACACCGGATTTATCGTCATTTTCCTATGAAGCGCTGATTGCTGTGCAATTAAATCCAACAGAAGCATTTTGGGTTGGCTTTGGGTTGTTGCTTGCATTCGCAGTGAAAATACCGCTCATGCCATTACATGGATGGCAACCTTCAACATATACTGAGGCGCCGGCAGTTGGAACAATGCTGTTGTCGGGTATAATGTTAAAAATGGGTCTTTATGGATTGATTCGATGGTTCATGCCCATGGTACCTGAAGCACTTTCAATCTTTGTTCCAATAATTGTGACATGTGGTATAGCCGGAGTATTGTATGCCGCTTTGATAGCCATCAGGCAAAACGACATGAAACGTATTGTGGCCTTCTCATCATTGTCTCACGTTGGGCTCATCGCTGCCGGTATTGCAGTGTCTGGTGAAACTGGCATGCAAGGAGGTATTCTACAAATGTTTAGCCACGGGGTAAATGCTGTTGGTCTGTTTTTAGCCATCGATATAATCGAAAGGCGCAACCATACCCGCATGCTCGATGCTTTGGGCGGCATGGCCGGCCAATCAAGAGCATTTGCTGTATTCTTCCTGATTATTGTGTTGGGTGCAACTGCCGTACCTTTTACAAATGGCTTTCCCGGAGAATTATTGCTGTTAAAATCAGTTTTTTCTTACGGGCCTGTTTGGGGCGTATTGGCAGGTATTACTGTAATTCTGTGCGCCGTTTATATGCTGCGAATGTATCAATTCTCTATGCTAGGTGAAAGCAAAGGGACGTCTTTTCCTGCTTTGCAATGGCATGAATGGATTGCTTTGTCGGGAATAGTGTTTCTAATTTTATTCTTTGGGCTATTTCCGCAACTGATTTTAGACATCAGTGCTCCAGCCGTTAAACAGTTATTGCTGCTGATGCAGAATTCTAAGGAGGTGATTTCATGACTTCATTATTGATTTTATTTTTAGGTGCAATTCTGGTATTGTATTATGGCATCAACAAGCCGGAAAACAAATCAAAAGCCATTACAATATCACTTCTGGTTTCGGCCCTGGCATTTCTGGTATGGGACTGGCTAGGAATTATCACCAGAACTATCGCTTCATGGCAAAAAGAATACGTTCCTGAGAGTATGCTTATCTGGGATGCTCCTGCAATAGCATTTTCATTGTTGCTGGTGCTGTCTTTTTTGCTGGTGGTTGGATTGTTTTCCCGAAATAATCATCATGGGGCAGATTTACTTGGTTTGATGCTGTTCAGCGTCTGCGGTGGTATGCTTATGACATCCTTCAGCAACCTTATCATGCTGTTTTTAGGAATAGAATGCCTATCCATACCACTGTATGTGTTGGCAGGGAGTAGAAAATCTGACCTTGCATCCAATGAATCTGCGGTTAAGTACTTCCTGATGGGGGCATTCAGTACAGCCATTTTTCTGATGGGCTGTGCATTCATTTATGGTGGAACAGGAAGTTTGGAACTGGAAAGCATACATCGTGGATTGTCAATGCTTGGACATATTGGTGTTAAAAGCAACCTCGTACTTGCGGGCATCATGCTGTTAATGGCAGGAATGTTATTCAAAGTTTCAGCATTCCCCTTCCATTTCTGGAGCCCTGACGTGTATGACGGAAGTCCGAACAGAACCACAGTTTTTATGGCTACTGTAGTGAAAATAGCCGCTTTCGCTGCCTTTTTCCGATTGTTTAACTACGCATTTTCAGATGTAAAGGGCTGGTGGAGTTCTACCCTTGCTGTTTCAGCCGGTATTACCATTCTTTTTGGCAACATAGCTGCCATTAGGCAAACATCTTTCAAGAGAACGCTCGCTTATTCGAGCGTGGCCCACGCCGGATATATGCTGATTGCATTGCTGGCAATCCCCCTGGAAGGTTTCTGGGCATTGTTCATATACTTAAATGCCTATGCATGCAGCGCAGTGGTGGTGTTTTATTTACTCGATAGAACCGCTGAAGGCAAGCAGGATTATGTTTTTGATAATTTTAACGGACTGGGTAAAAATAACAGATGGCTATCACTGCTGCTCATTGTTTCCTTGTTTTCTATGGCAGGAATACCTTTAACTGCAGGATTTGCTGGTAAATATGGTCTGTTTAGTGGGATCGTTTCATCTTACCCTTGGCTTTTGTTCACCGCCCTTTTGGGCTCAGCCATCAGTATTGCCTATTATTTCAGGGTATTTAAGAATGCCTTTTTCTCATCAGAAAATGCTGATACCAAGTGGGATATTGCAATTTCGGAAGCTTTTTTTCTGGCAATTGCCCTACTTGTAACACTGCTGATAGGATTTTGGCCATCAGTTATTACTTCTCTGCAATTGTTTTCAGCCTGATTAAAAAGTTAAACCGATTCGGTACACAATTGATCCGAGTGGTTGTGTGGATGCATAATCTGCATTGGAAGCATAACCAATCAAAAACCACGAGCTCATATTCGAACTTTGGGCTATTCCAATTCCTAAAATAGGTGATGCTACCCATTTTCTATCAGAAGTAGACAGTGGACCACTGCCTGCTGTAAGTGCATTTACACCGCGCATTTCTGCATGTAAAAAAGCCACTTGACCCAGTTTAAGCCGCACAAACCCATGTGCACCATAGGTGTATGCATTGTTATTCTGTCCGCTACCCGAATAAAAAGCTGCATTTACGCCTATCCCCGCCATGATGGGTTTGGCGATGTTAAAGCCGGCAAAAGGAGATATTTCGCCAAAAATAAATCCGCTGTTCAGCGAGAGCATAAACTCGGTTCCTTTCACAAAATTTTCATTTGATGGAGCTTTGAAAAAGGACTTTCTTTTACTTGTGCTGGTATCAAAAGCTTGTCCAGGAGCATCATCATCATACTGAGCGAAGGAAATTTGAATGATAAAAACAGTAAGAATCAATAGCAAAGCTTTTTTGCACATAAGATTAAGATACTTGATTAGCCGCAATTATAGCACTAAAATTGTACCAAGATTCAGACCAAATGTCTAAAGTACATAATTTTTCCGCCGGGCCCTCTATTTTGGCGCCTGTTGCATTTGAAAAGAGCATTGAAGCCATCAGGAATTTTGCAGGAACAGGGTTGAGTATTCTGGAAATCAGCCACAGAACGAAGGAGTTTGAAGCGGTAATGGAAGAAACGCGTCAGCTGGTGAAGACCTTGTTGTCCGTTCCTGATGATTATGATATACTTTTCCTTCAAGGCGGTGCATCAACCCAGTTTTTTCAAATTCCACACAATTTCCTGAGAACATCTGCTGCCTACCTGAAAACCGGGGTTTGGGCAGCCGGTGCCATTAAAGAGGCGAAATTATATGGAGAGGTGAATGTGGTTGCAAGTAGTGAAGCTGATAATTATACATATATACCCAAAGGATATAGCATTCCCGCAGACAGTGATTACTTTCACTGCACCAGCAATAATACCATTTACGGAACCCAATTGCAGACATTTCCGGATAGTCCGGTACCCATGTTTTGCGATATGAGCTCAGATATATTTAGCAGACCTGTAAACACAGCATCCTTTGACCTGATTTATGCCGGTGCTCAAAAAAACATGGGGCCTGCAGGTGTCACCTTGGTCATTGTAAAAAAATCATTGTATAACCGCCGTCCCGAAGGAAGAGCCATACCATCCATGCTGGATTATAAACTCCATGGAGAAAAGGAAAGTATGTACAATACACCTCCGGTATTCCCAATTCTGGTAAGTAAATTCAACCTTGAATGGGTTAAAGAAAATGGCGGGTGTGCCGGTATGCAGAAACGAAATGAAGAGAAGGCGCAATTGCTGTATAATGCCATCGATAGCAGCCCATATTTTAGGGGAACAGTAAATGCAGAAGACAGAAGCCGCATGAACGTTTGTTTTGTATTCAATGAGCCAACTCCTGATCTTGAACAGAAATTTAATGCTGCCTGCAAGGAAGCTGGAATCAGCGGAATAAAAGGGCATAGGAGTGTGGGCGGTTACAGAGCGAGTCTTTACAACGCCTTGCCACTGGAAAGCGTGCAGGCACTTGTTAATGTAATGGAAACTTTTGCATGATGAAAATATTAGCCAACGACGGAATTGATGCAGCCGGAAAGGCATTGCTTGAAAAAGCAGGTTTCACAGTTGAAACGCAAAAAATAAGCCAGCAGGATCTTGCCTCCGGAATTAATGCTTACGATATTCTCATTGTGCGCAGTGCGACTAAAGTTACCGCAGAAATTATGGATGCCGGTAACCTGAAATTAATTGCCAGGGCTGGTGTTGGACTGGATAATATAGACATAAAACATGCGGGTATAAAACATATTCCTGTTGTTAATACACCAAATGCAAGCAGTCGTTCTGTTGCAGAATTGGTTTTTGCTCACATATTTTCTTGTTATCGCTACCTGTACCATACAAACCGAGAGATGCCTTCCAACGGGAAAAAGGATTTCAATGAATTAAAAAAGCTGGCCGGTAAAGGATTTGAAGTGCAGGATAAGAAAATTGGAATCATTGGTTTTGGAAGAATTGGCCAGGAGGTAGCCAGAATGGCTGTTGGTTTAGGTATGGAAGTGCTGGCCAGTGATTACAAAAAAAGAGATATTGAACTAACCATGTCCTTTCATCGCAGGTATGCCTTCAATAATTTTAAAATAGTGATTCCCGGCATGAGCATGGAAGATGTGATAAAAAACAGCGATATCATAACATTACACACGCCCGGAAGTGCTGAAGTGATTGGCGAAAAGGAACTGGCCATGATGAAGGACGGTTCAATGCTTATCAACTGTGCCAGGGGAGGTGTTGTGAACGAAAAAGCACTTAAAAATGCGTTAGAGACTGGTAAATTAGCTTTTGCTGGTGTTGATGTGTTTGAACAAGAACCCCCTGTTAATGATGACATTTTACAATTAGCCAATACTTCTTTGTCGCCGCATATTGGTGCAAGCACTGCTGAGGCTCAGGAAAGGGTGGGGGTAGAGCTTGCTGAACGAATCATTCAGTTTTTTAATACCAAAAGGTGATTCATATTAAACCATTTGCAGCATTAAGACCTGTGGCTGCTCATGTGGATCAGGTAGTTTGTGGCAAACACGGCAGCAAACTGCATTTCGGCAATGTAATCAGGTCATTGGTTGGCATCACAATTCGCAACCACAGTGAGGATGATTACCGCGAGGCCCTGCATTACTTTGATAAATTGCAAAGCAGTAAAGTGCTGATCAGGGAACCTAAGCAAGGGGTTTATATCTATAAACAAACACAGCCAAATGGCAATGAGTTTCATGGACTGGTGGTGTGTGTGGACTTTAAAGACTACCTGAATGGCAGTATATGCAAACATGAGAATACGCTGACTTCAAAACAGAGCCTCATGGTCAAACATATTGAGGCACTCAGAAAAGTTGGTGAACCGGTATTGCTCGCCAATCCGAATGATGAGTTCATGTCTGACTGGATACAGCAACATGAGAATGCTGACATCGTATTTGAATTTACCGATAGCCACGGCAAATGCCATGCATTGTGGTTTATCAGTGATGCTGATGCGATTGAGAAGCTTCGAACCAGTTTTTTGAAAACATCGCGACTCTATATCGCAGATGGGCACCACCGAATTGCCTCGGTGGCAACTTATTTGCAGGAAAATCCTGAAAAAGCAGAAAACGCCGGAATCATGGCTTACGTTTTGCCTGAATCTTCATTGTTGATTAAGCCATTCCACCGAATCTTAAGAAATACGGACAGAGAAGAGTGGCTTGATATGATCCACAATGCGTCAGCTGATTTTTATGTGGATTTGCTGCCAGCACCCATGAAACCTGAAAGAAAAGGTGATATTGTGGTATTAACCCCCATGGGTTGGTACAGACTTCGTCTAAAGCCGGGACATACCAAACCCAATCCCTCGGAAAATTTAGATGTGTTCAGATTGGAGGAATACGTTTTTAAAAAGTTTTTTCAAATCAAAGATTCTAAAAACGACAGCAGGCTTGAATTTATGAGAGGCGATGAAGAATTATCGTTTCTGCAAGTATTAAGAAATAAGGGAGACATAGATGGAGCATTTGTACTCTTCCCTAATACCATTAAGGAAATTAAAGATGTTGCGGATGCGGCAGAAACCATGCCACCCAAAAGCACCTGGATAGAGCCGAAGATACCTGCTGGGATGCTTTTTAATGTATTTGATTAAAATTCTTTAATTTATGGGTTTTAATTAAATCAATAGTTTAATTAAAACATGCTCAGCTGCCGGTCTTGCTTTTTGGTTCCAAAAACTTCCTGAAACAACATTTGAAATTCCTGAATTGCACCTGTTTTTAAAGTGTATATGGTGCTGGTTTTAAAACCTTTGCTTTCCAGAAAACCGGCACTTACCAGGCCATAAAGATGTTGCGAAACCGTGCTTTGGGTGAACGGAAGCAAAGATACCAGCTCCTTGCATGTCTGATGATTGTTGGCTTGCAGCGACAATATAATCATGATACGGGCGGGATGGCCTAAAGCTTTGGCTTTATTGCTGTAATCAATAGCTTTTGGGTCAAATTCAGGTTTGGATCTTTTTGCCATTTCGTTTAACGCAAAATTACAATGAAATCATATAAATTGGATTAGAAACAGATTAATCGTTTCTTTTATGCTTCCAGCGCCTGTGGCTCCACAACCAAAGTTCCGGCTGACTCATGATATCTTCCTCTGTAGCTCTAGCCAGCATTTCAGTAATTTCACCTTCTTTTGTTGCTGCCGGATTTGAACATAGCAGTCGGGAATGTGCCTCATAATAGCCACGTTTTATCTTACGAACCTGCAAATACCAAACCTCCTGATTCGTCTTACGTGCAATTTTTTCTGTCCCCCACATGAAAGCAGTATCCTGGTTCAGGAACTTCGTCCAGTATGCGTTCTTTCCATTGGAAGGGTTTTGGTCTGCAATGAATGCTGTCGCAGTAACCAGCCCAGTCTGGCTTGATAAAACCCGCAGTGTTTGCTCCATGGGTATGGGCATGGTCCCGAATTTGGTTCTAATGCCCTGTGTAAGCTTTTCGAAGAAAGGATTTTTCAGTTGTTTGTAAATACACTGTGCCTTTTGTTTTGCATGTAGTTGTGCCGACATACAAACCCATTCCCAATTGCCTTTATGACTCATGATAATGATGCAGCTTCTGCCTTCTTCAAATGCTTTGTCGTATAGCTCCTGGGGATTATTGGTCATTCTTTTCATCAATTCATCCTTGCTAAGACTCATGCCTTTGAAAGTTTCCAAAATTAAATCGGTGAGGTGTCGGTAAAACTTACGTTCAGTTTCCCTTCTCCAGGCATCGCTTTTATCCGGAAATGCATTTTGAAGATTTGCCCTTACAACCTTTTTACGATAGCCCGCAGCATGGTAAAGCAGAAAATACAATAAGTTTGATAACGCATACAATAAAGGAAAAGGCATTAAGGAAATGCCTTTAAGAATGGGATATAGCAGTAGTCTGTAGGCCAATTTTAATTTTATGAGAAATACCTAAAATCCTGTCCTGACTTGATATTCAGCAGGGTTTCATACATGAGGTTTATACAGCTTTCAATGTCTGCTTCGTGCACCATTTCAACGGTAGTATGCATGTATTTCAATGGAAGCGAGATAAGCGCAGAGGCCACCCCATGAGAACTATAGGCAAAACTATCTGTATCGGTGCCTGTGCTGCGGCTAACAGCGCTGCGCTGTATGTCAATTTTTTTCTTTTTGGCGGTTTGAATCATTAGCTGCAGCAGGTTGTTCTGCACGGCAGGACCATAGGTAACCACAGCCCCTTTGCCACATTTGCACTCGCCTTGCTTTTTCTTGTTGTAGAGGGGAGAAGCCGTGTCGTGGGTTACATCGGTACAAATGGCCACATCGGGTTGCAACCTGCGGCTGATCATTTCCGCACCGCGCAGCCCAATTTCTTCCTGAACGCTGTTCACCACATAAAGGGTAAAAGGCAGTTTCTTCTTATTTTCTTTCAGTTTTTTCACCACTTCGGCGATGATAAATCCACCCATACGGTTGTCGAGGGCCCTGCCCACAATGTATTTCTCATTGAGCCACATGCAATCGGCTTCAAAAACAGCCACTGCACCCACATGAATGCCCAGGGCCTCAACTTCTTTTTTACTACTGCAGCCAACGTCAATGAAAACACTGTCCTGTTTGGTTTCAGGATCTTTGCCCTCGCGAACGTGGATGGCTGGCCATCCGAAAATGCCTTTTACTACGTTGCCATTTTCGCAATAGATATGGCATCGCATGCTGGGTGCTATCTGAAAATCGCTGCCCCCGTTTCTAATCACATAAATATAACCATCATCGGTAATGTAATTCACGAACCATGAAATTTCATCGGCATGGGCTTCTATCACTACTTTATAGGGTTGTCCGGGATTAACCACACCCACAGCGGTGCCATAAGTATCCACAATGGTTTCATCAATTTCAGACTTTATATAATCTAACCAGATCTTCTGTCCTGAGCTTTCAAAACCGGTAGGGGAAACATTGTTAAGGTATTTTTCAAGGAATTTTTTGGCTTCTTTTCGCATGTTTCAAATATAAATAAAAAATCAGGGTGCATTTGGAATTGATTGTGTGAAAACTTTTCGCAAGTTTAATGATCACTAACTATGTGAAAGTTTGTTTTTTAGGTTATTCTGATATATGTTGCCGTACAAATTTATCAATGGTAAAAAACATAAAATATATTCTATTAATCTGCGGGCTCTCTATGGTAAAAGCGGCTTCGGGCTCTCACATGGCAGGTGCAGATATTACGTATTTTAGCCTGGGTTCTGGTAAATATAAAATAGTAGCCAAAATATACAGGGACTGCAGGGGAACACCCTTCAATAATCCCACTTTTAAAGCATTTGCAGGATTAAATGGAAGTGACTCATGCGGTTCTTACACGTTATCCATTGCCAGAACAGCCATAAACGATGTAACCCCAAAATGTTCTACCAGTTCAAAACCCTGCAACCCGATTAATACGGGATTCACAGGAGAGGGGCTGGAAGAACATGTTTATGAAGCCACCGTAGAT
>JBILTS010000008.1:0-37806 GCA_044371405.1 Bacteroidia bacterium
GAGCATGCAATTCTGTATTACCATTTGAAAATATGCAACGGATATACATTCCGTACCAATTGGTTGTATTTTTGTAGCATTATGGGTTTAAGGTTATTTCCGTTCTTCTTTTCAGCCGTTATGGTTTTTATGGCCGGCTGCGACCGTGAAACAGAGCCCATACCTTCGTATATCCGTATTGATTCTGTAAGCGTTTTTACAACCCCACAGCAAGGCAATAACATTCATGAAATTTCAGCGGTTAACGTTTATATAGACGAGCAGTTTATAGGTCTGTTTGAAATTCCAAGTACCATACCAGTGTTGTTCTCAGGCAGACACAAGCTATCTATCATCCCCTCGGTGCGGCTAAATGGTTCTGCCAACCAGCATGTTACACACCGCTTATTTCAGCGAACCGATACTACCATAGATCTAATCGAGGGAAAAGTTACCCAGGCAGGCAATTTATTACTGAAGTACAAGAACAACATCAAATTTGCCTGGTTTGAAGATTTCGAAGATGATAACAGTGACCTAGTACGCTTGTTTTCTTCCAAGGGTGATACATCATATATTACCACCACCCCATTTTCACTGAATGGCAGATATGCCGGTAATACAAAATGTTTGAAGGTTTTAATATCTGCCGCAGATACCGTAAAGACATTGGACATGGCCTCCTTTAAGTTTTTTAGCAACCTACCTTTCATGGGTACCGATATCATGTTTGAGTTTGACATCAAAACCCCTGTGCCTGTTCAAATGGCAATGCTGCGAAAAAACAGTTCTGGTCAAGTGTATCTGCCATACGTATATATTTTTGAAACCGGTGAAAACTGGAAACGGTTTTACATCAACCTCATTTATGAACTATACAATCAGCCGGCAGACACGGAAATAAAGTTATTGCTAAGTCCTATCAAAACAGAAGAAATTAAGACGGAGCAGGAAATTTACATTGATAACATTCGTTTCTATTACCCTGAATGAACCGTAAACTGCGAATATTTCTTCATCTGCTAGCCGACATTTTATCAGCTGCAACTGCCTGGCTGCTTTTCTTTTTATACAGAAAGCACGTAGTAGAGGCCGTGAAACACGGCTATGATATACCGGTAAACAATGATTTGAAACTGATTGCCGGCTTAATAGCCATTCCTGCCATGTGGATTCTATTGTATGCAGGGAGCGGTTATTATAAAAATATATTCAGAAGAAGTCGTTTGCGTGAAGTTGAACGAACCATACTTACAGGTCTTTTTGGCAGTCTGGTTATTTTCTTTTCACTAATCTTGGATGACAGCGTAGGCAATTACAAAGATTACTACAAATCGTTATTGGTCTATTTCTCATTGCACTCGGGAATTACCCTGTTTTTAAGACTTCTGCTGGTAAGCAGAACGATATACAAAATTCAACAGAGAGTATGGGGTTATAAAACGCTGTTGGTGGGCAATGGTCAAAATGCCGAGAAATTGTTCAGGGAATTAAGCAATGCTAAAAAGTCTGAGGGGTTTTTCATTTTGGGATACATTTCCGGCAAAAACAAAAACGGCGGGGATATGGGCACACTCCCCTGTCTTGGAAACAAATCTGAAATTTCGGCCTTGATAAGGTCTCATGAAATTGAAGATGTAATTATTTGCCTTGACGATGAGGAACATGACTGGGTTCCCGGCCTGGTGGACCAAATACAGAACGAGAAAGTACATCTGAAAATATTGCCAGACAGTTATGGTATGGTTTTGGGTATGGTAAAGATGAATAACATATTGGGGGCCATGCTGGTGGAAGTAGATTTTGAAGTTATGCCCCAATGGCAAAAGACGGCAAAGCGGGCATTTGATATTGCACTGAGCCTTATTGCGCTGATTATTGGCATACCCTTATATGTTTTGATAGCCGTCGCTATAAAAACAGACAGCCGTGGTCCTGTTTTTTTTAGACAGGAAAGAATTGGTTTCAAGGGCAAACCCTTTCAAATTTTCAAGTTCAGGAGTATGCACACCGACGCTGAACATAGCGGTCCACAACTCAGCAGTGAAAAGGATCCGCGCAGAACCAAGGTGGGTGGATTTTTGCGAAAAACAAGACTGGATGAATTGCCACAGTTCATCAATGTTCTTACAGGCGACATGAGTATTGTGGGGCCACGGCCAGAGCGTCAGTTTTTTATTGAACAGATCGTAAAAAAAGCGCCCTATTATGTTAGATTGCATCGGATTAAACCAGGCATTACCAGTTGGGGGCAGGTAAAATTTGGTTATGCCGAAAATGTGGATGAAATGATTGAGCGCATGAAGTATGATATTTTATATTTGGAGAATATGAGTTTAGGTCTGGATATAAAGATTATGATATATACGGGCTTGATTATGATTCAAGGCAGGGGCAAATAACGCAGTATGGTATCATTTTTTCCCATAACCACTATGTTTGCATCAAAATGGAATTTTATTTGATACCAATATATTGAAAACAAAACAGTATTAAATCTATTTAATTAATAAGAATTCAACCAACAATGAAAGAATACCCCGAGACCCTCAGCCCGTTTAAAAGAATTTGGAGCCTTGTGGGAACTGAAAGAAGAAACATTAAGTTTCTGTACATATATGCTATTCTTGCAGGCGCCATCAGTTTGATTGTTCCATTGGGAATTCAGGCAATTATTGGGTTGGTTTTGGCCGGTAAACTAAGCAGTAGCTGGTTTATTCTGATTGTTCTAATAACCTTAGCTATTTTATTCTCAGGCTTGACAGGTCTTGCACAACTAAGTATATTAGAGTCTATACAAAGTAAACTGTTTGTTCGCACAGCTTTTGACTTTTCTAAAAAACTGACTTCTGCAAATAAGCTGATCAGCAAATACAATAGCTTACTAGAATTATCAGAGAAGTTTTTAGATATCATAACTGTTCAAAAGAGTTTTAGTAAGCTTCTGCTTAGTTTCACCACTTCCCTGCTTGAAATTCTATTTGGTGTTATATTGTTGGCCATATATCATCCAGCGTTTTTGATTTTTGGATTTACTTTGCTAGTACTGGTGGCAGCAGTATTAAAAGCCACATACAACCGCGGGGTTCAGTCAGCTCGATCAGAGAGCAATTATAAATTTAAAACTGCTTTCTGGCTCACCGAAATTGCTCAGAATAGGGTTACATTCAACCTAAAGCAAGAGCAGAACTTTCACCTAAATAAAACAGACGAATATCTGAAGGGCTATGTAAGTAGCAGACAGGCACATTTTCGAATCTTATATAATCAGGCAGCCATTGCCATTGGAATGAAAGTAATTTTGACCATGGCCATGCTTTTTCTAGGTAGTTTTTTGCTGGTAAGGGAGGACATCAGTCTTGGTCAGTTTCTTGCCTCTGAAATTTTAATTATTTCGCTGGTTGATGCTGTTGGGAAACTTGTAATCTCGGTAGAATCTGTATATGATGCGGGCATAGCGCTGGAAAAGTTAGGTTCTGTAACCGATGCAGACATTGAAACACGAATAGAACACAGCCCCAAAACGGACATAATTGCCAAAGCTCCCTCTGTAACTTTGGTTGATCGAAAGAGCGGAAAACCGGTTGCCGTGATCAATGCCGGACAAAAGGTGGGTATCTGTGGAATGCCAGGTACCGGAAGAACAAGGATTTTGAAAACCATCGTTGGGGACATGGAAACAGAATTTGCATCTCAACTAAACAATGTTCCAGTTGAAAACATTTCCGGTAAAGGACTAGGCAGTATTACAGGAATTTGTCTGCAAGGCAGTAACATTTTTGAAGGAACATTGGCGCAAAACATCGTGCTGGGAAATGATATGGATTTAACAGAATTGACCAGCCTAAGCAAAGCCCTGAATTTTCACAATTTCGTATCATCGCTTCCTGGTGGTTTCAACCATCATTTCGAATCAAAAAATGGCATACCTAATAATATTGAACGCAAAATACCATTGGCAAGAGCATTATACCATACGCCGCCCCTTGTTTTAATTGATGATGTGTGGAGTGCGTTTACAAAAAAAGAATTGGAAGGTATTTGGAATTACATTAAAAGTTTAAATTCGACAGTCATTTTCATAAGCAACCAAATACCGGTTTTAACGCAAGCCGATTTATGTTTATTTTTAGATGAAACTGGAGTTAAGGATTTGGGAAAAATTACCGCGAATAATGTTCCACCTGCAATACAAGATATCACATGGCATTAAAACAGGAGAATAACGGTATGTACCAGAGTGAATCATTGCTATCTGAGAGTCCATGGACTGAAAAGCGAATGAGCAAGGTGCTTATTTGGCTGACTTTGATTTTTATTTTATTCCTGTTTCTTCCATGGACACAGAATATTCAAACACAGGGCACCGTAACTACCCTGCTCCCCAATCAGCGGCCACAGGAAATTCAAACAATTATTGGGGGAAGAATTGAAAAATGGCATGTAACCGAAGGAGATTACGTAAGAAAAGGTGATACAATTGTTCGCATTAGTGAAGTAAAAGAAAGCTACCTCGATCCCAAGCTGCTTGAACAAACTGAAACACAGATAAGGGCCAAAGAGAACAGCATTACCAGCTACAGTTCAAAAATTGAAGCGATAAATCGTCAGATTACTCAGTTGGAGGTTAACCAGGACTTCAAACTGAAGCAAGCCAAAAACAAGGTGGAACAGGAGCAATTGAAGGTAAATAGCGATATAGCGGAAGTAGACGCCGCCAAAACCGGCGAAAAAATAGCCAGACAGCAATTTCAGCGAGACAGTTCCCTTGAAAAGAAAGGAATAAAAAGTCCGCTTGAAGTTGAAAACAGAAGGGTAAAATGGCAGGAGAGCATTGCCAAGCGCATATCGGCTGAAAACAAACTTGTGGCAGCACGTGCATCTTTGGAAAATGCAAGATTTGAGCTTCGAAACGTTACGGCCGAATATGGTGAAAAAATGGCAAAGGCAGAGAGTGAGCGATTCAGTGCCATCAGCAATCAGATGGAAACCGAGGCCGAGGTAAGTAAACTAAGAAATCAATTCAGTAATTACAGTATACGCAGCGGGTTTTATACGATTCTGGCTCCCCAGGATGGTTATGTAACCAAAACAATGGCAAGCGGCATCGGAGAAACTGTAAAAGAAGGTCAGGCCATCTGCACCGTAATGCCATCATCGGTGCACATGGCGGTAGAAATGTACGTAGATCCCATGGACATGCCATTGGTAAAAAAAGGGCAGCACGTCAACTTTGTTTTTGATGGTTGGCCAACCATTGTATTTTCAGGGTGGCCCAACTACACCTATGGTACCTTTCCCGGACGTGTGTTTGCTATAGACAACACACCTTCTGTCAATGGAAAGTACCGACTGCTTGTTGCTCCTGAAACTGGCGGAAAACAATGGCCTCCTCAACTGCGTGTTGGGACTGGATCGAATGGATATTTGCTATTGAACAGGGTTAGGGTATGGTATGAAATATGGCGACAACTGAATGGATTCCCTCCCGATTATTACAAAGCTGAAACAAGCCCAACTAAACCCAAAAAATGAGGATTTTAACCATAGTGGTTTTAATTTCGGGATATTTTAACCCGTTATTCTCTCAAGACAGCGGATCCATCAATCTGGGTATGGTATTGAAGCAGGTGCGTGAGTATCATCCTGTAGTCAAACAAGCGGGATTGTTGCCTAAACAGGGTGAATCCTACCTGCGCTATGCCCGTGGAAGTTTTGATCCCAAACTGTATTTTGAACAACGGGAAAAAACTTTTAAAAGTGAAAACTATTATAAAGAAACCACTGCTGAAATAAGTGTACCTACCTGGTATGGTATTGATCTGAAAGCAGGATATGAAAATAACAGTGGTGTGTATCTTAGTCCAGATTTAAAAACTCCTGAAAACGGTTTATCCTATGCCGGTGTTGATGTACCAATTTTACGCAATATGGTAACCGATGCCCGCAGAACCGGTTTGAGACAAGCTCAGCTATTCAAAGAACAAACGGAGGCCATGCGCGAGCAATTACTTAATGAGCTGGCACAACAAGTTATACAGGATTATGCCAACTGGTATTTCACATGGCAGGAAAGGGCGATTTGTTTGCAGGCACTTACATTGCTCAAAGAGCGGATGAATGCCATCCGATCTGAGTTTACTGCCGGCAGTAAATCGGCTGCTGACACCATTGAAACGGCAGCACAGCTGGGTAGTTTCAATATTCTATATCGCGACGCTTCAGCCAAGGAATACAAAAGCAGGATGTTGCTATCAGCACATCTGTGGACTGAAAACAATGTTCCTGTAAGCATCAATGAAGGCATAACTCCCGGCTATACGGGCCTTGACTTTTTAGACAGCATGATGAATGGGTTTCCTGACAGCATGGTATCAGGCAGTATTCAAAATCTACAACCCTCATTGCAAATTATGGATCTTTATGTGCAAAAGAACAAACTTGAAATGCGGTTGAAAAGACAAGCCATGCTGCCTGAAATAAGATTAAAATACAGGGCATTGAGTCCGGGTTATTTTGAATACCCAGCCGGCAATTCAGTAAGCATGAACTCAACTTTTGGACTGGGTTTCAGCAGTGCCTTGTTTTTGCGCAAAGAACGAGGGGAATTTGAATTATCTAGGTTGGCATGGCAGGAATCAGGACTGAAGTTTCAGCAAAAAACAAGAGAAGCTGCCCAAAAGGTTTCCGGCCTTTACAGAGAAGCCATTACCTACAAGGCCCTGAGTTCAGACTTTGCTATCATCAGTGACCAGTACAAACAGCTGTATGAAAACGAAAAAACCCGCTTTAGTGCCGGTGATGCAACTGTTTTCATGGTGAACATCAGAGAAACGCGCTGGATTGAAACATTGTTAAAATTAAATCAATACCGGGAAAAACAAGTTTTAAGTGCAACCTATTATCTGGAAATGGCCGGTGTAATCGGGAGAATTTTTTAACCCGGAAAAGGCGTCAGGTAATTTATAAAACCCCCAAATCACTTTTCAATCAATCGTTTCATTCAGTTTACCTCAGTCGCAATATCCTTGAGAAATGCTTCTATGGTGAAAGATTTGATTTCTTTTTGCTTAAAAGTCTAATTACGATACATTGTTGAATGGTTCGGTTTTTTGACCCCAGAATTCGTTATTTATGGTCAATTCATGTAAAGTGATGTTTGGCAAGTAAAAAATGCCTATAAAGTGCCCAAATTGTGGAAAATTAGCCATAATTAAGGCAACCAGCTCCCCTCATTTGGTTGTATTTTTACAAACAATTAGAAAACGACCTTTTTAGAATTAACAATGAGTAATCAAAATAGTGGGAATTACGGTGCAGACAATATTACCGTACTTGAGGGATTAGAAGCGGTGCGTAAGCGCCCGGCAATGTACATCGGAGATATCGGTCCCAAAGGCCTTCACCATCTGGTTTATGAAGTAGTAGACAACAGTATAGATGAAGCACTGGCAGGCCATTGCAGAAACATATATGTAAGCATATTGGAAGACAACAGCATCCGGGTATTGGATGACGGTCGTGGTATTCCTACTGACATGCACCAAAAGGAAAAGAAAAGTGCCCTGGAAGTGGTAATGACTGTATTGCACGCCGGTGGTAAGTTCGATAAAGATACTTACAAGGTTTCCGGTGGATTGCACGGTGTGGGTGTAAGCTGTGTGAATGCACTGTCAAAACACCTCAAGGTGCGCGTATTCCGTGAAGGGAAGATTTTCCAGCAGGAATATCAAATAGGCAAACCATTATACGATGTGAAAGTGGTGGGTGAATCTGATCAAAGAGGAACCGAAGTTACCTTTACACCAGATGATACCATTTTTCAAGCTACAGAATATCAGTTCGACACACTGCAAAATCGTTTGCGGGAACTGGCATACTTGAACAAAGGCATTCGTTTGGTGCTTACTGATGAGCGCAACAAGGACGAAGAAGGAAATTTTCACTCAGAAACTTTCTTCAGTGAAGGCGGATTGAAAGAGTTTGTTGCCTACATCGATGGAACGCGTGAAAAATTGATTCCCGAACCAGTATACTGCGAAAGTGACAAATACGGCATTCCCGTTGAAATCGCATTTCAGTACAACACAGGATACAGCGAAAACTTGCACTCCTATGTAAACAACATCAACACCATTGAAGGAGGAACCCATGTAGCCGGTTTCCGCAGGGCACTTACCCGCACACTGAAAAGCTATGCCGAAAAGCAGAAATTGCTTGAAAAGGTAAAAGTAGAAATCAGCGGCGACGACTTCCGCGAGGGCCTCACCGGGGTTATTAGCGTAAAGGTAGCAGAACCACAGTTTGAAGGTCAGACCAAAACCAAGCTGGGCAACAATGAGGTAATGGGTGCCGTAGACACCACGGTAGGTGAAATGCTGGATAACTTCCTGCAGGAAAATCCCAAAGAAGCCAAAGTGATTGTGGACAAGGTTATCCTGGCTGCCCAGGCCCGCGCTGCAGCTCGTAAAGCTCGTGAAATGGTGCAACGTAAAGGCGCCATGAGCGGCATGGGATTACCCGGCAAGCTAAGTGATTGTTCTAAAACAGACCCCTCTATCTGCGAAATTTTCCTGGTAGAAGGAGATTCGGCCGGCGGAACAGCCAAACAGGGCCGTGATCGTGAGTTTCAGGCCATACTGCCGCTGCGTGGTAAAATCTTGAACGTAGAAAAGGCGCTTGAACATAAAATTTATGAAAACGAAGAAGTTCGGAACATGTTTACCGCACTGGGTGTGCACATTGGCACCAATGAGGAAGGCGATAAAGAACTGATTCTTGATAACCTGCGTTATCACAAAGTGGTAATCATGACAGATGCAGACGTGGATGGATCACACATTCGTACCCTCATACTGACCCTTTTCTTCCGCTACATGAACAAACTGGTGCAGAACGGCTATTTATACATTGCCACTCCCCCGCTGTATTTGGTTAAAAAGGGGCAGAAGAGTGCCTATGCCTGGAATGATGCCGAACGTGACATGCAGATTAAACAACTTGCCGGCGAAGGCAAGGAAGACAGTGTGAATGTGCAGCGTTACAAAGGTTTGGGTGAGATGAATGCCGAGCAGCTGTGGGAAACCACCATGGATCCGGCCCGCAGAACTTTGAAACGGGTAACACTGGACAGTGCCGCAGAAGCCGACCGCATCTTCAGCATGCTCATGGGTGACGAAGTTCCTCCTCGCAGAGAATTCATCGAAGCGAACGCGCGCTACGCCAAAATTGACGCTTAAGCGTTACTGAAACTTAATGGATTTTATGGGGCTTAATCGCCCGATGACCCTGGCGGGTAGATACAAAACCAGCCAGCAGGTGAATATGGTTCCCAAGTTCACGCCTATTATGTGCGTTGGATTGAACTCAATAAGCACTTTGTTTACATAGTATGTTTCAGTATTCAAGGTTATAAAGCCATATCGGTATTGCAGGTAGCAAAGCCCCAGCCCGAAGACGTTGCCCAGCAGCAAGCCAAGGCCTGTTATTAGTATTACCTGATATTGAAAAATACTTCGAATGGAAGATTCCTTTGCGCCAAGCGCTTTCAGGGTGCCAATCATGTGGGTACGCTCTGTGATTAGAATGAGCAGTGTGGTGCACATGCCTATCACCGCTACCAGCAACATCAAGGTAAGAATGATGATAACATTGGTATCCAGGAGGGCCAGCCAGTCAAAAATCTGACGGTTGTAGCGGTCGGCGGCCTGTATGTTGAATACACCAGGAGGCAATTTTCGGCTCAGACTATCTACCACTTCGGCTGCCATTTCTTTTTGCTGCAAACGCAGTTCCCATTGGGTGAAACGTGTATTTGCCGGCAACACTTTTTGCACCAAACCAATATGCGTGATGAGATGTGCTTTATCAAAATCATCGAGCCCAGTAGCATAAATACCCACAATCAGTGGACGTATGGCCCGCGGACGACGGTTGCCACTGCTGTCTTCCTTAAAAAAAATAGCTTGCAGATGCATACCGGTATCCAGCCCCAGCCGGTTGGCGGTGAGTTCTGAAATAAGCGCGGTGTTTGAATCAGCGCTAAAATCTGGCACGGAACCGCGTTTAATTTGGTTCTTCAGATATGAAAAATCGTAGCTGTCTGAAACACCTTTGGCTACCATGCCTTCAATTTCAGTTTCGCCTTTTACGATGCAGGGTCGCACTGCACAAACTGAAACTGACTGAATGCCTTGCACGGATTGAATATCGGGGGTAAATGCCAGTTGTTTTTCGCCCATGGGTATGGGTTCTGATCCCTCGGTGTTGGAAATATCGTCGATTACGAGATCGCCGTTAATGCCAATAACCTTATTTTTGATACCTGATTGGAATCCTGAAACCGTGGAAAGCGCAATGAACATGACTGCCGAGCTGAGCCCTACAGCCACAATGGCCAGACGCACAATGGATCTGGAGAAGGATTCTCCCCCCGAAGCAGACAAGCGGCGAGCCAAAAATATGGGCCAGTTCATTGTTGCTTCAAAAATACACCTAAAGTGTTTAACTGTTCTCATGGTTTTTGCTTTTGGTGTGCCGTTTTGGGGCATTTCCCAGGCGATTATTACAGGTGCAGAGCGCACAGATGTTTATTTCCCACTGCTAAAAAAGAAGCGAATAGCGGTGGTGGCAAACCAGACATCCATGGTGGGCAAACAGCATCTGATTGACACACTGCTGGCATCAAACATAAAGGTAAAACGGGTTTTTGCACCCGAACACGGTTTTCGAGGTCAGGCCGCCAATGGTGAAAAAGTAAATTCCGGTGTTGATCCCGTCACCAAACTGCCCATCATTTCGTTGTATGGCAAACATGTAAAACCTACCCGCAAAGACCTGAAAGGCATAGACATTATTATTTTTGATATTCAGGATGTAGGGGTGCGTTTTTATACTTACCTCACCACGCTGCACTATGTAATGCAGGCCTGTGCCGAGAACAAGAAGACGTTGCTTTTGCTTGACAGGCCAAACCCCAATGGTCACTACGTAGACGGACCAATGCTGAAACCCGGTTTCGAGAGCATGGTTGGCATACATCCCATTCCACTGGTGCACGGCATGACCCTGGGGGAACTGGCGCGAATGATAAACGGAGAAAAATGGCTAAGAACTGATGACACATGCAGGTTAAACGTGATTCCGTTATTGAACTGGGACCACAACACGGCCTATACCTTGCCGGTGCCACCCTCCCCCAATTTGCCAACTCAGGAAAGCATTATGCTCTATCCCACACTGGGCATGATGGAAGGCACAGTGATGAGTATGGGACGGGGCACAGACAAACCTTTTGAATGTTTTGGTGCACCATGGCTGAAGGAAGGCCACTACCTGTTTGTGCCAAAAAACATTCCCGGTAAAGCAGTAAATCCGCCATTTTTGGGCGATACCTGCCGGGGTTTTTTGCTAACGGATTTTGCCCGCAACTACATTGCAGGTCACCGTCAATTGTATTTGGAGTGGTACGAAATGTTGTTGAATACCTGTCCGGACAAACAAAAGTTTTTCAATCCTTTTTTCGACAAACTAACAGGGAGTACAGAGTTGCGCACCGCCCTGCTGAATGGAACTCCCATTCGTAAAATTCGGGAATCATGGAAAGATGATTTGTTCAGGTTTGAGTATAAGCGAAACCGCTACCTGCTTTATCCCTGCATACCAGGTTTGGGGCATACAAAACCATAAGTGCGGATTCTTTGTTTTCTTTGCAGTATGAAACCGATAATTTTCAGCTTGGTTGCCCTGGGCCTGTTTGCATGTGGCAGTAAAGATGGTGCAACTGCCTATGGCGAAAAAATTGATACAACAACTGCGGTAACCGTGGATGTGGCTTTGAAGGCATTTGAAAGTGAAGGAAAATCCGAGTCGGTTATCAAAGGACAAATCAGTCAGGTTTGCACCGGCGAAGGATGCTGGTATACGCTAAAAAACGGCAGCATAGAGCAGTTTGTGGGTTTTGAGAAGTTTACCATACCCAAAGATTTGGCCGGCAGGCAAAGTGTGGCAGCGGGCCGTTTTTACCGCGATACCCAAAGTGTGGAGGCACAGCGTGAAGGACTGACTGAAGCCGAAGCCGCTAAAATTACTGAACCCAAGGTATCGGTGCAGTTTAAAGCGGTGGGGATTGTGGTGCGTTGAGGGATTTTATTCTGTGAAGAAATATTACCGGTGCTTTGCCTGATGGCAGGGTTGGCAAACCGATTCTAGCCAATGGATAGGTTCTCTTCCGATGTTTTTCGCGTAGCGTTTGTGATGAACCTGTGTAGCAGGCAAACCGCAGTGAACACAACGAAAACCATCTCTTTTCAATACAAGGGCACGTTTTCTTTGCCAGGCATCTGATTGCAGGTAATCATTTCTATAATAATGTTTTCGGTGAAGACGCCTGAATTCATTACCTACAGGATCACGGGAGTAACTGAAAAAGATGCGTATTATGTAATTGAGAAAACCCAAGATAATTTAAATGGTAGAAGAAAAAGTTAGAGATTTTAGTATTAAGCTGATTTTTAACTTTTCGGGGTTACAGGAAGTGAAGGACTTACACATTGAACCCAAATATCAATGCAATTTAATGACTTATAGAACAACCAATCCCCGTGTTTTGCAAAGCAGTTTTTAGTTGCTTTTTATTTAACAAGTTAGTAATTCCTTGACTGTTTTTATGTCCTCTTTGCAATTTATTGCTACACATAATTTATCAACAGGAGGAAGCGTCATGCCTTGTCCCCCAGTAAAAATATAGTATTTACATCCAAAACCTTCTACTATGGTTAATAATGAACTAAACTTTTCGATAAGTACATTCTCTTTATCAATAATACCATAGTATTTAATTTTATTCTTAGCGTTAATTAGTCTTGATTCTGCTATCATCGTCGGGATGACAAGATTTAATACGTTCCGAAAGGAAGTACCTCTGATGATAATTTTACCTTTTAGTTGGTTATTTGAAATTTGATTTTTTGAAATTCTAGTTAGTGGCTTTATAACAAATTTTATTATATTTTTTACACTATTGCTATCCAAAATATATTGCTGAATATCCATTTGATTTTCTGTGTGCCATGGAACCAGGTCTGCGCATAAGATGTTTAAATTATCTTTATGGCTTTTATCTAAAAGCTCTCTTGTTCTGTCTTCTCTATGTTTAACGAATTTTTTTGGACCGGGATCTAAACTCAATAAAGTAGACATGTTTTTTGTATAAGTTTCATAGTCTTTAATCAAATCATTATTTTTTATTGATTTTAATTGTTTTTGGCCGCCTGCTCCAGGATTGATACTAATAAATATTGCATCTATCTCATTTGGAACTTCATCCTTTATGCGAATATAAAATGGTTCTGGGTAGTAATCGTTTGTGTTTATTTTATGGCTATTATTTCCAAATACATTTGGAATCTTCCATTCTTTAATTACATTGTTGTCGTCATGTATAAACCATTCTTTATGCCATTCATTCCAATAAGAGATATATTCTTTCAAGGTTTTAGGCGACTTGTTTGTTTTCATTTTAATCTATTCAATTTCAAAAACTGCTAAATCTAATTAGGTAGGTTCTTCTGCGTTTAGTCCTTTGGGATCAATATCATCAACGATATCAAAGTTGTCAGTTATAAATTTACTTAATACTTTGAATTGCTCTTCTTTGTTGCTTTTCAGATAGCTTTCACTTAAATCTAAATGCTTTAAAATACTTTTAACCGGTTTATTTGCTTTCAGCCATGCAGTATCATCTTTCAGATTATCTATCACTTTCTCCGAATACACAACAAAAGACACCTTGGCCTCATTCTCAGCAATATCCTCAGCATAGCAAACCACGGCTATGTAATAATTACCAGGGATGTTTCCCTTTTTGTCATTGATGTAAACACCACTATAACGATCAATAGATGTGAATGTAGCATAACTGCCATAATGGTATTTGGCTATGGCGTTTATTTGATTACCAATCTCTCTGAGATCAATCTTTTGTAGCCGTTCGAATCCTGAAACCACGTCTGATTCATTCCATCCCCTTACATCATTTTTTAAAATCTCTTGTTTGATTTCCAGAAAACGCTGATGCCATTGATCGTTGGCAATATTTATCCGATAAAATGTAATGTCTTGAATAACTTTTTTAATCTGCTCTACTCTTTTATCATCGTCCTGTTCATTGTGATGATGCTCATCAATTTCGATGGCGATATTGCAGTGTTTGTAAAACAAATCAATTCTACGCCTGGAATTATCCAAGTCAGACAAATCTGTAGCTTCTACAATCCCTTTTAAGTCTATGGAATATTCTGTAAAGGGCTGATAATCTTGTAATTCTTTATCAAAAAAGAATAAGCAGGTTATGGCTAACTGATATTTATTATTGGGAAACTTTTTTAGCAGTTCTCCATAATATTTCAGTTTCCAGTTTTCCATAAAAGGGTATGGAAAACCTTACTTTATTTCGAAAGAGTTCATAAATGCTGTGGTGAAGTTGCCCTTACGGAAATCTTCGTTTTGCATAATCTGCAGGTGCAGCGGAATGGTGGTCTTCACTCCTTCTATTACAAACTCGTTAAGGGCACGCTCCATCTTTACAATGGCTTCTTCACGGGTTTGGGCAGATACAATCAGTTTGGCAATCATGCTGTCGTAGAAAGGAGGAATGCTGTAGCCGGCATAGATATGTGAATCCACTCTGGTGCCGTGGCCTCCGGGCTTGTGCATGGAGGTGATGGTGCCGGGGCTGGGACGGAAATTATTGTAAATATCTTCCGCATTCACCCTGCATTCAATAGCACATTTCGTGGGCTCGTAATCCTTACCGCTAATAGGCACACCCGCCGCAATGAGAATCTGCTCTTTCACCAGGTCGTAATTGATTACTTCCTCAGTTACGGGATGCTCCACCTGTATGCGGGTGTTCATTTCCATGAAATAGAAGTTGCGGTGCTTATCCACCAGAAATTCTACGGTGCCTACCCCTTCATACTTGATGATTTCGGCAGCGGCTTTAGCCGCTTTACCCATCTTCTTGCGCAGTTCGGGGGTCATGAACGGACTGGGGGTTTCCTCAATCAGCTTTTGGTGGCGGCGCTGTATGGAACAGTCGCGCTCGCTGAGGTGACACACCTTGCCATACTGGTCTCCGGCAATCTGTATTTCGATGTGGCGGGGTTCCTCAATGTATTTCTCCATGTAGAGGCCGTCGTTTCCGAAAGCGGCTCCTGCCTCCTGTTTGGCGCTGTTCCAGGCATTTTCCAGCTCATCTTCGGCCCACACAATACGCATACCACGGCCACCACCACCGGCTGTAGCCTTGATGATAACAGGATATCCGATTTTCTTGGCGATTTTCATACCCTGCTCAATGCTCTCCAGCAATCCGTCGCTGCCAGGAATGGTGGGCACGCCAGCCTTTTTCATGGTGTCTTTGGCGTTAGACTTATCCCCCATGGAATCAATCTGCTCTGGGGTAGCACCAATAAATTTAATACCGTGATCGCGGCAAAGGGCGCTGAACTTTGAGTTTTCACTCAGGAAGCCATAGCCCGGGTGGATGGCATCGGCATTGGTGACCTCTGCAGCCGCAAGAATGCGGGGCATATTGAGGTAGCTGTCTTTGCTGGCGGGCGGTCCTATACAAACTGCCTCATCCGCAAAGCGAACATGCAGACTTTCTTTATCAGCCGTAGAATAAACTGCTACGGTTTTGATGCCCATCTCGCGACAGGTGCGAATGATACGCAAAGCAATTTCGCCACGGTTGGCAATTAAGATTTTTTTGAACATAAGAATCTGTTTTTACAGAAGTTTATGCGGGCTCAACCAGAAACAAGGGCTGGTCATATTCCACCGGCGTGGCATTCTCAACCAATACCTTTACGATACGACCGCTCACTTCGCTTTCAATTTCATTGAAAAGCTTCATGGCCTCTATGATGCATACCACTTTGCCTGATTTCACCTCATCGCCAACATTTACAAATGCAGGTGTGTCAGGGTTGGAAGAGCGATAGAATGTTCCCACCATGGGTGATTTGATGGTGATGAGGTTGTCTGTTTTGGGTGCTGGTTCAGCAGCAGGAGCAGCAGTTGCAGCCGAAACTGCAGGTGCAGGTTGAGCTGCGGGTAATGCAATTTGCTGAGACACAGCCATAGGTGCAACAGAAGTTACCTGAACAGCATTCTTTTTAATAACCAGTTTAAAATCTTTGCGGTTGATTTCAACTTCGTCTACACCGGCGGTTGATACAAATTTGATCAGCGCCTGAATTTCTTTTAAATCCATATTGAGAATTTTGTGATGGCAAAGAAACGGCAAAAATCAAAAAAAACGCTAAAAACGGCCTAAAAAGGGTGTTTTTTTTATAAAAACAAGCCGTTTTTGGTCAAAAAACAAGGAATTTACAAAAAAATGTATTCTTGAAAATGAATCTTTAATAAAACCTCTTTTCCGGTTTTTGCCTAACCGATTCGGCAGTGTTGAAACCTATTCTTAATCCTGCCTGAATGGCACTTTTGGCCATACCCATTTCGGTGTATACACCAATGGCCGGTGTAATTTGATAGGCCACACCCAGGGTAAGGTCTGCCCCAACGTATGAATAGGAAACAGAATTCGAGATTGTTCTTTCAACGAGGCCAAGATCAATCGGAAAATTCCAGCGATCGGTGAATGGGTCGTCGGAGGTTACCGAGAAGGTGTTTAGTCTGTAACCAATACCTAATCCAACATAAATATCCCAATTTTTAGCATTGAGGGCATGATAGTTTACGCGGGCCAGGGCACTCCAGCTCCTGTAGGTTAAATCACCTGCAACTCGAACATTCTGATTATTAAAACTATCCTGCAGAACTACATGGGCTATCAGGCCACCGGTGGCTAAATTAACCCCTACACCAACCCGATTTGAAACAGCGTATTCGCCTTTAGCGAAAAAGTTGGGCACTTTGGAAAAGCTTACCTCATCCCAGCCATTCAGCAACGACTTTTCCAGGTGTTTAGCTATGATAAAGTTGGCATTAACCAATCCATATCCTCCGTTTATAAAAACTTTTCCTTTGTTAAAACAAGAAGTTCCCACATCTTCTCTCATGTATTCCTGGGCGGATGAAGAGCCGGCGATAAAGAAGATGGCGAAGAAACAGAAAGATTGAATTCTCATTAAAGGGGTATGTTTCCGTGTTTTTTGCGTGGCAGGTTTCTCACTTTGTTTTCCAGCATTTCAAAAGCCATTATTAATTTGTGACGGGTTTCTTCAGGAAATATCACCTCGTCCACAAACCCCCGCTCTGCGGCACGGTAAGGGTTTGCAAATATGCCGGCATATTCTGCCTCTTTGTCTTTGAGTGCCTGCTGAGCATCTGTGGCAGCATCAATTTCTTTTTTAAAGATAATCTCGGCGGCACCCTTCGCTCCCATTACTGCAATTTCTGCTGTAGGCCAGGCAAAATTCATATCGGCACCAATATGCTTGCTGTTCATTACGTCATAGGCACCACCGTATGCCTTGCGTGTTATTACGGTGATACGTGGCACGGTGGCTTCGCTGAAGGCGTATAATAATTTAGCACCGTTGGTGATGATGGCATTCCATTCCTGATCGGTTCCTGGCAGGAAGCCGGGAACATCTTCCAGCACCAGCAGTGGTATATTAAAGGCATCGCAAAAACGCACAAATCGTGCACCTTTCTGACTGCTCTGCACATCAAGCACCCCTGCAAGATGAGCCGGCTGGTTGGCTACAATACCAATGCTCTTGCCAGCCAGGCGGGCAAAGCCCACGATGATATTTTCCGCATAGGCCTTGTGCACTTCAAAAAAGCTGTTTTCATCCACCATGTTTTCAATCACCTCGCGAATGTCATATGGCTGATTGGGATTTTCAGGCACAATATTTTTTAGCCCGTCTCGGGTTTCATTACCGGCATGATAAGGCAATGCAGCCGGTTTCTCCTCGCAATTTTGAGGCAGATAGCTCAAAAGTTGCTTGATATTGAGAATGGCCTCCACCTCATTGGCAGCCGTAAAATGAGCCACACCGCTTTTGCTGCCATGAACAGAAGCTCCGCCCAGTTGTTCGCTGCTCACATCTTCATTGGTTACGGTTTTAACCACGTTAGGTCCTGTTACAAACATGTAGGAGGTATTCTCAACCATCATGATAAAATCGGTGAGGGCGGGCGAATACACGGCACCACCGGCGCAGGGGCCCATGATGGCGCTAATCTGGGGTACTACCCCACTGCTCATCACATTTCGGTAAAAAATATCGGCATAGCCGCCGAGTGAAACCACACCCTCCTGAATACGGGCGCCACCACTGTCATTGAGCCCAATGACCGGTGCTCCGTTTTCCATGGCCATGTCCATGATTTTACATATTTTTTCAGCATGGGTTTCGGAGAGCGAACCGCCAAAAATGGTAAAATCCTGGGAAAACACATACACCAGACGTCCATTTACTTTTCCGTAGCCGGTTACCACGCCATCGCCCAAAAACTGCTGGTTTTCCATGCCAAAATCTTTGCTGCGGTGGGTAACAAAAGCTCCGATTTCGCAGAAACTGCCCTCATCGAGCAGCAGGTTTAATCTTTCACGGGCGGTGAGTTTACCCTTTGCATGTTGTGATGCGATGCGTTTTTCACCGCCACCCTGCTGAGATTCGGCACGTTTGGCCTCTAAAATCCGGCGAGCATTAGACATTAGGGCAAAAATAAGGGTATGCAACCAAATTTGCGAACTTGGTTTACAGGGTTTCAGCGAGCAGACGACCTGCACGCAGGGCAGCATTAACCGAGGGGTAAGCAGCAAAGTCGCCGGTTGCCAATACGCCATGATGCAGCTGTATCAGTTCCGGCTCGTAATTCATGGCGCTCAAACCGGGCAATGCATTGGCTACGGTTATGGCCTTTAGAAAATTTACGGGATGTTCCAAGGCATGAATGCTCCGGAGTTCTTCAACCGCATCCTTTTCCAATCCTTCCCGGTAAGTTGTACCCGGCTTTAGCGTCACACTCAGCAGCTGTTTGCCTTCCGGACTGTATTCCGGCTGAATTGCAGACGGCATGCAAAAATGATTAACAAGTCTATTTTCAGATGCATTCAAGCCAATAAATTTACCCCATTTAGGGGCTTTGTCTGAAGTGTAATATAGTACTGTGGTGCTGTGATTACCTTTCCATTGGGTGCGGCAAACACTTTGAAACTCGGAAATGCCTGTTGTTACCCAGATATGCGGCGCCGAAAGAACAGAACCATCTTCCAGTGTTACCATGCCGGACTGCACCTGCTTTACCCGCGTTGAGGTGCGAATGCATGCATCGTCAATTTCCGATGAAATTAATTTTATTAATTGTTGCATACCTTTTTCCGGCAATGCGGCAGTTCCTTCTGCA
The DNA here is from genome assembly GCA_044371405.1 of Bacteroidia bacterium. Classification (GTDB taxonomy): domain Bacteria; phylum Bacteroidota; class Bacteroidia; order NS11-12g; family UBA955; genus RGEC01. The sequence continues at coordinate 19,369 of JBILTS010000008.1, forward strand.
AAAGCTTTAAACACGAATGCAAACATGGCCGCCGGGGTATTTAATTCGGGTTCCAGAAATATACCCGCATAAAATGGTTTAAAAAATGCGTCTATAAAGGGGCCACTGAAACCATAATCACGTAAATACTGAAGGGTAGTTAGATCATTTGAATTGAAAACTTGCTGATAATTCATATTTTTCAGCTGTCTTCTTAGTTTCAGCACCAAAAACATATCTTTTATGGAAACAGACTTTGAGAACAGCGCTTCCAGTGCCACCGGACCTTCCCTGAAGGGATCTGCCAGGGTATGAATTTTTCCAAACTGGAATATTTTAGCTCCGGAAGCAAAAGATTTTAGGGAAAGTGCAGCCAGGTTGATCTGTTGATTTTCCCATTCCGGATAAGCAGTATTAATTATTTGAAAACCATTGTCCAGAATATAGCCATCGTAGTTCTCCGATTGAATCCTGCCACCCAACTTCGATTGCGATTCCAGTAATAAAAAAGGAATACCTCTCCTGCTTAAAATGCGGGCAGCGGACAATCCTGTGATGCCGCCGCCTACTATAATCACTTCAGGTTTCACACATAAGTAACAAGCGATAGGTAGTTTTTGTTGAACAATTAAAAGTCATCAGGTGGCGGTGGACCATGTTTACCTCCGGGACGATGACCGCCTCGCCCCCCGCGTCCGCCGGGTCCGCCTGGACCTTCCGGTCTTCCTTTACCACGCATTTCGCGGAACTTCCGAACCATTTCAACCTGCACTTCACGTTGAACCCTTTTTAACATCAGCACTTTTTTTGCACCGATGATCGGTTTTAACTTATCGCCATAGGTTTTGGCCAGGTTTAATTCTGATTCACGCATTTTATGTGCTTCCGTTAAATACAATTCAGCTTCTGCGTCTGAAAGTTCTTCTGGCTTGCGTGTTCCCCACTTATCGCGAAACGGTTTTTTCAGTTCTCGTTGCTTTTGTTCAAATTCATTCATTATGGGAAAGAACTTAAGAGACTGATCATCGCTGAGTGATAATTTCTGTACATACAAATCCCTGCGAATCTTTTTCATGGCCTCCATCTTGGAACGGCGCGAAGAATCTGATGGCTGTGCAAATACACTGCCCAGGCATGCTAAAAATGATAAAAATAATATATGTCTCATGGTAAAATTTCGTTTTCATCAAGCCAGGCGGTCTCAACATCCATCACTATAAGTCCTTCGGCTTCAAGCTCTTGCTCAACACTCAGTTCTTCCTGGTTTTTCCTTGTTTCATTCAAGGCAACCACAGGCTTTTTTTCAGTTTCCTCAACCCACTGTTGTATGACTGCATCTTCATGGGTAATGGTCGATTTTGTTGATTGATTGTTCGGTTGGGGATTTGTTTTTGTAGATTCAGCAATCTTATTGCCCGGAATTTCATTGGCACTCTGCCCCCTGTAAAGTCCTACACCAATCAAAATAAGTATTGCTGCGACGGCTGCAACGTAAGCATAGTTGCGCCTGAAACTGAGGAAAACCCGCGATTTCTCCTGCTTTTCAGCATCTATTTTTTGCATTACCCTGGCATTGAAGTCCTCAAAGTAATTTTTGGGTGCTTCATAGGGCTGATGTATGGGTTTTTCCTGCTTCATTGTATTTAAGATGTATAGAATTTTAAAAGGTTTAAATGATTCGCTCAAGATGTTGTTCAATTTTCTTCACCGCATGAAAATATGATGCTTTTAAGGCCCCCTCCGAAGTTTCTGTTATTTCGGAAATCTGTGCGTAGGATAAATCTTCAAAATACCTCAAATAGAAAACCAGTTTCTGCTTGAGTGGCAACATGGACATAGCTTCGCCCAATTTCATACTAATGGAATCCGCGCTTTCTGATGATTGAGGTCCGTTAGTGATGGTTTCGGGCAAAACATCATCCAAGGAGACATTGGGTTTTATACGGCGTAAAATGGTCAGTGCTTCATTGGTTGCAATGCGGTAAATCCAACTGTACAATTTACTTTCGCCTTTGAATTTTTCAAGGTTTTCCCAAACCTTCACAAAGGTATTCTGAGCAGCATCATCGGCGTCATCGTGGCTCGGCAGCATATTTCTGACGTGGTAATATACTTTTCTGTTATAGCGATTCATGATCTCGCTGAACGCGACTACCCGCTGATTTTTTCTCACAAACAGGTCAACCAATTGCTCATCGGAAAAGGATTCATAAGTATTTGAAAGATGGTTGTTGTTCAAAACAGAAACACTTCTCTGTTTAGATGCAAAAATTGTGCTGAGGTTTAAGTCAATTTTTGATTTTCTTCCCAAATTGCAAGCTGTGGATGCACCAAGGCCTTCCACAGCGGAGGTATCAGCGCCGGTACCAGCAATGCTGCATAGCCACCGGGCAGCTCCGGTGCATTGTCATAAGTCTGCAGCGTATGATAGGGCTTACTGGCATAGAAGTGGTGATCGGCATGACGGCTTAAATCCACCAGGAGATAACGACTCACGCGGCTATCGCTGTTCCAGCTGTGCAATTCAGAAACCCTTTCATCCGGACTCCTGAACAGACCATAGTGCTCTATGTAGTTAACATACTCAAGAAGCACATGGGCTACCAACACATACAGCAGCCATGCCGACAGTGCCACTGGCCCCAGCGAAAAGAATATAACTGGCAGAACCATAATCTGAATGAGGGTTTGAACCCACAGCACATTGCCGAGTGAAAAGGCATGCTGGCCTGTTTTTCTAAGCATGTCTGTTTCTGACTGCCATGCCTCACGGTATTGTCCGGGTATGGTGCGAAACATAAAAGCATACAGACTTTCCCCTTTGCGAGCCGTTGCCGAATCATGGCTGGTGGCTACGTGCCGATGGTGGATTCGCAGGTGGTGGGTGAAGAAATATACATTTCCGCAGCTCATCAGCAAATATTTGCCCAAAAACTGTTTTACCGGATTTGCTTTATGGATGAGCTCGTGAGCCGGCACAATACCACCTATTCCGGCGGCTACACCGGTAGAAAATGCAGCCCAATACATCCATGCATCCTGTAGGATAAGATTGTAGATGCCATAAAAAAATGTAATGAGCACAACTGTTTGCACTGCAACATGGAAAAAAAGGATAAGCTCAGGAAATGGATCCCGGTTTTCGGTGTGGGCATTTTTTCTGTCTTTACCCGTAATCCATTCAACCAACCCAAGAACCACCAGAGCGAAGAACGCTGTAGACAGGGTCCAGTAACCGCCCCTGATGTTGCCCAGTATGGCCAGTAAACCGGGAATAAGGGATACCATATAAGATATGTTACGCAAGGACATTATGCGAAAGTAAGCAATATGTACCTTACCAAAATCATCCTTTGTGTAAGTTCCGGCTACCTTTCATTAAACCATGATGTATGAGTATATTTGTAGAGGTGGGCGGGGAAAAATTATCATTTGCCGAAAAGCTGGTGCTGGCTGTTCTTGAGGACAACCCCAAAGGCACCATGAATTCAAACAGAATACTAAGCCGCATACCTCGTGAGGCAAGACTTACAACCGATTTGGTTTATAAAGCGCTGTTGCGGCTAACTAACCTTAACAAAGCAGAACAGCCCAGCAAAGGTCAATTTCGGGTTAAACATCCCGCTTTGCAAATTATTGGTGTTATTGAATTTGTGCGCAGTGGCGATGGATTTGTTACCCCTGAAAACGCCGGACCCGACACCAAGGATATTCATGTGCCATCGGAATGGCTAAACCGCTGTCTGCCAGGCGATACGGTTGAAGTTGATGTATTGGGCCGAGGAAACAGACCCATGGGAAGGGTTGTCCGGGTTATTAGCAGAAGCAAAAGAAGATACACAGGAAACCTTGACGTATTTGAAGGAAACGGATACCTCATCACGGACAAGGCCCCTTTCAAATCAGATATTAAGCTTGATGGTAAAATAGATTCCGAACTGGATGGGATGAAAGCGGTGGTTGAGGTATTTGATTATCCCGAGAAAAAACAAAATCCTGTTGGCAAACTGATAGAAGTATTGGGCAAACCAGGCACCAATGATGCTGAAATGCATGCCATTGTTGCCGAATTTGGATTCGCTGTTGGCTTTCCTGCCGATGTGGAGAAAGAAGCCGAAAGCTACAGCGACCAAATTCCAGCAGCGGTATTGAAGGACAGACGTGATTTTAGAAATACACCCACCTGCACCATCGATCCTGTGGATGCCAAAGATTTTGACGACGCCATCTCCTACCAAAAACTTGACAATGGATTGATAGAGCTTGGGGTTCATATAGCCGACGTGAGCCATTTTGTGACCGAAGGTAGCCGTTTGGATCAGGAAGCACTTTTGCGCGGAACCAGTGTATATCTGGCAGACCGCACCATTCCCATGTTGCCCGAAAAGCTTAGCAATAACCTTTGCAGTTTGCGACCCAATGAAGACCGTTTGGCATTCTCTGCGGTATTTATAATGGAGAAAAATGGAGAAGTTAAAGAGCGGTGGTTTGGAAAAAGTGTGATTCACAGCCGTCGACGTTTCTCTTATGAAGAGGCCCAGGAAAGGATTAAAACCGGAGAGGGTGACTGGGCTAAAGAACTTGGAGAACTAAACACATTAGCTGAAATTTTTCAGCGCAAACGATATAAAGTAGGCGCTATATCGTTTGAAACCGATGAAATTAGATTCAAGCTTGACAGCCAGGGAAAACCCCTGGAAGTACTGGTAAAAAAACGTTTTGAGGCACACAAGCTCATAGAAGAATTTATGCTGCTGGCCAACCGGGAAGTTGCTCATTATATCAAAACCCTACAAAAACCCGAACTGCCCTATATATACAGAACACACGACGCACCACCCACCGACCGGCTGGTGGAATTTTCAAGGTTTTGCAAACTATTCGGATACAGAATAGATATCAGCACAGAAGCCAACCTTAGGGCCAGTATGAACAAGCTGCTAAAAGACATTGAAGGTAAACCCGAGGAGGATGTACTGCAGCAAATGGCGCTGAGATCGATGGCCAAAGCGGTTTACACATCGCAAAAAAGCACCCATTTTGGGCTGGCTTTTGATTATTACACACACTTTACCTCTCCCATTCGCCGCTATCCGGATCTTATTGCACACCGCTTGCTGCAGCATTATCTGCACAATAGAAAAGAGCTTGTATCTGCTGATAAAATAGAAGAGATGGCCAAGCACAGCAGCAACATGGAACAGAAGGCGGCAGAAGCTGAGCGTGCCAGTACAAAATACAAAATGGCCGAATACCTCGAAGCCCGTGTGGGGCAATATTTTGAAGCCGTAGTGAGCGGACTGACCGAATGGGGGATATTTGCCGAAATCATTGAAAACCATTGTGAAGGCATGATTCGCCTGAGCGATATCAAAGGCGACCGCTACGAATATTTCGAGTCGGAACGAAAGGTAATGGGGCGCAGAACACGCAAAACCTACTCACTGGGTGATATCATTACCATTAAGGTAAAAAATGCCAATCCCCAGACACGGCAGATTGACTTTCAGCTGTCTGACTGGTAATTATTTACCCAGCGCAATGCGGATATGTCCCAGATGGGTATTTCCATGCCACGCATACATGGCAATCAGTTGTGCCAGAGAGAACGATTTATTGTGTTCAGGATGAAAGAAGGTGCGCGAAAGCAGTTCAGGTGTTTTCAAAGTATCCAGCAGGAGTAAACTCCATCGCTGGTGCACCCCTACCAAAATGATGTAGGAAGCTTCATACGCATATCCATAATCCCGTTCTGCGGCCCACAGGTTTTCGTCATAAGGCTTAACGGTGGGATTTTCCTCGGACAACAACAATTTTGTTCTTATCCAGGCATTCATGTGGGAATCGGCCAGATGGTGGATGATTTGTCGGATATTCCACCCTCCCGGCCTGTAGCTATTCTCCGCATTTTCTGCGGTGATTCCATTCAGCAATTTGCTTAATTCATTGGGAAGGGCCTGTATCTGAAGTACACATTCCAGGAGTTCTTCAAGCTGATAATCTGTTTTTTCTGAATCAAATTTACCGACAGGATATTTCAAGTGTTCCATAAATCGGTTTTATGCAATGATATCAAATCCTGTATAAGGAACCAGACATACCGGCACCTTAATTCCTTCTTCGGTCTGATTATTTTCAAGCAGGGCAGCCACAATGCGAGGGAGCGCCAGAGCACTTCCATTTAAGCTGTGGGCCTGTTCGGTTTTTCCGGCAGCATTGCGATAACGGCATTTCAGGCGGTGTGTTTGGAAGGTTTCAAAATTGCTCACAGAGCTGCATTCGAGCCAGCGATTTTGTGCACCACTCCACACTTCCATATCGTAGGTTTTGGCCGATGCAAAACCCATATCGCCTCCGCAGAGCAGCAACACACGGTAGTGCAGACCCAGCTTTTGCAGTAATCCTTGCACATAGGCGCTCATATCCTCCAGCACCTGATAGCTATTTTCAGGCTTCACAATCTGCACAATTTCCACCTTATCAAACTGGTGCAGGCGGTTCAGGCCACGAACGTGGGCTCCGTAACTGCCCGCCTCACGGCGAAAACAAGGCGAATAACCCGCATTCATTATGGGAAGAGCACTTTCCTCCAGAATCACATCGCGGTACATATTGGTAATGGGCACTTCAGCTGTAGGAATCAGATACAAATCATCCAGCGGTGCGTAGTACATCTGTCCTTCCTTGTCGGGCAGCTGTCCGGTTCCGAAACCGCTGTCGGCATTCACCACGATGGGGGGCTGAATTTCCGTGTAGCCGGCTTTATTGGCCTCATTTAGGAAAAACTGAATGAGCGCACGCTGCAAAATAGCACCTTTGCCTTTGTAAACCGGAAAACCGGCACCGGCAATTTTCACGCCCAATTCAAAGTCGATGATATCATACTTGGCGGTCAGCTCCCAGTGTGGGATGGCATTTTCCGGCAATACAGGCATTGTCCCCCAGGTAAGTACGGTGTGGTTGTCATCGGCTGATTTTCCGTGTGGCACAGATTCGTGGGGCGTATTGGGCAAAGAGATGATAAGTTCTTTCACCTTGGCTTCGAGGGTTTCTACATCTGTCTCCAGAACTTTTAAACGCTCCTTAATGGTTGCGGTCTCTGCCTTTTTCTGTTCGGCCTCTTCCCTTTTACCGGATTTCATCAGTTCCCCGATTTCACGGGCAATCTGGTTTCCCCGAGCCTGATTTTGCTCCATTTCGGAACGACAATCGCGGGCTTTTTTGTCTGTGCTCAGTATGTCTTCAATAACCCCTGTAGCATCAATGCCCCGGATTTGAAGGCGTTTGAGCACATCCTCGGCATTGGAACGAATGTAGGCAAGCTGTATCATGAATGTATGCCGCAAAAATACAATGCAGCACGGCTAAAAAACGGATAAAGTTTTTCAGTTTCTGGTCTTTAACCCCATTTCCAAACCTTTTCGGCGGGTAAACTCCAGGGCCGGAGCTTCTTCATTGGGAATTTCGCCATCCAGAATGGCATCCCTAACGGTATTTTTCAGCACTCCAATCATTCGGGGATCGCTGATATCAAACATTTCCAGGATATTGTTGCCAGAAACCACGGGCTGCCAGTTTCGCATAGCATCGCGTTCGGTTACATCCTGAATTTTAAGGGCCACCTTTTCCAGGTTGGATAAATGTTTGGCCACCTTGAGTTCATTTTTACTGGTAATGTCAGCCCTGCATAGGTTGAGCAGATCATAAATATCCTCCCCTGCATCCACAATAAGGCGTCTTACAGCGCTATCGGTAACAATTTCTTTACTCAATACAATCGGCCTGAGGTGCAGTGCTACCATTTTTTCTACGTATCGCATCTTATCATCCAGCGGCAGTCGTAACTTTCTAAATATTCCTTTTACCATTCTGGCACCCCGATCCTCATGGCCGTGGAAAGTCCAGCCCACCTCCGGATCAAATCTTTTGGTGGCGGGTTTGGCAATGTCATGCAAAATGGCAGACCAGCGCAGCCAAAGGTTATCGCTTAGCTCACAGAGATTGTCCAGCACTTTGAGTGTATGGTAGAAATTGTCTTTGTGGCTCTTTCCCATGCGGGTTTCTACGCCATACAGGGCGGTAAATTCAGGAAAAACAAGGTGCAGAATTCCTGTATCGAACAATATTTCAAAACCTTTACCGGGCTGTTTACACATGATAATGCCATTGATTTCATCGGTAATGCGCTCCTGCGAAACAATGGAAATGCGTTCTGCGTTTTTGGCAAGTGCCTCCATCGTTTCCGGATGAATGGTAAAGCCCAGGCGGGTAGCAAACCTAACTGCTCGAAGCATACGCAGGGGATCGTCGCTGAAAGTCACATCGGGATCCAGCGGTGTGCGAATTAATTTATCCTGCAGGTCCTGCACACCATTAAACGGATCCATCAATTCGCCAAAATCGGACTGATTCAAACTAAGGTACATGGCATTGATGGTAAAATCGCGGCGGTTTTGATCATCCGCCAGCGAGCCGTCTTCCACAGCCGGCTTGCGACTTTGGCGATCGTAACTTTCCTTGCGGGCACCGATAAATTCGATGATATAATCTCGGGTTTTTATTTGTGCAGTACCAAAGTTTTTAAAGAATGCCACGTGGGTTTCACCGGGCAACTTCTTCGCTACTTTTTCTGCAAAATCAACTCCGGAGCCCAGCACCACAATATCAATGTCTTTGGTGGGAATACCCAGCATCAGATCACGCACAAAACCACCTACCACCCAGGCCTGCACACCCGTTTGGGCAGCCACCCCGGCGATGATTTTAAACTCCTCGGTTTGCAGTGCCTGATGCATGGGGCAAAGATACGCCCTGTATCTTACCTTTGCCTGTATGCAGTCGGTGAAAAACCGTATATCGTCTTTTGCATGGCTGGGATTTGGCCTTCTTTACCTGCTTTTGCCGGGAATAAATCCATCAGGTGACGCGGTGGGTTATGCCGGTGAGTTCATACAAAATGCCAAAACCGGAGCATGGCTTTTTTCCCCACATCATCTGCTCTATGGCCCATTTGGACAAATTACATACGGGCTTATTGGAAAACACTTTACCCATTATCTGCTATGGATGCAGATGCTGAATGCCATGGCGGCTGCGGCAGCGCTGTATTTATTGAAATGCATAATTGAACTGATTACAGGCCAAAAAACAGCTGCCCGTGTGGCGGTATTACTTGCCGGCGGTGCCTTCGCCACCATGCGCTTTGCCACGGAAAACGAAACCTACATGTTACCAGTGCTGCTTAGTTTGTGGGGGACATGGTTTTTGATCCGTTTTTATAAAGAACCCAAAATAATATGGCTTTATTGGGGTTTTGGCCTGCTGTCCCTTGCAGTGCTATTTCATCAAATCCATTGCTGGTGGTGGCTTGCAGCGGCTTTATTTTTTCCTGCAGGGAAGCAAAAATGGGGTGCAACAAGCTTTTCTCTGGGCCTAATTCTGCTGGCTTATTTCGGGGCAGCAGCTTATCAACAGAAAATCTGGTGGCAATACCCGTTCTCAGATGCCCTAAGTGCTACGGTTAATCTTATTCCGGGAATTGACAACTTAAAATTTGGCATCATCAACAGCGTTCGCACCTGGGTGCAGGTACATGGCAATATCCCTTATTTCTTGGATAAATGGCATTTATTATGGCTTTTTCCTGCACTTTCAACCGGATATGTAGTGGTTGCAATTATCGCCAAAAGAACATTAGGAAATAATGAAAAATTGCAAATCGAATCAACCCAACTTAACTGGCTGCGTTTTGCCTTTTCATTTCAGTTTATGTGGGCATTGTATTCGGTAGGCAATGCCGAATTCATGGTTATGATTCCTTTTTTGGCGTTGCTTTCCTTCCCCGGGCTGCTACTGAAACTGCAGCACAAATTACTACCGTTGGCCTTGGCTATGCTTTGCTGGAACATGGGTGTATTTTTAATCCCGAACGCATTCATCAAAACTATCAAATATGGAGCTGAATTGAATTTATTGTTAAAAATTGCAGAGGAAGACAAAGCCGACACCCTTGTCTTTATTGCCAGGGAAAAGGTGATGCTGGAGAATTACCTATCCATTCAAGCGCCTTATTACCAAGAAAAGTTTCGGACCCAAGGCATCGTACTTTTAGATGCGGACGCCATCCATAAACCACAGAAATGGCCTGTGTACACCGATATTTATGACTACCCCATGCCCACCAGCAGAAACAGCATGTTATTTAAACACGAGATAAAGAAACCAGAACAAGCGATTTTGGCAGGTTCAATAACAACCTTATATGGGGATTTATATCTTTACAAACTTTATTCAAAAAATGCACACTAATCATATTTGCCGGATTATAATCAGTATATTCTTACTTTACGCTGCGAAAACTACAGCACAACAGGCCATTTGGCCAAATAACGGCACCCTCTTTGACCGGAAACTTCATAGAATTGAAATTTTCCTTCCTGCTGATAGCTGGACAAAAATGAATACCCGCGTGTGGGACAATGAATATTTTAGTTCATTGTTTATTTACGATCAAAAAGACACCCTTAGAAATATTGGCATGAGGGTTAAGGGAAATACTTCCCGGGAGGCCAAGAAAAAGGGATACCGTCTGGATCTGGCAGAATTTCAAAGTCAGACTTATCAGGGATTGAAAAACATGAACCTGAATGGAAATCACAATGACCCATCCATGGTTAGGGAATATCTAAGTTCCCGCTTTTTAGACCGTGCAGGCATTATTGCGGCACGATGCAACCCTGTGGAGCTCTATGTTAACGGCAAATTTGAGGGGCTGCGCAATCATTCGGAATATATAGACAAGATTTTCCTCACATCCCGATTTGGCGAAAGTGGTGGAAACCTCTACAAATGCGGATGGCCGGCAGACTTGGGCTGGCTTGGCTCCTCGCAGCAACCCTATAAAGACCTCATTAACCCTTCGCCCCTGAATGAGCGTGCCTACGAACTGAAGACCAACACCGGTAAAGACGACTACAGCGATCTGGTGAACCTCATCGATATCATTAACAACAGCCCCAAAGATTCCTTCGAGGTGCGGTTGGAGAGATTTTTTGATGTGAATGCTTACTTGAAAGTATTGGCTGCTGAAGTCCTGATGGGGCACTGGGACAATTATTTTTACAATAAAAATAACTATTTCCTTTACCATAGGATGTCTGATAACCGATTTGTTTACATTCCTTATGACATGGACAACACATTTGGGGTGCAGTGGGGTGTTCCAGACATTCAGAAGAGAAATATTCATGCATGGGGAAATTTATCCAGCTCAAAAGCACCCCTCACTTATAAAATATTGAACGTAACAAGATGGAAAATGGCCTATGAACAGGAAATGCGCAACATGCTACAAAATGCCTACGATACCGATAGTATGTTCTCCATCATAGATCACCACAAGACCGTTGTGGCAAACGCCATCAACCAGGACCCTTTTTACAATGGCACAAGAACATCTGACTATGGATTTACGGTTTCCGACTGGCAGTTGTCAGATTCAAAAGCATGGGGCAAACATGTAAGTTTTGGGGTAAAACCTTTTATTGACGAAAGAACAACAACTGCACTTCAGCAGATGATATACCCTGCCGGACAGGTTTTCAAGGTGGTTAAAAACCTTAATATTTTTCCAAACCCGGCATCTGACAGGGTTTTTTCAACCTGGTTTAATGGTCAGACAATTGGAATCTACCAAACCAACGGCCTATTGGTAAAACATTATATTTCGGTTACTGGGGAAGTTCCGATTAGTGAATTACCGGATGGTGTCTATATACTTGAAGTAGAAAAAACGGGACGTGCCTTATTGCTGATCCGGCACTAATTCTTTCAGAGAATCAATTTTATTGACCTTGCCGTTTGCCACTCTGTAAATGGTACCGCCAAACTCTTCAATCAGCCGGTAATCGTGTGTTGCCATAATCACGGAGCGACCTTCCTTGCAAACGTCCTGCAGCATGCGCATTACCTCATCGGAAACATCCGGATCCAGGTTACCGGTGGGCTCATCTGCCAGAATAACCTCCGGGTTGTTGAGCAGTGCACGTGCAATAACCAAACGCTGCTGTTCACCACCGCTTAACTCAGCAGGTATTTTATACCCTTTGTTTTCGAGACCTACTTTAGCCAAAACTTCATTGGCCCTATTCAATCGTTCCTGCTTGTCTTTCCAGCCGGTGGCCTTAAGTACAAAAAGTAGATTATCAAGAGCGGTGCGGTCTGTCAGCAATTGAAAATCCTGAAATACGATGCCCAGTTTTCTTCGCAGAAAGGGTATCTGAGATTTTTTCAGTTCGTGTAACCCGGTGCCTGCCACCTGGCCTGTACCTTCGGTAAGCATCAATTCACCATACAAAGTCTTAAGCAAACTGGATTTACCGGAACCAGTTTTTCCAATGAGATATGCAAATTCTCCTTTGTGAATGCGCAGATTCACATCTTTCAGTACGGGGATTTTCCCCTGATAAATGGTTGCGTTCTGAATTTCTACCGGAAATTCCATACTTCAAATAAACATCACACACCACAAGCTTGTGCGACAAGATGTCCACAACCGATAAAAAGATCAGGGCTGCACCAGATTCCAGTCGATGGGCTCAATTCCATGATCCTGCAACCATTGATTGGTGCGGCTGAAATGATGATTACCAAAAAAGCCCTTTTCAGCAGAATATGGGCTGGGATGATGCGATTTAAGTATTAAATGTTTGGAAGTATCAATGAGCTCTTCCTTCAATTGTGCCTCTCTGCCCCAAAGAATAAAAACCAAATGTTCGTGCATATCGCTGAGTTTTTGAATGGCGGCAGCGGTAAATTCTTCCCAGCCATGCCCGTGATGCGATTTGGGTTGTCCTGCCCTCACCGTAAGGATTGTATTAAGCAACAGCACACCATTGTGTGCCCACGGCTCAAGGTTTCCGCTATAGGGGATAGAACAGCCAATATCATCATGCAGTTCTTTGAAAATATTGACCAGCGAAGGTGGCTTTTTCTGCCCATCACTCACCGAAAAACACAGACCGTTGGCTTGTCTGGGGCCATGATACGGATCCTGCCCCACGATAACACACTTAACATCCCAAAATGGGGTATAATCAAAGGCGGCAAAAATGCGGGAACCGGGAGGATAAATAACATATCCGGCCTGTCGTTCTTTTACTAAAAACTGCTTTAAATAATGAAAATATGGTTTTTCAAATTCGTCTTTTAAAATATCATACCAGCTATCCTCAATTTGCACCGGTTTTTCTGCCCTAGCTGCTGCTTCCATGGTTTATAAAAGTGATTTTAATAAATATACAAAATAAAACGCAAATATGCAAGTATTTATTCTGAAAACAAAGTATGCAACGGCTGAAATCAGGCGAGCAATTCTTCTAGTTCATGCATATCAAGACCAGAAAGGATGCTGTCTTCATCGGGTATGATGCTTTCGGCCAGATGCGTTTTTCTTTTCTGTAAATCCAGTATTTTCTCTTCGATGGTATTTTTGGTAATGAACTTATAGGAGAAAACCGCTTTGTCTTGCCCTATCCGGTGGGCTCTGTCTTCGGCTTGCCGCATGGTAAAAGGGTTCCACCAAGGATCAGCAAGAAATACATAATCAGCAGCAGTAAGGTTAAGTCCGGAATTTCCGGCACGCAGACTCAGTAAAAATACTTTTACGTTATCATTCTCCTGAAAACGTTTGATGGCTTCTGCCCGCTCCTTTTCGTCCATGCTGCCATCCAAATAGCTATACTCGATGCCATCGGCTTGCAGCATATCTTCAAACACAGAGAGGTAACTCACAAACTGGCTGAAGAGCAAAACCTTATGTCCACCTTCCACAGCGCGCTGAAGCATTCGCCTAATTTCATCGTCTTTCCCCGATTGTCCTTCATAGTCATCATCTTTTAATACCGGGTTAAGGGCAAGCTGACGAAGGTGCATCAAACCATTGAATATTTTCAATCTGGAACGTGCCATACCTACCTGACTGACATGTTCTAAAATTTCATTTCTGTACTGACTTTTGGTTTTTTCATAACACTCGGCCTGTTCCGGTGTCATTTCGCAGTAGTGTATTTTTTCTACCTTGGGTGGAAGCTCCTTGGCCACCTGCTTTTTGGTTCGCCTCAACACAAACGGATCTAAAATACGTTTGAGTTCTGCTGTGCGGCCTGCATCCTGGCTTTTCTCGATGGGCCGTATAAAGTGCTTCTCAAAATAGCCATAGCTTCCCAGCAAGCCGCGATTTAGAAAATTCATCTGGCTCCAGACATCCAATAGCGTATTTTCTATCGGGGTTCCTGTAAGAGCCAGTCGATAGGCAGCATCAATTTTCAGCAAACTTCGGGCTGTGAGTGATGTTGGGTTTTTAATGGCCTGACTCTCATCAATAACTACCAAGCGGAACGGTATGCGCTGAAGTTCCTCAATATCATTTCGCATAGTGCCATAGCTCATGATAATCAAATCGCACTGGGCAAATTTTGGCAACAACCGGTTTCTGGAAATGCCACTGTAAATGAGTGTTTTAAGAGATGGACAAAATTTTTCTGCTTCTGCCTGCCAATTGTAAAGCAATGATTTGGGAGCCACCACCAGACAAGGCATGTGTTGTTGCACAGTAATTGTGTTTTCGGATTCTGCATTCAACAATTCCGAAGCGGGGGTGAACAAATCCAGTTGAGGCACCTCTCCTGCTGGCAAAGATTCACTTTCAACCATAACAACTTCTTTTAAAATTTCTGATGATGACAGTGATGACATGTGTTTAATTACTGCCAGGGTTTGAAGGGTTTTACCCAATCCCATATCATCGGCCAGCAAGGCACCGATTTGATGGTCGAACAAAAAACGGATCCAGTTGTAACCATCCACCTGATAATGCCTGAGTTCAGCATTCATGCCTGCCGGCAAGTCGTAACCGGGAATATTGTCGGATTCAAGCAGTTTTTCCCACCCTTTTTTCGCAACTTCCACATCCACATAATCAGACAAATCATCAAGCAGCGAAAAATGCATGTTTTTTACCCTAAAACAATCACCTTCCACCTCTGCCAGATGGGCTATTTTACCAAACCGTGTAAACCACTCATCGGGCAAAATCGCAACTTCACCATTAGGCAATACAAACTCCCTGCGTTTATCCAATATATTCTTCTTCAGGCGAATAAATGGAATTTCATAGGCACCAAACCTAACCACAGCAAGCACATCAAACCAGTCTGCTCCTTTTGTAAGTTTCACTTCCAGACTCACAGAGCCCAGATAAAAACGCACTTCTGATGCCTCCTGATCGATTTGGAATCCATTCCTTTTCAATAACTCGGCGTGTGTATTCAGCCAGCTTATCAGCTCATAGGATTGACCGGCATTCTCGAGGGTGAAAAGACTGCCTTCCACATTTTCAAGGCCCAGTTCTTTAAGCAAGGCAATTTTTTCACTTTCCAAGCTCAATGACCGTCGGATGCGGTGAAATATGAAGTCATTGGCCTTTTTTTCCAGCGATACATTCACTTTTTTGTGAATATGAAAAGGAAAATTCCAATCGCCATATTGAAAATACAAACTGAGATACTGTTTATCCTGAAACAGTTTATTAAGTCGTATCACAGGTCGTGCCGGTAATTGTTCAGTAACAATGTGCAAACCTTTGGCAAAAACATCGTGATTTTCCAGCAAGGGTTTCACAAACTTATCCATGTAGCTGTCTTCCTGATGCGGTTCAACATGGATATATTTTTTGCTCAAAAAAGGCCTTACTTTTTTCCCGTCAATATGCTTTGGAAAGTACAGTAATTTATTCGGGGTAATCAGCCATGAAGGGTTTTCAGATAAGATTTCTGAATCATTGTGATAAAAATCCACCTTTTCATTGTTGTGCCTTATGGTTGCAAAATAATTGGTGCCTTGTTCATCACGACGGAAATGAAACAACACTGTGGCCGGTTCTTCAGAGTAGTGAATTTCTTCTCCCTGTGCCTGTCCTGTTTTGCCGGCCCAGTACATTGGATAATTCTTAATAATATCCAGCACTTTAGACAGCTTTTTTTCTATGTAGGGCCTTACCAGTTTGTGCAGATCGGCGTTAAAGTGTTTTAAAAGAAATTCGTTCGGCCTGATTCGTTTATTACCGGTATAAAAACGCTTCATAATCCCGTCTACTTCAAACTCTTCAAGTATTTTAACCACTTCAGTCTGCTCCGGATTGAGATTAAAATAGGTCGTTGTTTGTTGTCTTACCCGTTGGAATGTAAGTGAATAATCACCATTGGCAAGCAATTGAACGGCATTGGCTTCCACCAACAATCCGAAATATGGATGTCTTACAAACGTAAAAACAACCTCAAACGGCTGGGTATTCACCACTTCCATCGCCATGCTTTACAAGTTAAACCTTCAAACTAACAACATTCGGTGCATGCTGACAAACGATTTGGTCTTATTTTCGCAACCACTTATCCACGATGTGTAACCGATGAAATTACAAACGGCAAAAGAAAAAGAACTTACTTATGTTGAGTGCGAGGTCCTAATTTCGGGGTTGCTGGATAAAGAAACGGATCAAACTGCCGGCCTTGCCAATGTTTCAGCGGTATTGAAGCATGCCTTCCAATGGTGGTGGGTGGGTTTTTATCTGGTAAAAAACAATGAACTTGTATTGGGGCCGTTTCAGGGACCGGTAGCATGCACACGCATTGCCCATGGAAAAGGCGTGTGCGGCACAGCATGGGCACAAAGGCAAACGCAGGTTGTGGAAGATGTTCATCAGTTTCCGGGTCATATTGCCTGCTCGGCAGAAAGTAACAGTGAAATTGTAGTACCCATTATAAAAAATGGCGAAGTAGTTGCCGTTTTGGATGCCGACAGTGAACATTTTTCGTGTTTTGATAATACCGACCGCTTGTTTCTGGAGAAAATTTGTGCAACTTTGGGAAATCTCTTTTAATTGTTGAAGATGGCTGGTAAAAAGAATATTGTTCTATTAATTATTGTGGCCTCTCTTGGCTATTTTGTTGATATCTATGATCTGATTTTGTTCAACATCATCAAGGTAGACAGCATGAAGGCGCTGGGCATAGCACCGGAGTTTGAAACTACACTGTTTAACTGGCAAATGTCAGGTATGCTGCTGGGCGGACTTATCTGGGGTATATGGGGCGACCGAAAGGGCCGGGTTTCAGTTCTGTTTGGGAGTATTCTGCTTTACAGTTTTGCCAATATTGCCAATGCTTTTGTAACAAACCTCACCGAATATGCCATCTGGAGGTTTATTGCAGGTGTTGGTCTGGCAGGCGAACTGGGGGCTGCTGTTACCCTCGTTGCAGAAAGCATGCCCACCAAAAAAAGGGGCATTGGCACCATGATTATTGTGACATTTGGAGCATTGGGAGCAGTTTTTGCCTTTTTTGTAGCCAACCGACCTGAAATAACCCTGGTGTTAAGAAGCATATTGTCTGATAATATTCAAAACTGGCAAACGGCATACATCATGGGCGGCGTTCTTGGGCTTGTGCTACTGGCACTTCGGGCCGGTACTTTCGAGAGCAGTATGTTTCATGAACTGAAAAACTCCAATGTGGTCAAAGGCAATTTTTTTATGCTGCTGCGAGACCGTCAAACGTTCAAAAAGTACCTTTCCTGTATTATGATTGGCTTGCCGGTTTGGTTTGTGGTGGGCGTGCTTATTGCATTATCAGGCAGATTCATACCTGAAATCGGCTTACAGGGTGGCACCATAAAAACTGCGGAAATGGTAATGTGGAGTTACCTGGGGCTCAGCAGCGGAGACTTGCTTAGCGGATTGCTGTCGCAGCTTTTTAAGAGCCGAAAAAAAGTAATTTATTTTAACCTAATCGGGATTGCCATACTCAGTATTATTTATCTGACGAGCAAGGATGTATCGCCGGCATGGCTAAAAGGAATGAGTTATTTCCTTGGACTAGCCACAGGTTACTGGGCCCTGTTTGTCACGAATGCCAGTGAGCAATTTGGAACCAATATTCGCAGCACCGTAACCGCCACAGTTCCCAATTTTGTAAGAGGCGGTGTTGTGCCCATCACCCTCAGCTTCAATGCCCTTACCAACATGGAACTGAGCAGCCACGCCAATTCAGTAGCTGCATTAATTGTGGGGGCAGTTTGTTTGCTGCTTGCCGCATGGGGCACTTACAACGTGGAGGAGAGTTTCCACAAAGATTTAAACTACCTGGAAGAATAATTCAGACCAGATATACCGACAGATTATTGGGATCGGTGTTGTCAAAAGCCACATGGTCCTGAAGGGTTGTTGCGATAGAAATACCTACATAATCTGCTTTAACCGGGAAATTGCGATGCTCACGTTTGGCCAGAAAAACGGTTCCAATACTTACCGGTTTGTGCCTGAAAATTTCTGATAAAACAAGCATTAGCGTGGCACCGGTGTTGATTACATCATCCATCACCAAAACATGTTTACCAGCGAAGTCT
>JBILTS010000160.1:0-4225 GCA_044371405.1 Bacteroidia bacterium
ACTGTGGCATTGATGTTTTTCACAGATAAGTTTGGGTCAGTAGCGGTAATCTGCTCGCCCAAGAGCTTAGAAAGCACAAAACCCCTTGAATTTAGACCGCAAATTACGAGTTCGCCACTATCAATATGTTTTTCGCATATTTCGCAGGCCATTCTTTCCATTTTGGTAAGAATCTCGGTATGATTGAGTATATGGGTTTTAGCGCTGTTCAATTTGAATTATTAAGCAAATTTACACAATAAGCTCAGAGTTCCTTGATACCTAAGAGATTTTTACGCAGTCTGCCCAAATACCGATTTTGCTGATAGATAGCAGCTGCCTCAAGTAAAATTGCTCTGGGGTAACCTGCTGTAAACTCCAAATTATCAGCTTTTTGGAAAAGATCAGAAAGTGCAGTTTCAATGGCTGTGTTATACCTGTCAAGTTCTTTCTGTGCCTGTTCCATGCTTGTCGGATTACCGGCATTGGCCTCTTCAATCAAATCGCTAAGATCCATCATCTCCATTAAGAAATCGCCAGGAAGCACCTGTTCTTTTTCAGCATCGATTTGATTTAAGGAAAGCAAACTTTTCACACGGCTGAAGTCATCCGACAACATACTGTATGCTTCATTGTTTGCTGCAGTTTGTTGCAAGGCCTGACTGTGCATTTCGGGATTGCCTGCATGAAAATCAGGATGCCATTTGCGCTGATTGGCCAGGTATAACCTGCGGAGGACCTGCTTGTCTACAAGAAAAGATGGCTCTATTTCAAAAAAGGCAAACGGATTCATGTTTGCTTAGAAACCCAGTGCACGGGCTATATCTACCCAGAAGATAAAAATCATTAGTGAGCCGAGAATAACCATGCCAATTACCTGCCCGATATACAGGGCTTTTTCGCTTACCGGTTTGCGGGTAATCATTTCCCAAAGCAGGAACATAACATGTCCGCCATCCAGAGCGGGAATGGGCAATATATTCAAAAATGCAAGCCCAAGGGAAATCATGGCGGTTAGGCCCCAGAAATTGATCCAGTCCCAGCTGGAACCATACATTTGAGCCATACCCACCGGACCGGCCAGCGATTTGCGCGGATCTACCTCGCCGCTAAAGATTTTGCCGAAGCCGGCAGCATTGGCCGCTAAAAAGGAAAATGCTTTTCCTGCACCCATGCCAGCCGACTCAAAGAAACCATATTTAATTACTTTCTCTTTGTCTTCAAAACCGAACAGCTGTGGTTTAAATCCAATGGTTCCATCAGCATCTACCGTGAGTTTCACATTCACAGATGTGGTGGAATTCTTTTTGAGAACCTGCAATACCACTGATTTATTCTTTTTCTGCTGAATTAATTCTTTAAAATCAAGGAATCCGGCAATGTTCTGGCTGTCAATGGCAACAATAATATCTTCTTTTGCAAGGCCTGCTTTGGCGGCTGGGGTGCCATCCACCACTTTAGCTATTTTGAAATTATACCTTGGTGAAATCACCGGCAATTCAGATTTTTCAGACAACAATTCCTGCAATTTTGGGGCAAGCATTATGGTTGTGTCCTTACCATTGCGGATAATTTTAACTTCATGCTTCTCTCCCATGATAAAATCGGGATTGGAAAATTCTTCCAGAAAATTTTCACTGGGTTTTCCATTAAAAGCGATGATTTTATCACCGGTTTGAAATCCGATTTTTCTTCCAAGTGGTCCGGCATAGATACCACCGGCTTCGTTTACTGCCTTGGTTGGTACATATTTTTCACCTTGTGTCCATGTCATTAGCCAAAACACCAGGATACCGAGCAATAAATTAACCGTAACACCACCTATCATCACTATCAGTCTTTGCCAGGCCGGCTTACTTCTGAATTCCCATGGCTGTGGTTCTGATTTCATTTGCTCTGAATCAAGACTTTCATCCACCATACCGGCGATTTTTACGTAGCCGCCCAATGGCAGCCAACCAATGCCGTATTCGGTATCGCCTTTTCTGAATTTAAACAGCTTTATCCCCCAGGCATCGAAAAACAGGTAGAACTTTTCTACTTTGATACCAAAAAACCGGGCTGCTAGAAAATGGCCAAGTTCATGCAGAATGATTAGAATGGACAGCGCCAGCAAAAACTGTGTAACGGTAATTAGGGTTCCCATAAAAGTGCAAATATACATGCATGCTATTGCCCAATAACTGATATTCAGATTAAAATAGCAGAATAACCGACCAGACTGTAGGTTGATACACATCAGTCACGGCTTGCACTGAAATCAGCCCTTATGGTAGATAATTCAACCAACTTGCAGATGTGAAAAAACATATTTGCCTAAATGTCTGTATGGCATTTTTATCAGTTCAGGTAATCGCACAGCCGGTAGACCAAATCAGGCCGGCCATGCGGCTGGAATCCGGTATTGTAAAGGGCGGCATGGGTGTATCGGTGGTATGGAATCCTTGGGTAAAGACTTATTATTCAGCGATTTCGGGCATTGGCGAAAAATGGCTTTTACTATATAATCAAGATGGCAGGCCATTTAAAAATCCATATTCATTGCCATTTGACCCGGGAAGTTTGTGGCTTGACGGATCCGGTAAATCCTTAAAAAGCTACGCTTCGGGTATGGAAGGACTTTATGAAATCCATTTAAGGGAAGGAATACCGGCATATTTTGAAAATGTATTTTATGCATTGCACAATCCTATTGCTATTAGCAATGGGGCTTGGGTGAGCCGACGAAAAGAACTTTGGTATTATCACGATAAAACCATTTACAGATATAAAACACGTCATGCACATCATCGTTCTCCCCTAAATCTGAACATTAATGATTTTGAAAATGAGTTAAATGCCATGGGGGTTGTATATACTGGCATAAGAAACCGGGAAATAGGACTTTACGACAGGGCACAGCACCGCATTCTGCTTTATAATATTAAAAATGGCCGTTGCAACCGTGTATTGCAGATTTTGGACGAAACCGGACCAAGGCCGCTATGTGGAGACTTTGCCTATTCCAACGGATATTACTGGCTGTATAACCGTGAAACCGGCGTTTGGCATGGTTACCGATAAACTACAGTTCAAGGTACATTTTTCGGTGCGGAATACCCACTTCTTCAAATTCGGGGCCTTCTGCCTCATAGCCCAATGAAAGGTAAAAGGGAATTGCTGTTTTGCGTGCATGCAATTCTATTCTGATTACGTTCTTTTGACGGCATAGTTCTTCCGAAAATCGCACCAGTTGCTTGCCAAGGCCTTGTCCCTGAAAGGATGCCGAAACAGCCACCTGTCGCATTTTAGCCACATTGCCCTCCAAAATTTTCAGCAGTAATACCGCTAAAACCCGGTCTCCTTTTACAACTGCTATATTAATCTGATTTTCCTCTTCAGCCAATTCCGATGGGCTAAAAAAAAGTCCCAGCGGCCTTCTCAGCACTTCATATCGCAGACCTATGCTTTGAATTTGCAGTTTACTGCCCCAATCGAGAACCACAGATACGGGATTACTCATGATTTTTCCTGGGCTTCGCACACAGCCAGTGCCACCATATTCACAATTTCACGCACATTGCTGGTGTGGTGTAGCACGTGTACACTCTTTTCAAAACCCAGCAATACCGGCCCGATAATATCTACCATTCCCATACCACGCATCAGCTGATAGGCAGCGTTTCCGCTGTTGAGGCCGGGGAAAATCAGGGTATTGGCGGGCTTATTTCCAAGTTTATTAAATGGATATTGTTTTATGCGTGCTTCCCCATCCATGGCATAAGTGGTCTGCATTTCGCCATCTACCAGAATATGCGGATATTGATCATGAAGCATTTCCACAGCTTTCCTCATTTGCAGCGGTGCAGGACCTCGACTGCTTCCAAAATTACTGTAGGTAACGAGTGCAATGCGTGGCTCTATCTGAAACTTGCTAACCCGTTCATGCACTTTCAGCACCAGATCTACCAGTTCTTCGGGCTTGTAATCAATGTTGACGGTAGTGTCGGACAAAAACAATGGCCCGTTTTTGGTCATAACGATATGCATTCCCGCGATTCTTTTGGAAGCACCAGTAACAGGAATACACTCTAACATGGGACGAAGGGCTATGGGATAATTTCGGGTCAATCCGCTGATAAGGGCGTCGCATTTTCCGGTTTCAACCATCATGGCACCGAAGTAATTTCGATACCGCATATTTTTAACAGCTTCGGTTTGGGTGAGACCATTCCTTTTCCGTTTTTCATATAACAGAGCCCCAAAT
>JBILTS010000135.1:0-5667 GCA_044371405.1 Bacteroidia bacterium
TTCGCAAAGGGCATCTTCCGTCCAGGGATCCAATATGCTTACTTGTCCCAGGTCAATGTTGTGCTCTTCCATTACTTGTCGAATCTGGTGAGGCCGCCCAAGCAACACGGGGGTTGCAATGCCTTCATTAAGACAAGTTTGCGCTGCCCTCAGTATTTTCACATCCTCCGCTTCAGAAAATACTACACGCTTAGGTTTCTTTCGGGCACGTTGCACCAATCTGTTTACAAAATCATTATCAATACCAAGACGTTTGCGCAATATGGCTCTGTAACCATCCCAGTCTGTGATTGGGTTACGTGCCACACCGCTATCCATGGCCGCTTTGGCAACTGCAGGTGCTACTGTGGTTAATAACCTGGGATCCATGGGCTTTGGAATAATGTAGTTCCGTCCAAAGTCAAGATCATAATCATTGTAGGCCATCATTACCACTTCGGGAACAGGCTCCAGCGCCAAGTTGGCAATGGCACGAACTGCTGCAAGTTTCATTTCCTCATTGATGGCTGTGGCACGAACATCGAGTGCTCCACGAAAAATAAATGGAAACCCAAGTACATTGTTTACCTGATTGGGATAATCGCTGCGTCCTGTAGCCACCAAAATATCGGGACGGGTAGCCACTGCCAGTTGATAATCAATTTCAGGATCCGGATTTGCCATCGCAAATACAATGGGGTTTTCAGCCATGCTTTGTATCATTTCCGGCGACAGAATATTACCTTTAGACAACCCTACAAACACATCGGCACCTTGCATGGCTTCTTCAAGGGTTCTTGCAACAGATTCAGACACAAACTGACTTTTATACTTATCCAAATCTGTTCTTCCTGCATGAATAACCCCTTTACTATCAAGCATGATAAGATTTGCTGGGTTCACTCCCAGACTTACGAAAAGTTTAGAACAGGCGATTGCACTGGCTCCTGCCCCATTCACCACCATTTTTATCTGCCCTATTTCCTTGTTCACAATTCGCAGTGCATTGAGCAATGCCGCTCCACTGATGATGGCGGTGCCATGCTGATCGTCATGCATAATGGGTATCTGAAGTTCAGCTTTCAGTCTTTCCTCGATTTCAAAACTCTCAGGTGCTTTTATATCCTCCAGATTTACGCCGCCAAATGTGGGCTCCATGGCTTTTACTGTCCGCACAAATTCATCTACATCTTTACAATTAAGTTCTATATCGAATACATCGATATCTGCAAATATTTTAAACAGCACCCCTTTGCCCTCCATGACCGGTTTTGATGCTTCGGGACCAATGTCTCCTAAACCCAGCACTGCTGTGCCGTTGCTTATTACTGCCACAAGGTTTCCTTTTGCTGTATACTTGTATACATCCTCTTTGTTTTCAGCAATTTTCAGGCAGGGCTCTGCCACACCGGGGCTGTATGCAAGGGCAAGATCAAACTGTGTTTGTGTGGGTTTGGTTGTTACAACTTCTATTTTACCGGGCCTTCCGTCAGCATGATAGCCAAGCGCATCCAAAAACTTCTTATCCGCCATATTCTGGCGGCAAAGATAAGGCCTTTAAAAACATTAAAGATCCGGATTCAGACAGGACAGCTTTCTGGCCTCATCATTCTGGCTTTTAAGTGTCCAGTGTCGAGAGTGTTTTACAGGCAACCAGGTATTGATGGTGTATCTGAGCAGTTTTACATCACGCCCGTATCGATCCAGCATTTTATCGCACAATTCCTTCACTGTGGCATATTCAGTTATAATTAATGCAGGATTCGAGATCATAGGCATATTTCTTCCTGCAGAGATCTTTCTCAATGACACCTTTAGGTATGGAAACATCATATGAAATTGTTTTTCAAACTCACGGTCTGCCATGTATTCCGAATAATTTTTCGGTGAATGCTCGATTAAAGTATTCATGAGGTCAACAATATTAAGTATAGTTACGTCATATTGCGAAATGATATTAATCAGTCCGCAAATATGAGTAAGTTTAGTTTTTCATTCTGATTAATCCAGCCAAATCTTTGATGATAATGTTACTTTGAACAATGTTAATGAGGCCTTCCTGCTTAAAGGCGCTTAATGTTCGTATCACCGTTTCTGTGGCCGTTCCCACATACGATGCGAGCTCCTGACGTGATATTTCAATCTCTTTCTTTCCATCGCTGAGTGAATAGGTTCTGTATACTTCAACCAATGCTTCAGCTACCCTTTTTCTCACTGAATCATAAGCAAGCCGGAGTAATTTATCTTCTGCTTCTACCAATTGATTGGCCATAATTCTGATAAATTTGGCAGACGCTCCCTGATGTGTGCCCAGCAGCGAGAAAAAATCGGCTTTATTGAGTGCAAACAGTTTAACCGGTTCTATGGCAATGGCAGATTCGCTGTATTCTGCTTCTTCCAACATAGCAAGGTGGCCGAAAATATCACCCTCACCATACAGACCGGTCATAAGCTCTTTCCCATCATTGCTAAGCAAAACAGTTTTTACCTTGCCGGATTCAATAAAATATACATACCTGGGCTGATTTCCTTCCCTGTAAACATATTCTCGCTTTTGAAAATCAAAAAATAAGCCTTCTCCGGCAGACTCTTTAAATGCTTCCAACGATCTAGGATCATTCATCAGGGCCAAGAACCCATCTGCACTTGCGGGCCTGCCATCTTTATTGCGATTGTGTTTTTTTAGTCTGGCTTCTATCGCCCTGAGTAATTCGGCCTCCTCAAAGGGTTTGGTAATGAAATCATCGGCACCGAGTTCCATCCCTTTTCGGAAATTATCTCTGTCGGTTCGGGCCGTTAGTAAAATAACTGGAATTTCAGCAGTTTCAGGTGAACGTGCCAATAAATGAATCACGCCAAAGCCATCGAGCAAAGGCATGGCTATATCACATACGATGATGTCTGGTAATACCTTTTGGGCTACCTCTACACCTTCCTTCCCATTTTCTGAGGTCAAAACTTCATAATCCGAAAGACTCAGGATTTCGGCTACATTTTCTCTAACGTCACGGTTGTCGTCAATTAACAATACTTTTTTCTTCATATTTCTTTGGTAATCTAATGGTTGCACATGTTCCGAAGTTAATCTCGCTTTCAAGTTCTAATTGTCCATTAAGATGCTCAAGAAACTGGCGTACTATAAAAAGTCCTAATCCATTGCCGTCTACGCCTGCGGCATTGGTAGCTCTGTAAAATCCCTGGCTAAGTTTATGTAATTCTTCCTTGGGTATGCCCCTGCCATTATCTTTTATGGATATGGCACAACTGGATTTTTCATCTATACATTCTATTACCACTTCCCCATTTCCATCAGAATATTTCACAGCATTGCCAATAAGATTATTGATTATTTGTTTAAGCAATTCAATATTGGTTTCAATGCAAACTTTTTCCGGAACAAAAATTCGGATTGGGACTTCATGATCACCATATTTTGCAAACTGCCAGCTTTTACCAATCTCGCTGAGAAAAGCAGACAACTCAACCTGTTTTATGGCTGGTCTGTGATGATTATTCAGTGTTGTATTTAAATGAAGCAGTTCCTCGGAAACTGAAACCAACTGTTTAACATTTTCCCTGGCCTTATTCAAATGCTTTACCTGCAGTTCGGTAAGCGCATTTTCATGAGTGCTGTATTTTTCAATTAAATGCAGCGATGAAAGTATAGATGTTAGCGGTGTACGATACTCATGAGAAATCAGGTAAGCAAATTTTGAGCATTTTTCATTGGCCTCAATTTCTTTTCTCAATGATTCTTTCAACTGGGCTTGAATATCTGAAAGGGTATCTATGGTTTCCTGTAAAATTTGTGTTCTTTCCCGCAATGCCCTCTCCGCCTGATTTTTCAATTGGCTGTTGGTTTCCTTAAGTTTAATAATTTCTGCGTTTCTGCGTTGTAAGGTTTTTGCCGTAATGAGTGGAGACTCTGCAGTAGCAATAAATAGCAAAGCATATACTGATTTGGATGAACTTATGCTGCTCATTCTGATATTGACAGAAAACGTATAATTTTCTTTGTTGACACCCCTAATATTCTTCTCCTTTAATCTCAGAAGATCGGGGATTGTTACGATCAAATCCGGTTCATCATTTGCCTTTAGTAATGTGGACAATCTTAATTGCTCAAACTCTGCCATTGTATATCCAAACATTTCAGATGCAGTAAAATTAGAAATAACCACATTGCCATGGTAATCCATTAGCACAACTGCTTCGTTTGATTGATGAAATACGGCATCCAGCATTTTATTCCATGCCTCTTCATCAGCAAATTGACTCCCTTGCTTTTTCATATTCATTTCAAAAACGATATCTGCTGCTTGTTTATTTCTCATGTTTTTGACGCTGAATTGTATTACCTAATTTTCTCGATTTGGTGCTTCAAAAGTATGTATGCCCACTTCCAAATATTGTCAATTAAATTATGACATTGGTCATTATTAATAAAGTCAATTTAGTTATTGTAGATTTAATTACAAATAATAATAGTAATAAAACACCATTTAACGAGTTTTGTTTTAAACATTAACTTATTTTTTTCAAACAAATTGCTATACAAAACATTTGACCTTAAATTATAGATATATTTTTTTTTTCAACACTTGGGGTAATTTAAATGCCTAAATAAATGTATGGATTTAGCATTGAAACAACATTGCCTTATATAATGTATATTTAGTTGTTTTCAGAAAAAAAAGAATGAACAAGAGAATCCGTGATTAAATTTGCAAATCAAAAAACATGACAACATTTCGCATAGAACACGATACCATGGGCGAGGTTAAAGTGCCCGCAGAGCGTTACTGGGGTGCACAGACAGAGCGTAGCCGCAATAATTTTAAAATAGGCCCGGAAGGCAGTATGCCTGTAGAAATCATCCGTGCTTTTGGCGTACTTAAAAAGTGTGCTGCACTGGCAAACCATCAACTGGGTGTGTTGAGCGAAGAAAAGAAAGACCTGATTACACAAGTTTGTGATGAAATCATTGAAGGAAAATTGGATGCTGAATTTCCGCTTGTGATATGGCAAACAGGCAGCGGCACCCAGAGCAACATGAATGTGAATGAGGTGATTGCAAATCGCGCCCATGTATTACAAGGAGGCAAACTCACCGACGAAAACAAGGTGTTGCATCCCAACGATGATGTTAATAAAAGCCAAAGCAGCAACGATACCTTCCCCACGGCCATGAGTATTGCTGTGTTTAAACAGGTAGTTGATTATACATTACCTGGAATTCAGGCGTTAAAAACCACCTTAAAACACAAATCGCGCGACTTTAAAGACATTGTAAAAATAGGACGCACACACTTTATGGATGCCACGCCCCTTACCCTGGGTCAGGAATTCAGCGGTTATGTTACACAGCTTGAAAATGGCGTAGCTGCCATTAATCGTGCCCTATTGCCAGCCGCCGAAATCGCCCTCGGAGGAACGGCTGTTGGTACAGGATTGAATGCACCCAAAGGATATGCTACCCTGGTGGCCCGGCTCATCGCTGAAGAAACCGGCCTTCCCATGGTAACTGCACCCAATAAATTTGAAGCCCTTGCCGCCCATGATGCCATGGTAGAACTGCATGGTGCCATCAAGAGAGCTGCTGTTAGTTGTTTTAAAATAGCCAACGATATCCGCATGATCAGCAGTGGTCCAAGAAGCGGCATTGGAGAAATCATTATACCTGAGAAT
>JBILTS010000155.1:0-4433 GCA_044371405.1 Bacteroidia bacterium
GATGATCACGACAGAAGTGGTCGCTACATCGGTATAGATATGGCCAAGAACTTCCTCAATCAGCTGGAGCCCAATGCCATACTTTTCTGCAATGGTGACAATGATACCTATCCGTTGTGGTATGCCCAGAATGTGGAGGGTATTCGCACGGATGTGCGCATCATCAACCAAAGCTTATTGCCTACAGAATGGTATAGCTCGGTTTTGCTGGACAAAGTTTACGACTCGGATCCATTGCCCCTAACTGTGACAAAACGCGATCTGCAAACAGGAAGTTTTGAATATGGGGTTGAAATAGACCGCACCGATGCATCTCCCAAGGCGTTGAGAAAACTCATCGACGATTTGGTAATGGCAAACCGCAATGAACGTTCTGAGGGTGTAAAAATGAACGGATTCGCTGCTTATATTCCTGTTGACAAGTCAGCCGTAATCAAAGCAGGTGTGGTAAGTCCCAAAGATCAGGGTCTGATTGCCGATACACTGAAATTCAATATTGGCGGCAACTATATCACCAAAGGAGATATCGTGGTGTATGATTTGATTGCAACTAATGCAGCACAGGGTTGGAAACGCCCTATTTATTTCACCTCGGTAAGCGGTTATGATTTTAATTCATTGAACAGCTTCCTTCAGCTGGAAGGTCTGGTGTATCGTTTTGTTCCCATCAATGGTGGTGCCGACGGCGGACAGCCCCGCAAAATCAATGATTATCTGACCTATAAAAATCTGGTGCATAAATATGGTTATTATGGCATGAAGGAGAAAAAGAACTTCTACCTGGATGATAAAGCGGCCTATGTGCCCGGCGACCTGCAGCAAATGTCGTTGATACTGGCAAAATACTACCTTTCAGAGGTTGATAATTTTAACAATTACATGAAAGCCAAAGGCACAGTCAACATAACCGAGCCACCGCCCGGATTTAAGGATGTTGCGACCTTTGAAAAGGTAATGGGCGACAGTGTGGAAGCATACAGAAAGCGTGGCATTGAGGTAATCTATAAAATGCTCACTGAAATGCCGGATAAGGTATGTCCGATTCGCCGTGACATCAAGACAGAGATGGGTATAACCCTGATTGCCCTTGGTGATACAGAAAAAGGCAAACAGATACTTAATAAGGCCATGGAGGAATGTGTGCAGTACGCCAAATATTTCAGCCACTGGGATGATGAAATGTGGGCACAGCGTGAAATTGGCAACAGCCAGTATCTTGTGCAGCAGGCCATGCTTTTCGCCGGTCAGCAAAAAATGAAGGATCTTGAAACCAAGTATAAAGGCATGCTGCAAAGCATTGCCCAATAATCTAGAGAACCCCGCTCAGGCGGGGTTTTTTCATAATGAAGAAAAGTAATTTTATATACGGCATTCATCCGGTAGAAGAGGCCATACAGTCCGGAAAAACCATAGACAAGGTTTGGGTGCAGGAGGGCACTGTTAGTCCGGCTCTTAGAGAGGTTCTGGGGTTATTGCGCGATCACAGGATTTTGTGGAAACAGGTTCCTGCCGAGCGACTGAACCGCATGGTTAATGGGAATCACCAGGGAATTATAGCGGCACTTTCAGCGGTAGATTTTGCCACCATCGATCAGGTTGTGGCAATGGCGTATGAAAAAGGAGAGGACCCCTTCCTTATTGTGCTGGATGGTGTTACTGATGTCCGAAATTTCGGAGCCATTGCCCGCAGCGCCTATTGTGCCGGAGCCCATGGCATTGTAGTGCCGGAAAAGGGCGGTGCGGCTATCAATGCCGATGCCGTAAAAACCTCAGCCGGTGCGCTCATGCACATTCCGGTGTGCCGGGTACAAAGTCTGTATCACGGGCTGAAACTCATTAAAAATAGCGGGCTGATGCTGGCCGGTATTACAGAAAAGGCCACCACATCATTGCATGAAGCTGCACTTACAGGCCCTGTTGCCCTAATTCTGGGTGATGAGGAGAAAGGGCTGGCAACTGATACACGCAAACTATGCGATGTGCAGTTTCAGATACCCATGATGAAAGAAGGTGTGGGTTCGTTGAATGTGTCTGTTGCGGCCGGTGTTGCCTTGTACGAAGTGGTTCGGCAGCGTGGGCTCTCTGTTTAATTACCGGTAAGCATCAGTTTCTCTGTGAGTCTGTATCCCGGGCCTTCCAGCATCAGCTCATAAATTCCCTGTGGTAGGCCGGCAGTGCTTAAACGGCAGGAGTTTCCTGTAATTAGACTGGTTCTGAGCTTTCTGCCTGTGGCATCATACAGGGTAATGGTACCGTTTAGTTCTGTCTGGTTTGCAAATGAAACAGAAATTTCATTGTTGCCTGCATCCGTGCGAATGATGGGTTTTTCGCTTTGAAGCTGCAGTGTATAGCAGATTTCGCTGAACTGAACTTTACCATTGTTTTCGGTATATTTTATGCGGTAAAAATTCTGCGTAAGCGGCGTAGGATCTACAAAATTATAGGTTAATGATGTGAATGATGGTGCCAGGGGTGTTTTTGTGCCCAGGGCTTTCCAATCGCGTCCTTCGGCTGATCTTTCAATGGTATAGATGCCGGTTGCGGGTTCTTCGCTCACACCCCAGGTAAGTTGTACTTTTCCATTATGAGGTTTACAGTGGTGGAACAGCCAGGTTACGGGCATGGCAGATAGTTCACCACCGCTGAAATCGCTGAAGGAGTTGGCGTTGTTAAAGACCAGCAGGTTGTTGTTCACATCGGCCACATTTCCGAGTGTCCAGGTGGTGCCACTGTATTTGCCCGTGTAGATATTTCCTTCTACGCCCGACACATCAGACTGCTGATAGGTGCAGGTTACATTACAATTAAAACTGCTGATGCCTGTCTGGGTCACATCCCAGTAGCGGCTGATGAATGATGTTCCGGAGATGTTATTGGGATGTTTGGCGGCGGCTACTTTAACAGAAGCACTTGCTGAACTGAAAGTACCTGAGGTGAAATTGAGGGTAATGGGAGAATAAGCGCCATTTCCGACAGGGAAAATCAACTGACTTGCAGATGCAATGGGCAAAATCAGTTTACCGGTTCCATTGGTGGCTATATAGGCACCGCTGGAACCACCAGTTAATGTACCGGTGATGGTAAGATTAAAATTACCAAGTGCGATTGTCCCTGCTGTAAGTGTCAGTATGCCGGCATAGGTGCGTGCCTTATCCAGGGTAACGGTGATGCCGGTTCCATTTACTTCAATATATGAAGGGCCATTTGTGGTGGGCCAAATGGCATCGCTGATGGTGGCTGAATTTAAAAATTCAAGTTCTCCGCTTGCTCCGTAAGCGATCTTTCCTGTAGTGTTGAGGTTGATGGTGACACCGCTGCCAACGACAAGTCTGTTGTTGATGGTGAGGGTTACGCCGGCGTCTATGGTGATGGTGCCTGAGGTAGCAGTAAGTTCATCAAGGGTTTGGTCGTATGAAACCCTGAGGGTGCCTCCGTTCAGCAAAACATCGTTGGCCGATGGAATACAGCCGCCGCTGGAATTGATGTGCAAGGTGCCATCAGAAACTGTGGTAAGGCCGCTGTAGGTGTTCACGCCGGCAAGTGCCAACGTACCTGCGCCACTTTTGGTAATGCCAAAACTGCCGCCTATTGCACCACCCAGAGAAAGTGTGCTTGCAGATACCGTAATGGTGGGGGTTGCGGTTAGCGTGATGCCTCCTGAGGTTTGGGTGAGGGTGTTGGTTCCTGTGAAGGTAAAATCACCGCCAATGGACATTGCATTGGTAATATTTCTGGCGGCATTCACATTTACAGTGCCGCTGTTGATGGTTAATGTACCCGAACCGGCAGCATTATTATGATTTAAATTTAATGTTCCACCGGAAACGGTAATCCCTGAGGTTGAGGTTGCCACAGGGATGGAAAGCGCACCGCCACTTACGGTAGTTGCACCTGTGTAGCTTTGTGAACCATACAAAGACAGATTAGATGTTCCGCTACCATTCATGGTGAGGCCACCGGCTCCGGAAATAGAATTCTGGAACATGTTGCCTTTATCAGCACCATTTACAGTCAGTGTGGCACCGGTTCCTATGGAAATGGCCCCGCCGTTGCTATTGCCGGTTTCCTGAACGCTGGCTACTGAGGTGTTTGTATTCACATTAAGCGTTGCACCTGATGAAATAAACACATCGGAGCCGGTACCAAGGCTGCCGCCACTTGCCACGGTTAAGGAACCGCCCACAATTCGGGTATCACCAGTGTAGGAATTGGCCCCGGATAGCGTTAGTGTGCCGGTATTATTTTTATACAAAGATGTTACTGTGGAGCTCTGTGTATTGCCGGCACCACTGATGATACCACTGATATTGGTATTGCCTGTGCCTCCTATGTATAAAACGTTGTTGCCGCCTGTTATTCCACCTGAAAGTGTGATTGCTCCCTGGTTGGCATCAATTCTGGAACCTGATCCCAGGGTGATTGCTCCGGCGTAG
>JBILTS010000156.1:0-4406 GCA_044371405.1 Bacteroidia bacterium
CCATAATAACCATAACGGCTGAAAAGAAGAACGGAAATAACCTTAAACCCATAATGCTACAAAAATACAACCAATTGGTACGGAATGTATATCCGTTGCATATTTTCAAATGGTAATACAGAATTGCATGCTCACAAATATCAAAAATGATAATCGTTGTTGTTTACATCTGAAGATTTACGCGCTTTACACCTCGTGATAGCGGCGCTGAACCTTTTCAGTTATTAGCGATGATAACCGATTCACCTCCAGCAAATTTTCCAGAGAGGTGAGGGGGGTTAAACCTTTAATAATGTTCTCCTCAAAATTTCTAAACTCCATTTTCCATGAATCGAAAGGAATAACAGGGCGCTGTATCAGTGTTAATTCCTGCTGCTGCTCAGCATCCGAATCTTCAAGTATGCTTAGCTGATCCCTGTTTTCTGTCTGCCTGTATTCATTCAGTGTATTCTCTACAAAATCGAGTGAGAATAACTTGTCCTGCTGATAAATTTTCATTCGGTGGGTACCGGGTTCTATGGCTCTTCCTGCAGTAATATGGCATACCGAATCATTGTCAAATTCAATATGAATATTCAGGAGGTCAGGATTCTTTCCAAATAAAAATAAAGGTCTGGCCGATACATCACGTATGCCACTCTGAGCTGTTCTGATTACCAAATCAAGATCTTGTGCCAGCTCCTTAAAAAGCCATGCTTCAAATCCGCCCGGTGCCGGTGGCCTGCACTCTTTTTCAAGTTTTATGAATCGTGGCTTTCTTACAAATTGGGAAGCCGTTGTGTAAAGCGGTTTGTTGTAAAGCGTATTCGCAACATGAAAACAGTTGCCGCTTTCTGCATGCAGTCTTATTAACTGTTCAATAAAACCGGTATGCTGTATTAAAAAACCATCCAGTAAAATGTGTTTACCCAATCGGGTGAGGTTATCAATTAGATTCACATCCAGATTGTGTACATGCCTGTCGATAATAAATACATCTGCCTTTTCCGACAGTTCAAGCGTGAAAATAAGATTACCGGCTGCATCCGCATTTTGCGCGCTGTCCGGATCATAAAACCCCCGAAATTCGAAAAGGTTACTTCCGTTAAGCAGATGAGAAAAGATTTCAGCTTTTCGCTGGGTGCCTAAAATGACAGTTTTCAGTTTCATGCAATATTTTGGGTTGGGCTCACTTATTTTTGTACCCTGCACAAATTTGCATACCCTCATCCGGAAATGCGTTTGTCTGTTTCTAACACATGTTCACAACCCCATCCATATCCGAGAGCCCGGTGATGGCCGGAAAACGAAACCAGCTCGTTGCCGAGCTGAGGCAGAAAGGCATTGCCGATGAGCAGGTTTTGCATGCTATTGGACGTGTTCCCCGTCAGCTTTTTTTCCCTAAGGATTTCGAGCAATTTGTGTATCGGGATGCTCCATTTCCAATAGGACATGGTCAAACAATTTCGCAACCATATACAGTAGCTTTTCAAAGTCAGCTTTTGCAAATAAAATCGGGTGAAAAAGTGCTTGAAATTGGCACAGGCAGTGGTTATCAGGCCGCTGTGCTTTCAGCCATGGGTGCGCAGGTTTACACCATTGAAACTGTATTGCCTCTGCTCAAAGAAGCACACAAAGTGCTTAAAATTTTGGACAACCAATTGCAGTGTTTTCATGGGGATGGAACATTGGGATTGCCGTCGCATGCACCTTACGATGCTATCATTGTTACAGCAGGGGCACCAGAGGTACCAAAAAATCTTATTGATCAGCTTAAGGTAAACGGTCGGCTTGTTATTCCCATCGGAGATAAACCGGACTCTCAAACCATGTTCAGGTTTATCAAAAAGGAGGATGGAACATTGGGTAAAGAATCATTTGGCCCATTCAGATTTGTGCCCCTGAAGGGCAAAGAGGGTTGGAATTAACCCAATTATTTGTTCATCAGTGCTTCAATTTCATCCGCTTCTATCGGCAGTCCTGCCATAAAATCATGTATCCCGTCTTCAAGCAGTAATACATCATTTTCAATGCGTACGCCAATGCCTTCCTCCGGTATGTAAATACCTGGCTCAATGGTCAGAACATTGCCCACTTGCAGTGGGCCGAAACGATGCATCACATCATGAACATCAAGTCCCAAGTGATGGCTGGTTCCGTGCATGAAATATTTAGCAAATGCTCTTTTGTCTTTTCTAACATCATCCATTGTAATCAATCCCAGATTAACCAATTGCGCTGTCATTACCTCACACACCTCCTGATGGTATTCCGGGAGTGTTTTACCCGGTTTTAGCAAACCTGCTGCGGCCTTGTGTACATGCAGCACTGCATTGTATACGGCTCTTTGTCTTGGCGTAAATTTGCCATTTACTGGAATACAACGTGTTAAGTCACCATTGTAATTGGCATATTCCGCACCAAAATCCAGCAAAAGCAAATCACCATCACTGCACTTTTTGTTGTTGTCGGTGTAATGTAACACACAGGCACTGGATCCGCTCGCAATAATTGGATCAAATGCAAAACCTGAAGATCGGCGTCGGGTGAATTCATGAATCAATTCTGCCTCAACTTCATACTCCCAAACACCGGGCTTAACAAAGTTCAATAATCGTTCAAATCCTGCCCGGGTAATATTTACAGCTTCTGTAATTAAATCAATTTCCTCTTTTTCTTTTACCATCCTGCACTGGGCGAGAATGGGAGCACTGCGGGCAACATTGTGGGCAGGATAACGATGTTTTATTTCGTGTGCAAAACGAAAAGCATTGGCAGGCACAGTGTCCGTAGATCTGTCGTTTTCGTTCAAATTCAGGTAAATTGTTTCAGCAAGCAGGAAAGCAGCATGTATGGTTTTTTTGAATTCATGATACCAAAAAACTCGCTCAATTCCACTGGCAGCAGCTGCCTCTTCCGGCATCAGTCTCGCACCATCCCAAATCGCAATTTGCTCTGATGTTTCCTTAATAAAAAGCATCTCCCGGAATAGGGGATTGGGGCAATCGGGAAACATAACCAAGATAGTATCTTCCTGGTCGATCCCCGTGAGATAAAACAAGTCAGAATTTTGCTTAAATTTATGGTATGCATCTCCATTTCTGGGGACCTCATCATTGCTGTGGAAAACAGCAATAGATCCCTGTTTCATGTTGGCTGCAAATTTTTTACGGTTCTTTACAAATAAAGATGATGAAATGGACTGGTATTTCATGTTATTGATTTGCAAAAATAATTTGTTTTCCCCATCTTAAAACCATCTTGAAAGCAATAAATAATAAATAAAATTCTACTGGCGATTAGCATAATGAATGTCCAATACTTATCGATACAATCAATACTTTGCAGAATTCTTATAAAATTCATATTTTTGAGGCAACAATTTCTGGGTGCATTGTGTCAATTAGTCACAACACTTGGTTGAATAAAATTGCTTATGATTAAAAAAATACTGTTCGCAACTGCCCTATTTATAGGGTTTTCGGCTAATTTGTCCGCTACCCACATGATGGGTGCTGACATGACTTACCGGTGTCTAGGTGGTGGTAAATACAGAATTATCGCCAAAATTTACCGAGACTGCCGGGGTATTTCGTTTTCTGGTCCGTCTTTTCAGGCGTTTGCAGGTACTAACGGCGGAAATGGTTGCGGTTCCTTCAACTTGAGCATTACCCGCACTGGTATTCGAGATGTAACGCCACGTTGTTCATCGGCATCTAAACCATGTAATCCTCAAAACACAGGATTCACAGGCGAAGGTATCGAGGAACATACTTTTGAAACAACGGTGGATTTTAACGTTAATCCCCTCAGAAATTTCTTGAATAAATCAAGTTGTTGCGAGGTGACTTTTGCCATTGGTCAGTGTTGTCGAAATGGTGCAATTACCACGGGTCCAGCCAACAACGATTTCTGGTCAACCTGTATGATTAACATTTGTAACATCCCCAAGACCACCAAGAAATGTAACTCTAGCCCGTCACTATCAAATGAACCTATCGGATTTTTGTGTTGTAACCAGGCATACTATTTCAATAACGGAGCCATGGATACCACCGATTTTGATTCGTTTGGTTACAGATTGGTTGCCGGAATTAACTCACTGCCTACAACCAGTGTAAACTATTCCTCTCCATTCTCACCTAGGTTCCCCATGACGCCTTATTGCATTCCTCCCGGAAAGGTAGACTGTGTTCCCAATACAAGTACCAAGCCCCCAAGAGGTTTCTGGTTGGATACCAGCTCAGGTGATATAATATTTACACCCACCAAATGCGATGAGGTGGGAATTGTTGTAATTGAGATTACAGAATTTCGAAAAGACAGCGCTACATCCAAATGGATTGTGGTGGGAAAAACCCGACGGGATATGCAGCTAATCGTTAAAGACGATTGTGGATACAACAAATCTCCCACGATTGAAGGAC
>JBILTS010000157.1:0-4384 GCA_044371405.1 Bacteroidia bacterium
GAAACCTTTACCGCAGCCGATTTTACCGTGAAGGTATTATATGCCACCGGGCAAAACGGCGAATTCAGCGGCAGCGGCACCGTGTGGCTGCCGTTTACAGGCAAGGTGCCCATTCCCTGCACCTGGGAGAACGTGAGCATCAACAGCGACAGGCGTTTGGTGAGCGGCATGGTGCGCATCCTGCGTCAGCCGCTGGTGATCAGCAACCTTGCCTTTGAAAAACTCGCCGACCGCTGGCGCGACTGGTTTGGCAGCAACTGGAACCGCGGTGAATACAAGCCCGTCAGCGCTCCCGTGAGTGGCGTAGAGGTAACCCCGGACGGCCGTGTGCGCATTCGCACAGGAGCCGGCGAAGAAACGGTCAGGGGTGGCAAAAACACGGTGATAATAGACCCCACCGGCAAGCGCTGGTATGTGAGTGCCGGGGGCAAGGTTACGGGGCCCGAAGGTCCCGGCGAAAAGCCCATCGTGGGCAATGAAGCCACCGGCGAGGGCATGCCCGGCTCGGTGCTGCCCGACGGCACCATGGTGCTGTTTGACAACGACAGCAAAAACACCCTGGCCTGGGATGCCCACAACATACGCACCCAAACGGGCGGCGATCGCTACGACCGGCTGGATGGCCCGTCCGGAGGGTACATGGCGGGCTGGAAACTGCTTAACACGGGCAAAACCGAAACGCTGAGGGCCACGCTCCGTAAAGGCAAAATCAAGCTGCACCCCGACAGCACCCGGTTTGTGCGCAGCGATGGGGTGCGGATAAAAGCACAGAAAATCAATGACTCGGTGTGGGTGCTTGAAGTGCCCGGCCGGCTTCACTTGTGGGCCGATGCGGTATGGGCGGTGGGAAACATGCTCCCACAGGACAGCGGCAAGGCAGGCGGACGACGGGTGCTGGGCAAGGTGAATTTACTGTCTGTAGACGAGCGCAGGCTGCATGTGCGGCTGGTGCCCGTGGATGGCAGTGGCGGTGGTGTCAGTGCAGCCAGTGTGGAGCAGGAGATGCGTCCGTATATGCAAACGCTGGGCATACGTGCCACAGTAGCGGTGGAGAAGAACCTTACCGTGCCGGGCTACAGTGCAGGCAAAGACAAGCTGCCGGTGAACCGCAAACGGCTGAATACCGCTTATGGCAAGGAGTTGCAGCGCATCGTAACGGCATGGGAGGCCATAGGCCGCACCCCAAGGGGCGATACGGCGGTGGTTTTTCTGACCGGCCCTGCAGCGGATGATACCAAAGGTTATATGGGGCTGAACAACCCCTACGGGTTTGTGTTTTGCGGAGGCGAAAAACCTTCGGTGCACACGCTGTCGCACGAGCTGGGACACGGTTTGCTGGTGCTGGAGCATCCGTTTGGCGAAGACGAGGGCAAGGCAGGCCAAACCCGCAACCTGATGGACTACAACGCCCCGAATGGCCTGTCGCACATGCGTCAGTGGCAGCGCATCCACGACAAGGAAGAGGTGGGGAATTTTCTGCGGGGGTTGAGGCAGAAGGAGGAGGAGGGGAAGTATGTGACCATGAACGTGGAAGAACTGAAACCCTGGCTGAACCCGGACACTACCTACACCTTCATTGATCCCGCAGGCAATTACATCAAGGTACCGGGCAGCATTAAGAGTGCGTTGTTTTCTACGTTTGATAAGCTTGCTACTGATGCAAATCAAGGATATGTTCCCCTGACATGTCATACTCCATTTGGTTGTCTTCTTACCTTTGGCATTGGGGATAATGGCTATGTGGCACATTTTGTTCAGGATTCCTTTTTTGCCGGGTATCGATCCATCATTGGCGGAAAAGGGATTTATTATACCCACAAGGCCCACAAAGTAGATTCTACGCGATTTGCGGAAAGTGGGGTGGCGGCCTTCCTAGCCAAAGAGCAAGGCGGTTTTATCACCCTGGCAGGACGGTTTAAGAGTTCGCTCGCGGGTGCCAAAATCGGCAAACCCGGCAATGGGGTCAGGGTGTTGGCCATGCCGGTAGTAACGGGCAGTGCAGCCGGTAATTATGGCGGAAGCGCTGTAAAGGAGTGGCTTTCAGGGCTTGAAGTATCAGGAAAATTAAAGCAGATTGGCGGTGCATGGTCTCCTCCGGGAGGTAATAAAAAGTTGTGGTACCTGGATCAGGAATATTCACTGGAGCATTTCATCGAAGAGAAGCTGAATGACAAAGCCACATTCAACGATTTTATCACGGTTTTTGCCTACCTGAGTTTCAGCGATGAAAAGCTAAATAACCTGCTGGATTGCATTGGTAGCAGGGAGATAATGACCGATAGCATATTCAGGCGCATATTCCGCAGAAACAAGCAGGATGGCTATTTCAACTACAAGAGATATGTTCTGGATTTGCAGGATTTGCTTAAAAAAGCAGGGAATAATGCGGGTGGAATAGCTGACTTAAGGGGGCTGATTAACAGGAATGCAGATGGGGCTGCTTTTGCGGCATTTTTTGCCGATGACAAAAAATACAACCGTTGTGTCCTGAGGCAATTGACCACCAGAGAGCGGATTGCCGTTTTTGATAAAGTCTGCGTGGATGAAGACTACTGGTGGGTAAAGACGCAGAATGTGCTTTTGGATTTGCTGGAAACCCGCGACACAAGTGGAAAAGAGTTGGAAGTGCTGTATTTACAGGGCTTTCGAAAGAATGGATACAAGTGGCTGCGCGAGGTCTGGGCGAATGAAGATGTGCTGACCTCCAGACATCGGCAGCGTGTGCTGTATGCCTTCATTGAGTTGTTTACGCAAATTGAGGCGGCACGGACCGATAGGGTTACCACCAGAACTAACCTGTACCACGATGAGAAAGGGCTGCATGAATTTACTTATCCGGCCGGCATCCAGGAGTATTACATGGGGTTGTCTGACAAGGAATTCCATTATGACAAATTTGAGGAGTTGGTTGGGTATGGTGATGGTTTATCCGGAGAAATGCTCAAAGATGGGCGTGTGAATATGTTTCTCTCAGGTGCATGGCGTATGCGGGGTGCGGCCCAACAGAGTTACATATACCAAACAGGCACTGTGTTGCAGTATAATGAAACCCATACAGAAGTATATGATGACACTTTATGGCCACTGGAACTCATCAACGTAGTGCCATGCGGTGATTACAAATCCATGGATGTCTTCCGCCCCGGTGAGGTTACCACCCTGCCTGTTTTACTGGTATATTTTCTGGAGCGACAGCGGCAGAAAGCGTTGGAAAATGAGCGGGATGCAAAGTTTACCCGCAGGGTGATTCAAGGTGCTGCTTTGGTCGTTAGTGCGGTGGCTGTCCCATTTACCGGTGGTACCAGTCTGGCGCTGGCTAACCTAGCACTGATAAGCACAGATATAGTCATTTCCGAGGTGGATGATAACATCAACGAGGCCTGGGAGAGTATGACAGAAGCGGAGCGCAACCAGCATAAGACCGGCTACAGTGCTTGGAGAACATTCCGCAGTGGCTGGAATACAATGA
Source organism: Bacteroidia bacterium (assembly GCA_044371405.1). Taxonomy (GTDB): domain Bacteria; phylum Bacteroidota; class Bacteroidia; order NS11-12g; family UBA955; genus RGEC01. The sequence goes on from JBILTS010000157.1 coordinate 3,470, forward strand.
ATACGGTGGTGGCGGTCGGAAGTTTAGCCACATTAGCACGCAGTGGGGCCTTGGCACTAAATAGATATGCCGGGCTATTGCGTGTAAACGCCCGTTTCAATAACTTTGTGAAAAGCGGCTCTTCCTTTTTCGCCGCCATCAGCAAGAACACCTTCGGAAAGTCATTCACGGCTTTCAACCAGCGAATGGGAAGGTTTGTTGGGTGGGGAGCGAGCGGGGCGGGGAAAGTCGCAAAATATCCTATAAATAACTTTTTTGAATACGTTAATCATAGTTTTTCAGCAACCCAAAAACAATTATTCGAGAAGGCAAAAAATTTTTACAGTGGCTTCAATCCTGGCTTTAATGTTAATGAGTTAAGAGGAATAGATTTTGATATGCCTGTTGTAAACATTGTTAAGCGAGAGAATAATGTAATGTATCAACTTTCAACAATAGATCCTGTCACCGGAAAACCGAGGTTTGGAGCTTATTTTTTTGATGATTTAAATGAAGATATTACAAAAATAGGAGTAGGAGATTTGCAGAGAATTAAAGCGGATGGAAGAGTTAAAGTCAAAATTACCCTTAGCGAAGATGTTGAATTTTTGAAAACTAAAACCGCTAATATTGAAGATTGGAACGGCACTGGTACGATATTTGAAGGCGGTGGAAATCAATTTTACAACCCTATTGCAAAACAAAAAATAAAATCTTTTGAAATAATTAAAACATATTAATGGAAATAATTAGCTATATTATAGGTGTCCTTTTAATTCATAAAAACAGTCAAGACGTTTTTAAAAGTATTGGTACAATTAAAAAGCGTGTTGGTAATAATCTATTATTTGAAACTAATATTGAAGGTATCAATGCAATAGGAATAGTAGTTATTGATGATGTTGTAACCAAAATCAATGTCATTCTAACCAAATC
>JBILTS010000052.1:0-14335 GCA_044371405.1 Bacteroidia bacterium
GTACTAAAACCCTTCCTGGCATTCATGATTTCTTCCGCTATGTAGAGGAGAAGTCCTACAAGATTCAATATCGGGTTCTTTCTGCCCGTTATAGGGGTAAAACCCAGTGCCCGGAATGCTTGGGTACACGGCTAAGAAAAGAGGCCGGCTATGTGAAGCTAAGAGCCATAAATCCTCACGAAAGTGTTCCGGAAAGGATTAATCTGCAGGAGATACTGCTGATGAATGTAGATAGTGTCTATGATTATTTCATATCGGTTAAATACGATGATATTGAACATGACATAGGTAAACGAATCCTTAATGAGATTATAACACGACTCTCTTTTTTAAAAAATGTGGGGCTTGGCTATCTCAGTCTCAATCGATTGAGTAATACCCTAAGTGGAGGTGAAAGTCAACGGATTAACCTGGCAACCAGTCTGGGCAGCAACCTTACCGGTAGCATGTACATACTTGATGAGCCCAGTATTGGTCTGCACAGTCGTGATACTGAACGGCTGATTGGTGTACTCAAGCTTTTACAAAAAGAGGGAAATACAGTCATAGTTGTGGAGCACGATGAAGAGGTAATGAAGGCCGCTGATCAGGTGGTTGATATGGGGCCGTTTGCAGGTGCATTGGGCGGGGAGGTTGTTTTTAGTGGCAATTATGAGGCCCTAATTAAAGATAAAGATAGTCTAACCGGAAAGTATCTTTCGGGTAGGGAGGCCATCGAAGTTCCCAAAAACCGCAAAAATTGGAAACACAGCATTAAAATAATAGGTGCTGAGGCAAACAACTTAAAAGAAGTGGATGTAGAATTTCCGCTGGAGGTGTTCACTGCCATCACCGGTGTGAGCGGAAGCGGCAAAACCAGTCTGGTTAAGCAAATTCTGTATCCTGCTCTGAGTAAAGAAATTGGGCAGTATATCAGCACCAAAACCGGCAGGCACAGGGCGCTGGAAGGGGCCAAGAAACTGGTTAAAGCCGTTGAGCTGGTAGATCAGAACCCCATTGGTAAAAGCAGCCGAAGCAATCCCGTTACCTATGTGAAGGCCTATGATGAAATTCGTGAACTGTTTGCGTCTCAGCCCCTCAGTAAATTCAAAGGATTTAAGCCGGCTCATTTTTCATTCAATGTGGATGGAGGACGCTGTGAATCTTGCCAGGGTGAAGGAGAAAACGTTATTGAAATGCAGTTTATGGCCGACATCAAGTTGCCATGTGATGCCTGCGGAGGTAAGCGATTTAAAAACGACGTGCTCGAAGTGGCCTACAAGGAAAAAAATATTCATGAAATTCTGCAACTGACTGTTGATGAAGCCATATCGTTTTTTGCCGATGAAAAATCAATTCACGAGCGTTTGAAGCCATTGCAGGATGTTGGTTTGGGGTACATCACCCTGGGGCAGGGCAGCCATACCTTGTCTGGCGGTGAGGCACAGCGTGTGAAACTGGCTTTTTATCTTAGCAAAGCCAATCCCCACAAAGAAGGCGGCACGGTTTTTATCTTTGATGAACCCACAACCGGTTTGCATTTTCACGACATCAAAAAGCTGATGAATAGTTTCAATGCACTGATTGACAGGGGGAATACCATTATTTGTATTGAGCACAACCTGGATGTGGTAAAATGTGCTGACTGGGTGCTGGACCTGGGCCCGGAAGCGGGTGAAAGTGGGGGCGAACTGCTCTTTGCCGGGGTTCCGGAAGATTTAGTTAAAGAGCCCAAAAGCTATACGGGTAAATATTTGAAAGATAAGTTATTGTAATAAATAACCTTAATACTTACTTTAGGTAAATATCCATCACCTTTTCTTTCAAAACTGCCACTTCACCGGGGGCTGCCTTACGGGGTTTGCTGACATACTTTCTTTCCGTGTAAATAACCGGAACCATCTTTTGGGTTCGTGCTTTGCTGTTTTTTGCTGCCAGTTCAGCGGCCTTTTGTATAACTGATTCCGGAAATCCGCTACCTTTTTTCTTGATGATAACATGGGAACCGGCAAATCCTCGCACATGAAGCCACATATCCTGTTTGGCAGCCAGTTTTAGCATGGCGTCGTTATCAGATGCACTTTTTCCCAGCCAAACCTCAAAATCTTCAATAACGAGGGTTTTGTAGGGCTTGCTCTCCGGCTGCTTGTCATTTTTTGCTGTAATTGGCTGTTGAATACGGCTTTGAGTTGAAGGATCCTGAAGTAACGTAAGCTCGCCTTCGGCCTTTTGAAGTGCTTCCTGTGTTTTCTCTAGATTCTGCAACAAGTGGGATTTCTCCAATCCTTCATTTTTGGCTTTGCGATAAAAACGCTCCGCATTTTCAGCAGCATCAAGATCCGGATTAAGCTTGATTCGGATGGGTTTTTGGGTATAAAAATCCTGCAGCAGTGCGTTTCCAACCCCTTTTTTAATCTGATGTGCATGGGCAAGTATGATGTCGCCGAGCTCCTTATAACTCCGTCTATTCTCAATTTCAGCCAACTGCTCTTCCAGATTCTTAATTCGTGCCCTGTGCATGATTATTTGCCGGTTCCAGTGGATTTCCCATTGTTGTCGGGAGGTTTCTTTTCGCCTATTTCGCACATATCCCTGAGCATAGGTAAAAAGTCCTTCGGCACCTACTCCCAAAGGCAATCTTCCATCCGCCGGCTCTTCGAATAATTTGGAATTGTCGGTAAAAAATTGTATATTAGGTATATCAGAGCAAGCGATTGGCCTGGTTTTTTTAAGCAATTCAACCACATCCAAATCCCGATCAGATTTTAATGAAAGTCGGAACAATGCAACAGCTTGAGAATTGCCATCTTCCATCAGCAAAACATTACCAAGCCGACCAAATCCTTTGATGAGCAGTTGTTTATTGTGCGCCAATTGAATCAGTATTATCCGCTCATTTTCAAAAACCTGCACATCCAGCACTGATAAGCCCTGAGCGGGTTTAAACTGAGTGATGGATTTTCTTCCCGGTTGAATATGTGGGTCGGGTTTTAGAAAATAAATAATACCATCCACAAACTGAATCATCCATTGAAAATTGGTTTTTTCTGATGTTTTAAATTCCAATATCAGCCCATCTTTATGGATGCTGAAAGCATCCGTCAGCACACCGCCCTGAAGCTTATGTTTCAGATAACAACCAATAATCTGGTAAGTGAGGGCTGATGCATATTGCATACAGGGGCGAAATTACGCCGATACAGACTTAATTCTTCGGCCTCAGCAGCAAAATACTGCCCTTATCCTGCCGGTTGGCTGTTTTTCTGCCTTTGAATTTGATGCGGTAGGCATAGATCCCTTCAGGACAAGGGTTTCCCTGGAAAGTTCCATCCCAAAATTGCGATGCGTTGGCGCTCTTAAATACAATTTGTCCCCAGCGATTATAAATAATTATTTCAAATTCAGTTGCACCAATCAGCACCCAGTCAAGTTTGTCGTTAAACCCATCGTTATTAGGGGTGAAAGCGGTAGGAACATAATAAACCACAGTATCGCGGTAGCAAAAATCTTCTTCGGTACTATCCGTGCAGCCACCGGAATTTTGCACCACCAATTTCACCTTGTAGCGGTTTTTATCACCGTTGTAGTTGTGCTTGGGACTCATAGACGGATCAAAGGGTTCACTGCTTCCGTCGCCCCAGTACCATGTGCCGGTTGTTGCTCCTACACAATTATTAAAAATGCGCAGCGTGGGATTTATTGGGCTAAGGCAATTAGCGCCATTGGGTATGCTGCCAATAAAAGCCGCTGTAATTGCCTTGAAACCCGGAATTTCAATGCTGGTATCTACCGTACATCCTGTTTTTAGGTTTACAGCGGTTACCCGATACAAATTGCCGCTAAGGGCACTCAATGAATCACCCATATAAACCGGACTCACATCCCAGGTAAACCGATAAGGGTCATTGTCCTTCATTTTCAGCTTGATCCAACCTTTCTGGCCAAAGCAAACTGCGGGGGAGGTGGTGGCCGAAAAATAGGCCTTAGGATGCCTGTATATGGGCACTGTGGCTGTTGCCGGCTCACTACAACCATCGTTAACGATCACAGAGTATATGGTGGTTGTGGCTGGACTTACAAATGTTCCGCTGCCCGATTGTCCATTGCTCCATGCAAAAGAGTACGAGAACTTGTCACCTCCGGTGGCAGAGGCGCGCAGCCAAACCATTTCGCCCGGACAAATGGTGTCAATGGGTGGGCTGACTTTAACTTTCAAGGTATCTATTACTGTCACATCCAAGGTGGTGGATGCTTTGCAGGCGCCAGATATCAGAGTGTAGGTGAGGGTATGGGTGCCACTGCCTGCCATATATGGATTAAACTGATTGCCTGTTACACCCTTGCCTGTAAAAACCCCACCCGGGATATTGGCGTTTAGCAGGTAGTTGGTATTCTTAAAACAATATTCTGTATCCGGATTAACAAACCAAAGGGTAGGAGCTACATCCACACGAATTGTAAAGTTGACAGTACAGCCCCATTTATTGAGAAAAGTTATAATATGGTTTCCGGCTCCTGCCACAGCCGGACTGAATGTGCCGAGAATAGCATTGGTAATGCCCTTGCCGCTGAAGGTACCGCCGGGCTCGCCGGCACGACAATTAAATGCCGCAGTATTGATGCACACGGCTGTATCGTTCTGGGCAGTGGGCCTGGGCCTTACAAAGGCATTCAGCGTATCTGTGCAGCCGTTTTTATTATATACCAGTTTGTGGTTCCCAAAACCGGCTGTTGCAGCAATAAATCCATTGACACCCGATATGCCGGGGCCGCTCCAGAATCCACCATCGGGACTCAGGCCCAACAAGGCATTATTCAATGTCCTGACCGGGTTTTCTATGCAAAAAAATTGAGTATCCTTTCGGGTTATTTTTGTGGGAATGAGGTATACGAATTTACGGTCGGTGCATATCCCATTTCTGATGATCAATGTGTCGATATAGCTTGGTTTACCCAATGCAAAGAAAAAACCGGGATCGTAATCGGGTGCTCCCGAATTAACAATGCCTTTGCCGGTCCATGTATATTGCGTTCCGGGCCTGAAGTTCTTCAGAACCTTTAAACCCGCAGCCGGACAAAATGTATCATTTGGCCCTGCCTCACATGGCAGAACCGTTAACCTTGTGGTGTCTTTGCATCCACCTCCATTCCAAACAATCAGTTTGGTGCCGGCACCGCCCATTTGGCTGGGATTGTACCAGCCCCAGTATGAATTGGTGAGTCCGGGAAACCAATCCGGATATATTCCTTTTGGAGAAAACGTAAAAGTATCGGAAGTTCTGGATTCGCAGGTGGTGTCAAACTTGGGTACTACCATGTTTTCAACCCTAATGGTTTTTACACTTTTACAGCCCTTCCAGGTGTATGTATCTTTATAAATACCGGGTACATCGGGTGTGAATATGCCTGCTGAAGTTATTTTGGGTCCGCTCCAGGTTCCGCCCGGAGGACCAAACCACCAAACTGCCTGAGGTGGTTTCCCCGGGCAAAACACATTTTCCAGATTCCAGGGTCCAACACTGTTTACAAATACTGTATCTGCACAACTGCCCACCTGATACCATACCTTGGATTTTCCCCAGAATACAGATGTCTTAAATTCTCCCGTAGATGCGTTTACGATTCCTGTCCCCATCCATTTTCCACCTGCCGGAGTGGCCCTGAGAAATATGTTGGGACCATAATAGCAGATTTCAGTATCTGCCATAGCTACAGGCGGATCCAGCACTGCGATGTCTACCGTATCGGCAGAAGGAATGGAAGAACCGTCGGTTACCCTTAGGATATAACGGGTATTGATGGTTGGGCAAATTTTATGCGGACCGGCACCCGTTAGCGATGGGGTCCAGGTATATACATATTTCGAGGCATTACCGCCACTGACTGTGGCCCTCAAAAAAGTACAACTACCTTTACAGATGGTATCGGAATCTGCTTTAAGTATAACTTTAAGAGGACAGTCAGAAACATTGAATATCAGTTTACTCTGCGTTAAATATACACTATCGCAAAAGTCTTTCCAATACACATTCAACTGAAAAGTATAGCTACCATTCAAAAATAGTGGACCATTGGTATTTACCGTAAAAGCTGTGGCTTTGCCTCCTACACAGTTATCAGCAGTAATGGAAGTGATACCTACGCTGCCAAATGGTCCGTTTAGGGATGCTAAAGATGCTTTGATACTGTCGCAAGGTATACTGCGATTGCTGTTTACTTTAAATGAAGTGGCATTGCATTTTACGGTTCCGTTCAGGGTAAAAGTGGGGGTAGGGGGTGGTATGATGGCGGTAATGATATCCGCTTCCCATCCATAGCACGCCACACTTTTATCTGATTTAAAATGAATGGTAATAAAACTATCTTTACTTACCAGCGTTCCGGGACCTTTGCTGCCACTCCATCTGCCCATTAATGTAGCAAATGTGTCTTTCCCGTCAAATATGCTCAGAATGTCATTGTCCTTTTCCGTGCAGAATGATTTGAATTTCAGGGTAATACTTTTGGCACCCGGCACACTCAGGGTGAGTATGTAGTTCTCGTTGTGGTCGTAATCTCCTTTGGTTTTCCCTTTTTCGCTGTCTTTGAAAACACCTTTACAAACCCGAACCCGACCATTTTGCATAAACACCTCCGTTTGGGCTGCCATAAAATGCACCCAACCTGCAAAAAATATTATACAGGCCAGCTTTTTAAACATCAGCGCGTTATGGTAATTTCAGGTGTTCGTATCGGGTTGCTCCAGTTACCGGCTCGGTCTTGTATGCGCACGGTAAAGGATGTGGTCTCTGTGTTTCCTGTTCCTAAAAGGAATACATTTCTAAGGTTCATCGTCATTTGACCTTTAATACGGATTTTAGCATCTACGGGTGCAAGTGGCGGCACATGGTAAAAGTCTGCTTTCGCAAGACGCTCATCCTGAACTTCTAGACTGTTAATGTCTGCGTTGTCGTTGCCCAAATCGCCATCACCATCTTCATAGCTAAATGTGATTTTTAGTGAATCCGTAAATTGTTTTACCTGGGTGGGCTCTATTTTAAACAATATAATTCTAGGTATGGGGTTTCCTGTCGTAATTACCTCCTCTTTGCAGCCATTCAGCAATACAACAGGCAATATGAAGAATAAGAAGGCAGAAATTACTCTCATGGTATTCTTAAGGCAAAATATTTCTTCAAAAAGAACATGCTATTGGTGTTGGGCAATTGATAATTATTGTTCATGTTATCACTGCATGTTATCCTAAACCAAATCACATTGTATGACTGCATTCCGGCGGTTGAAAATGGGAAATACCATACATAGGGCACTGATGTAGCATATAAACCAGGCAGGGTCTTGGTTGATCCTTTTAATAGGGGTTTTTCATTTGCTGGATCAAAAACATCCGGATTGGTAGACCAGTTGATACTCATACCTGTTAGATTTTCCTGGCTTAGTACATCATCTGCCAATGCGAACCAAAGTTCAAGGTTTTGTCCCGGCTGGGTAATCATAGGTTCATATTTTCCGCCACGTCCCACCGGATTTCCATTTAGTAGGGCCTGTACTCCCAATATTTGAGGTGGGAAATTTACCGGGCCGGGTTTGTTGCCCTTTGAGTCCGGGGCTCCCTTATTAATCCATGCCTTAAGGTTATTCAGCAATTTGTCCTTAACACTCGGATAATTGCTACCGGGTTCCAGTGCCAGAGGCATAATTCCAGAGTTGCCGCCAAGATCTACGGTCATTCTGTATGTCAAAATGCTTGCATCGGCATTGCCTGGCAGCACCCTCGCGTTAAATGTGCCTGCCTGATCGTTTTTGATGGGCTTTACATTAACCAGGGAAGCAAAAGAGCTTTCCACAGTCCTGAAATCGGGCTCAAATGTTCCATCATGGCAACCACTGTTTGCGCAGGTGGGAGAGAAAAGGTCTCTGTGTAGTCCCTGAATACTGGTGGGATCTGCTGCAGAATCGCGTGATGTGGTGGTATCGCGATTTATTTTAATAGGTTTACCGTAAGGGTTATTAATGTCACTACCTTCTTTTTTACAGGCAATTCCCAAAAGCAACAAAGCGCTGATTATGGCAGGTATGATTAAGGATTTTTTCATCACATTCTCATAAATAAACTTTTGGACTGCGGATCGAGATACGGACTGGCTTTCACTTCGTCGTAAACACCAAAAATATCTGCTATGGTAGGCACAATATCGGTTAGCTTACCAACCTTGTTGTTTTCATTGCCCACGCTCATTTTCGGAACATTCTTTCCAACCATCACAGACCAGACACGCATAGCATTGGCATCACTGTGATCATAGGCATACCAGTCATTTTCATCCAGAATTGGATTTGGGTTAAGGTTTCTGCCGCATTCCGGTGCAATAATCATAATGGTCTTACCCGACATTTCCGGTATGTTGTTTTGAATGTAGTTCCAAAGCCATCCCACAGAATGATCAGCCCTGTGTAAACTGCGCAGATAGCCGGTAAAGTTGCTGTGGCAGCCGTCCACTGCACTCATATTCAGTGTGAGAAACTTGGGTTTAAAGTGCCTGAGCACTTCGGCAGCATAACTTATGGTAACGGCGTCACCATTATCAGTAACTGGTGGTCGGGGTATCAGGCCCTGATTCTGTCGCTGAAATACCGCCCGAATAAATTCCTTGATTTTGGTTTTTTCTTCGTCTGTGTTTTTTATGGTCTCGAGCTGATCAGGATTTAAACCAAAACTCTGATCCAGAAAGTTTTTCATGAAATACATGGGGTCGAGGTCAGCACGGGAGTATGGTTTCCCATTGCCCAGTATTTCGCGGCCTACACTGCCAAAAGTATAAGGGGCAGCAAACATGTTACCGCCATATTGCAAGCCATAGTCGGGATTTTTACTGCTATTGAGTAACGGAGTGCTGTTGCCCAGTCCATTGGCAATAAACCATGTATCCAGGGCTGCAAAACCGGCGTGTTTTCTTAAATATTCAAAAATAGTGGGGTATCTTGGTCTGGTTTTTAATCCCTGCGCCGTGCCAAGACTACCAGTAACGAGGGTATTGAGGCCAACATAATGTCCTGCACTGATGGCAGACATTTCCTTAAATACAGTCCCGGTGTCTTCCATGCTCTGACTTAATATGCGGGGAATGGGCTCGCTACCACGGGTCGCTCCGCCTCCGGGGTCAGTACCGTAAACTATTTTTCGATCGGGGGCTGTGCCTGTAAAAAGGTTAGGCATAATGTTGCCAGCTGCGCCTGTCACCTCCTGGCTGTCATCCAGATAGCGCTGCAATACGCTTTCCTGCTGCCTCACACCACCTGCAAACATCACCATGACCACATATTCCGCCTTGGGTGCATTGGTGCGAGCAAACATTCTGCCGGTAGGAAGGATGTAAGGAGCCGCCACTGTACCCGCCGATACCATGCCTGTTTTTTTAAAAAACTCTCTTCTGTTCATGATTTGTGTTGCTTAATAGTATTGGTATTCATCGCTTACGGAAAATGCTGTATAAACCATTTCTACCGAAACATTGGGATTGCTGTTGATATAGTTAATAAAGAAGGTTTTTTCGCCTTCTGATGGATATCTGAGAAAGAACCTTTTATAGCATTTCTCAACAAATGCAGCCACATCAGCCCTCATCTCACTGTCCTTGGGTATTTTCAAGGTTGAAGTATTGAAATAATTGCTCAATACCATTTCGTTGGCAACGTTTCGGTCGCCAATGCTGTAAATTACGTTTTGGGTTTTATACAGCTGAGTAGGTGAGATTGGAACCTGATACAAATTGGTATAGAGTATGGAAATATATTCCGCATCTGACTTGCGCTTGGTTTTGAGACTCTTATCCTCGTAAACAAACTTATCATTAACGCCATAGGTGACGGTTTTCTCTTTTTTACAGCCCGCAAATATGACAACTGATGCCCATATCGCGATTATGATTTTACCTGAATTGTGCATATTCATCGGTTTTAATAACGGCCTTTTGAACTTCCTGTAAGTTATCTGATCGCATATAATTTCCCAGCAAGTTAATAACCTCTTGTGTGTTAGCATCTCGCTGCAATAATAAATAGTATACCCAGCGAATCTGCGCTTCATAAAATTCAGGTGTATGGGTTAAGACATCACAATATTCATTTTTGTTGGCTGCCCATCGCCCAAAAATTTGCCTTGGTATGTTTTTGTCAATAATATCATAGGCAGCATTAAATTCATCTTTAATGGGTTGCCGCTGAAAAAGGTCATCAAAACTGGCATTTACATAATTAAAGCTGTTCATGTTGATTTGATCGTAAATTGAATTATTCAGCATGGCAGCACACATGTTGCTGTATGTCGCCGTATTTTTAAAAAGCTTATATCGGCTCATCAAAACATCCCTGTATTGTTTCTGTGCCGCTTTGGCGGAGTATACACCTACTGAGTCTCCGTTTAGCCGGGAAATGGTTATGCTGAACTCAAGTATTCCAATAAATTGTGCGATATCTCCATCACTGGCACCTTCCAGAAAGCGGGCTTTGCTTAAATCGTATATCCGCTGAACCGCAGCATGACGGTAGCTGGAATCACCAGGATGATAGGTAGTATCGTAAATTAAAATATTTATGAGCGTATCCCTGGCATGGATGCTCAATTTATTACGCTTCAGAAACTCAGTATGGTATACCCTTTCCGTGTCTGTGGGTTCTCTACCCAGTAAGTCAATGAAATAGCGGTTTACATAATTTTCTACTTTGATTGTTGGAACAGATCGATAATCCGGCGGTTGATTGCCTGAAATCAATACATCTTCGGTTTTTGTGCATGAAGAGATTAGCAGAAAAACTAAGCAGAGGGGGAGGGTAAACTTCAACACTATCACAAGTTTAGCAATAAAAAATGATACTTCAAAGAAAATACATGAAAATACAGCCTTGTTTAATTATGTATAATATTGAAATACAACTATATAAATTATCTTATATGAATTAAGAGTTCAGTTTCAATGGAAAAATTCTAATGTGCTAATTACTTTAGGATATAACTCGTGTTTCTTATATTTGTAATTAATAATTTAAAAAATGGCTTTTTATCACAGCGCAGGCAAAATTCCAGCAAAAAGACATACTCAATTTAGAAAGAAAGACGGTACATTATATGCCGAAGAACTGGTTAGCACCGAAGGTTTTAATAGCATTTATTCCCTAATTTACCATTGTCATCCGCCTACACTGGTCAGCAACATTGGAGATCCTTACAGTGTAGAACCTAAGGTAGCGATGTCTAAAAATATGCAGCACCGCAGCTATTTGACTTGGAATGTGCCGGCTGAAGCTGATTACATAAAGAGCAGGATGGTGCTTCTGATGAACAATGACATTCAAATTGGCGTTGCCGCACCTACAGAAAGCATGAAAGATTACTTTTTTAAAAATGCTGATGGGGACGAAGTACTGTTCATTCATGAAGGAGAGGGATATTTGGAAACCATTTATGGACGCATAGATTTTGAATACGGTGACTACCTGGTTATACCTCGCGGAACAATTTATAAGCTTCATTTTAACGGACAAAGCAACAGGATCTTTTTTGTGGAATCTCCCAGTCCTGTCTATCCACCAAAACGCTATCAAAACAGCATGGGCCAGCTGTTGGAACATTCCCCATATTGCGAGCGTGATATAAAGTTGCCACACAGTTTGCAGACTCACGATGAGAAGGGTGATTTTCGGGTAATGATTAAAAAACAGGAAATGATTTGGCCCTACACCTATGCCACACACCCTTTCGATGCTGTTGGATGGGATGGATTTCTCTATCCTTTTGGTTTCAGTATACACAATTATGAACCCATAACCGGCAGATTGCACATGCCGCCGCCCATACACCAGACATTTGAAGGCCGGGGCTATGTGATTTGCAGTTTTGTGCCGCGTATGTATGATTATCATCCATTAAGCGTTCCTGCTCCCTATAACCACAGCAACGTAGACAGCGACGAGATTCTGTACTATGTAGATGGTGATTTCATGAGCAGGAAACATGTGGAGCGGGGTATGATCACCCTTCATCCCAAAGGTATTCCTCACGGACCTCATCCCGGCACGGTTGAAAAAAGTTTAGGCCAGAAGGAAACCAGGGAGCTTGCAGTTATGATTGATCCTTTTTCTCCATTAATGATCACCGAAGATGCCCTTAAACTCGAAGACCCTACCTACTGGAAAAGTTGGGTAGAATAAATTTTTAAATACTTTAAAATGAATTTCTTAAGAATAACAAGTGTCATAATTTTAGGGTGTTTCATCACCCTAATAAACGCCCAGAATACACCTAAAAATTATAGCAAACGGGTAAATAAAACCTATAAAAAACTGGTGAAGCAGTCACTGAAACAAAATCAGTGGCTCGAGAAAGACAAACAAGCTACACCAGATTTATTTTGGGCACAGGAATACATTGCTACCATGAATCCGGTAACGGGCAAACCATCACCGGAAAACATAATGACCGCTATTCAACAAAGTAGTGCCAGCAAAAATTTGGGCCGCAGGGCCATGCCGGGTATGAGTGTAACTCCTTGGGTAGAGAGAGGCCCCAACAATGTAGGAGGAAGAACCCGGGCCTTGACATGGGACCCCATTGATCCTGCCGGTAAAAAGGTATGGGCAGGAGCTGTAACAGGTGGATTGTGGTATAACAATGACATTACCAGTGCCACCAGCAAATGGACGCAAGTAAGCAGCATGTGGAGCAACATAACTGTAAGTTGCATGGCATGGGATCCAAATGCACCCGGTACCGGCTATGTTGGAACAGGAGAGGGTTTCGGAACCACCAGCAGCACCTCACGTGGGTTTGGAATATGGAAAACAACAGATTCAGGCAAAACATGGAATCAGCTTTCTTCCACAACAACGTATTATTATGTACTTGATATAGCAGTTAGAAATGAAAATGGCAGCAGTGTGGTTTATGCCGCTGTGGATGCCAATATTCATCAAAGTACGTTATTTGGTTCAAGTAATTATGGCCTTTACCGCAGTACCAATGGTGGCAGCACATGGACTAATGTAATTTCCAACGCACCCAACAGTCAGCGTTTTGCGGTTGCCGATATTGAAATAGCTGCCGACAACAGGATTTGGATTGGCACGCGAAATAATCCTTATGCCGGAACCGACAGAGGAGCCGGCAGGGTAATGTTTTCAGACAATGGCACAACTTGGACAACCAGCTACACCCACACCAACAAAACCGGTAGGGTAGAAGTGGCAACGGCACCTGGCCGGTCCAGAACCGTTTATGCCATGATTGAACACAACCAAACGGTGGATGCTATCATTGCAACTTACGATAAAGGAGCCAACTGGACATCCAGGGCTGAGCCTGATGATGCTGATAATGGTATACCTAATACAGATTTTTCAAGGGGACAGGCATGGTATGATCTGATATTGGCAGTTGACCCCAATGATTCTTTGGTGGTTTATGCCGGTGCTATTAACCTGTTTAGAACTGCCAATGGAGGTACATCATGGACACAAATCAGCAAATGGGCCAATAATGCCAGCATGAACACCCTTAGCTGCCCATATGTGCATGCCGATCAGCATGCCTTTGTTTTTAAACCGGGAAGCAGCAGTACCTGTATCATTGGAAACGATGGAGGTGTTTTTTACAGCAATAACATTGGGGCTGCAGCTACCAGTTCAACCGCTATTGCCGAACGCACATTTGATTATAGTACCGTTCAGTATTACTGGGGAGATATGGCACAGACTTCGGGATCTAACCTTATGATAGCGGGTGCACAGGACAATGGCAGCCATCGTTTTACCACAGCAGGGAAAAATGCAGTTGGGGGACTTACCGGCGGGGATGGGGCCTATTGCTTTATTTCTCAGTCAAACAGCAACAAACAGATTACCAGCTATATCTACAATCAGTACTATTACACACTCGACAATTGGGTCACACCTACTGCATTTCAACTGATTAACGATGGTGCTTCAGGTCGGTTTATTAACCCTGCAGAATGGGATGACAATGGCAGTGGTTTATTTACGGCAAGAGGAAACGGGACCTTATACCGCCGAACACTGACCAGCTCGCCCGGAACACTTCAAACAATCACTTTTGGCGGCAGTAATTTAGCCGGTGCCATCAAAGCTTATAAACTTGGAACAGGAAAAACCAGATTGTGGGTAGGAAATGAAGCGGGAAAACTCTATGTAACTGATGATGCATGGGCTACTACGCCTGTTTTTACCGAAAAAACCGGAACCATCAATGCCGGAAACATAACAGACATCAATGCACTTAGAGGTGGTGATACCATGGTGGTAACTTTATCAAACTACGGAATCAGAAATATATACATGAGTTTGG
>JBILTS010000199.1:0-2705 GCA_044371405.1 Bacteroidia bacterium
CAGCTGGCCAAAGCAAAGGAAACCCATGAAAAAGGGAAACTGAACATGACCGATATGATTCAGACCCTGGAGTCCAAAATCAAGGAGGCCCAAAAGTCTGTTTACAGCAACCTTACCGGATGGCAAAAAGTGCAGATCAGCCGCCACCCCGAGCGCCCTTATACCCTGGATTATATTGAGCATATTGCTACCAATTTCATTGAATTGCACGGCGACCGCCAGGTGAAAGACGACAAAGCCATTGTGGGTGGGTTCGGACAAATTGACGGTGAAACCTACATGATCATTGGTCAGCAGAAGGGCCGCAACACCAAGCAGCGCCAATATCGCAACTTCGGGATGCCCAATCCGGAAGGATACCGCAAAGCACTGCGTTTGATGAAGTTGGCGGAAAAGTTCAATAAGCCCGTCATCACTTTTATTGACACCCCCGGTGCCAGTCCTGGACTGGAGGCCGAGGAGCGAGGGCAGGGCGAAGCCATCGCCAAAAATTTGTTTGAGATGGCCACCCTGAGTGTTCCCATTGTATGCATCGTCATCGGCGAAGGCGCCAGCGGTGGTGCGTTGGGCATTGGTGTGGGCGACAAGGTGCTGATGATGCAGTATACCTGGTACAGTGTGATATCACCGGAGAGCTGTTCCAGCATATTGTGGCGCACCTGGGATAAAAAAGAATTGGCGGCAGATGCCTTGAAGCTGAGCGCCGAGGACATGCTGAAAAACAAGTTGATTGACGGCATCATTCAGGAGCCATTGGGCGGTGCCCACCACGATCCCGAAACGGCCTATAAAAATGTGAAGGCAGCCATCGTCAAAGAGATGAAGTCCCTGAAAGCCCTCAAAACCGACGAGTTGGTAAAACAGCGCATCGAAAAGTTCAGCGCCATGGGTGTGGTGGAAGAGGAGGAGTGAATACAGTTGACGGGGTATTAAAAAGTAAGAATTTAATAGGATTCTATTTTTTATGGTTGCCCTGTGTTTTGAATAGGATAGGGTTAATAAATATGTTTAATAACTTTATCCAATGCAGATGGGAGTATTATTTATTCAGTAAGACACGGATCTGAAAGTTAATTAAATAAGACGTTACATTAAATTAACATTTAAATGTTTGTCTGTTAAAAATTTGTGTATGTTCTTGACAATATTTATGGCGGTGTTTCCTTGACCATAACAGCCTTCTATATAATCTCCAGGGATCAATTCCAGTGCGGGTTTCAGATTGTCTAAATCGTCAAAAACCAGTATATTCCAATTATTTTCCAGTGTTTCAACCCATTCAGTTTCAGGCCTGATGGTGACACATGGCTTTTTCAAAAACCAGGCCTCCTTTTGAAGTCCGCCACTATCTGTAATGATTTTTTCGGCACCAACCATGTAACTGATATTATCAAAATAACCCTGAGGCGGAATAAAACGAATATTAGAATATGCATCTGTGCTGATTTTCATAGATGAAAGAAGCGCAGATGTTCGTGGATGAATAGCAAAAACAACCGGAAGGGAAAGTTCATTAAAAGCATGAAGAATGTTTAGCATTCTATCTTTAAAATCTGTATTGTAGGGGCGATGCAGTGTTGCATAGTAATAGGGTTTTTCTTGATGTGTGGCTATAATATTTCGGTCAATGGCCATTTTCAAAGTATCCAGCATGATATCACCAACAACATGAACTCCATCAAAAATGCCCTCTTTTTTAAGATTATTTACTGAAACTTCACTGGGAACAAAAAGTAAAGAGCTTAAATGGTCTGTCATTACCCTGTTAATTTCTTCAGGCATCGTTTTATTGTAGCTTCGTAAGCCCGCTTCAATGTGAGCAACCGGTATGTGAAGCTTGGAAGCTGCCAGTGCGCCTGCTAAGGTGCTGTTTGTGTCGCCATAAACCACCAGCATGGAGGGCTGTTCGTTCAATAAAATTTCTTCTATTGATTCCAGCATGCGGGCCGTTTGTTTACCATGGCCGGCACTACCGACGTTTAACTGGTAGGTAGGCTCTGCTATTCCAAGTTCGTCGAAGAAAACACGACTCATGTTGTCATCATAATGCTGGCCGGTATGTATGCTTTTCAGTTCAATATCATCATAATTCCTAAAAGCCATTTCCAGGGGTGCGTTTTTAATGAATTGGGGCCTCGCACCAACCACAGTTATGATTTTATGCTTCATGCTTTATTGCGAAGGTAGTGCAGGTTGTTTGTAAAATAAAACCAAGTTGTGGTCTGTCCAAGCAGGGATATGCCGATTGCGTGCGGAAAACAAATGGACTGCAACTGTAGAGGCATAATGATTTTCTCTCACCCCGGCTTCGTTACCGAATCCATCCCTCTACTGCCGAGCCGGACAAGGTATGCCGACAAAGCTGAGGGCGAAATCCGGATTCTAAACCATATATAACTTTTGTGTCAATATCGCTACCCAGTTTGGCACGATTTTCAGCGCGTGGAGGGCCTCGCAGCCCGAAACGAAGTGGAGGGTGAAAACTTGCAAGAGGCCTGGGATGGCCTGCGCAAAGCAATGCGCCTTAAATCGTGACAGCTTTTTTGGTTACTTTTTGGGCGCCAAAAAGTGACACAGGATAAGGATGTTGATTGCGCGTTTGTGCGACCCCTCCGGGGTCGGTGGCTCCTTGGTCGCCCACCCTTCGCTGCCGCTCCGGGTTAGGGATATATGACCCCTCCGGGGTCGAGCAGTTGTCTGTAAGC
>JBILTS010000053.1:0-14313 GCA_044371405.1 Bacteroidia bacterium
TCTTGAATAAATCAAGTTGTTGCGAGGTGACATTTGCCATTGGGCAATGCTGCCGAAATGGTGCAATCACTACAGGTCCGGCCAATAACGATTTCTGGTCAACCTGTATGATTAATATTTGTAACATTCCCAAGACCACCAAAAAATGTAACTCCAGTCCATCGTTATCAAATGAGCCCATTGGGTTTTTGTGTTGTAACCAGGCATACTACTTCAATAATGGGGCCATGGATACAACCGATTTTGATTCGTTTGGATATAAATTGGTGGCAGGTATTAATTCATTACCCACCACTAGTGTAAACTATTCATCTCCATTCTCGCCGAGATATCCCATGACGCCTTACTGCATTCCCCCCGGTAAGGTAGATTGTGTGCCCAATACCAGTACCAAGCCGCCAAGGGGTTTTTGGCTTGATACCAGTTCTGGTGATATTATTTTTACGCCTACCAAGTGCGACGAGGTGGGGATTGTGGTAATTGAGATTACAGAATTCCGAAAAGACAGTGCAACATCCAAATGGATTGTGGTGGGAAAAACCCGACGGGATATGCAGCTTATCGTTAAAGATGATTGTGGATACAATAAATCCCCCACCATTGAGGGGCCCGTCACAAACAAAGTTTGCGAGGGGGATAAGATATGTTTCAAAATTGATGGTAAGGATGAAACCTTTACCCCTTTCCAAACTGTACCCGACACAGTTCAAATGAAGTGGAACCGGGGTATTCCTGGTGCTACTTTTACAATACTAAATCCCAGAGACCGAGAGAAACAAGCCGAGTTCTGCTGGCAGACAAAAGTTGGACAGGCCAGTGATGTATCTTACTCGTTCACGGTAACTGCCACCGATGATCACTGCCCCAAGCCCTCACAAGCCATCCGTGGTTTTAAGGTGAAAGTGAACCCCCGTGCCTACAGTACCCGCAAATACACCATATTAAAATGTGGACGTATAGCATGGGAAGCAAGCGTGCCCGCAGGTTTCAAAGGCATACCCACTTACCGATGGAGTCTGAAAGACAGTCTGGCCAACAAGGAGTTTTACTACTCTACGCGTAAAACCGATACATTCCGTTACACCCGCGGCGGTAAGTATATCATGGTTCATACGGTAAACAACTCGGACAACTGTCCTACGATTTACCGTGATACCATCATCCTTCCTAACCCCCCAACAGCCATTTTGGCTACCAAGGATACGTTTGCATGCTTCAAGACGTCGATGACCATGAAGCCGCTGATTCTTTATGCAAAGTCTCCATTCAAATATTATTGGACCCGTCCACAGACGCACATATCCGGAGATACGAACCAAACATTGTCTATTCCCAATATAGACCGCGACTCAACGATTGTGGTTCGCATCACCGACGGAGACGGCTGCCGTTTCTGGGATACGGTAACCATATACAAGAAGCCGCTTCCGGTTGTGGATTTGGGCCCTGATAAACGGATATGCACGTATGACAGCATGAAGTTCGATGCAGGCCATGCCGATACGATGTTCTACAGCTGGAACAGTGGAGATACCACGCGTGAGATCACCAAACATATAAAGGGTGTTTACATTGTAACGGTTACAGATACCACGTGGCTGTGCAAACAGAAAGATACGGTAGAGCTGTTTGTGAACGATACAGTAGTGAGTTTGTCAGGATCAGACAGGGCTATATGCCATCAAGATACCACGCTGCTGTCGGCTAATCATCGCCCATCGTCCATTGCAGCGACTTACCGTTGGACGAACATAACAACCAGTACACTGCTGGGGTCAGCATCATCCTATAAGGTATCTCCGCGCAACGTGAACTCGCCGGGTGGATCTGCCGTGTTCTTTAATTACGAGCTGTATACCAAAGTGTCGCAGGGAGGTGTCACGTGCGAGGATTACGATACGATGCAAATCAGGGTGAATGTGCTTCCACGTGTATGGTGGGATCCCAAACCATTGAAGAGTCAATGCCATGCCTTTGGAGATATCCCATTGTATCCGTTTGTGAACCCGAAGGCAGGGAAGGACATCAGTGTATGGTCTGGTACACGCCGAGTACGCAACACGATGGTAGACAGTCTTGCCCCCAACCAGTTTATCTACCGCACCACCAATATCAATAACACATCGTTGCAGAATGGTGTATTCCGTCAGGATAAAGTATACCTTCAGTTCCGCGACAGCAACCGTTGTATCAACGTAGACAGCACCACGCAGCGCATCAATGGCACCCCGATGGTGCAGCTGCAGAAGCGTCAGTACTGCCAGGATGCGGGAACAGCACCGCTGGCCAACAGCATTATCCGCCCACAGCCAAGTATCAGTGTAAACATTACCTGGAAGGTATTGCAAGTTCCATCAGGTATAGACCCCACCAGCATTCTGTATGAACAGCCGGTAGGCACACAGCGCTTCTGGATGCGTTTTGGAGATCCGACAGAAGACAATTACGCAGGTACCTACAAACTGGAATACTGCGTGGAAGACCGCCTGACGGGCTGTCGCAAATGCGATACCACCACAGTGGATATTATCACCGAGCCGACGGTTAAGGTAAAATCACCGGATCCGCTGTGCGTGAACTGGGATACAATCGACCTGAACGACTATGTGCTGCTGAACGGCAACCGCCCCAAAGAAGGCGATGGCTGGTTTGATATACTGGAATACGGCTATGACCGTAACCATCCGAAGGTGAAAGGCACCACCCTTCCCAAAGGACATTATTTTGTACCGGCATTTGGAGCCAACACGTGGTACATTAAATACAGCAACAACAGCACAGGCTGCTTGAAGGTGGATAGCTTCTATGTGTATGTGAATGATACGCCGGATGCGGTATTGCAGCCCCCAATTACGATTTGCAGCACCGATCCGTTGTTTGATCTGGATAGCCGCATAGATGCAGGCAGAACCCGCCCGCTGGGTCAAACCACTACGTGGACGGGCCCTCAGACCAATGGCGGTAAGTTTGATCCGAATGTGACCGGTACCAAGAATGTTGAAGGCCCGTTCAACCTGATCTTTACCTACACAGATAACAATGGCTGCGCAGATACGGAACGCTACCAGATGTTTGTGAGGATGCGTCCTGAGCTTAGCATAACCACAAGCAAGCCGGCAGCAGCGTGTGAAGGCAGCGATTTTGGTCTTCAGAGCAGTAAGAAATTTGCAAGCAGTGTAAACTGGCAGAAGATACAGGGCTCAGATGGTACAATAGACAATGCAGGCGCTGATAATATTGTATACAAGCACGGGGCAGGAGACAAGTCGGCCGGCACAGCCTGGCTGAAGGTAACGACTGTACCTGAACCCAATGAAGTATGTCCGCAGACATCAGACAGCATACAGATTATCCTGCATCCATATCCGATTGTGAGCATGGCCAGTTCGGTGAGAGGATGTGCACCTCAGACGGCAAGCTTCACGGGTATAGAAAGCCGTGGCATCCCTGCCGGTCAGCTGAAATGGCGTTGGGACTTCGGCAATGGGGATACCAGCGATCAGCAGAACCCGACAGGCATTGGCTACCCGAACCAGGGCAAATACAAGGTTCAGCTGCGTATTACCAACACGGCAGGCAACTGTGCAGTAACGGTAGACAGCATCGATTATGTGCAGGCCTACCCGAACCCGAATGCACTGTTCAGCACGGATCCTTCGTTCAAGACCACGGTGGCATTGCCTAAGTTCAGAACGATAAACCAAAGCAGCATTACCAATGCGCCCTTCAACCCCAAGTTGAGCTACAAGTGGGATTTTGGCACGTGGTATGATCCATATGACGACACGTTTACCACATTTGAGCCAAGATACTCTTATGGCAAAGACACTGCCACATATACCATCCAGCTGATAGTGACCTCACAGCCGGGCGGATGTACCGATACGTTCAGGCAGGATGTGTTTGTAGGACCCGACATCATCGTATGGATCCCTGATGTATTCACCCCCGATGGCGCCGGCCCGGGCAAGAACAATACGTTCAATGTAACAGCCAGCAACTTCAAGGGTATGAACATGACCATCTACAATCGTTGGGGTGAGAAGCTCTTTTTCTCAGATGATATAAACAAAGGTTGGGATGGCACTGCAAGAGGGCAGGATGTACCGCAAGGTGTTTATGTCTTCCACGTAGAAGTAGTTTCGTATGACGGAAAACCATACGAATTCAACGGAACCCTTACACTGATTCGTTAAGCATCATTTTCGCCCGATAGTTGTGGGGTTTTAGGAACCCTAAGCAACAGCAGCAGGCCAATAACAAAGAAGGCAATCAGGGCCAGTATAGAGCTCCTGATGTCCAGGTAACCTTCAATAAGGCCAAAGGAGAAAGTGCCAATGGCCAATCCGATTTTTTCCGCCAAATCAAAAAAGCTGAAATAAGAAGTGTGGTCTTCAGTTTCGGGTAATAGTTTGGAATAGGTGGAGCGAGCAATGGACTGAATGCCTCCCATCACAAGACCCACAATGGCTGCGGCGATATAGAACTGCCAGGGTTTGTAAACGAACTGATAAACATAAATACAGAGCCCGATCCAGATGATGATGGAAAGCATGAGGGTTTTGATATTTCCCACTTTTTTAGAAAGGCGCGACATGATAAATGCACCGGCCACACCTAAAAACTGAATGAGTAGAATGCTGGTAATCAAATCGGCGGGCTTTATACCAACAATCTCTTTGCTGGCAAAAGAGACTGCCATCACCATGATGGTTTGCACCGCCATGTTGAACATGAAATAGCTATACAGGAAACGCTTTAATGGCAGGTACTTTGTACGTATTTCATTATACACCTTGGTGATTTCCTTGAAGCCGGCAGACAACAAGCCTACATTGGCTTTGTGCTGAGTGGGTTGGGTTTTGGGCAAATGATAAAATGAATACAAGGCAAAACCTATCCACCACAAACTCACGAGGGGAAAAGCCCAGGAAATAGGGGCCAATTTTTGAAAAACAAATACCACCAAAATGGTGATGAGCAGGGAAGAACTGCCCAGATATCCCATGGTGAAGCCACGGGCACTTAATTTGTCCTGTTGGTCGGGGCTGGCAATTTCGGGCAGGTATGAATTGTAATATACCAGACTGCCCCAAAAGCCAATACTGCCGAAGAAAAGGGGCAGAATGGTCCATCCCAGCTCAATGGCCTGGCCATTCACTAGGGGTTTGGCGGTGGGGAAGAAGTACAGCAAACCACTGGAAACAGCCCCCAGAAAGCAGAAAAACTGCATGAATAGTTTGCGCTTTCCACCCGCGTCTGCAATGCCTGAGAGCAATGGTGTGAGCAATGCTACCACCATGTAAGAAACACAAACCAGGTAGGCGTAAAACTCTGTGTTTTTAAACGCATGGCCGAAGAATGTAATTTGGTCATACACCACTTTTCCATCTACCTTAAAACTGGTGGCATTTTCATATACCACCGGAAAAATAGCTGAACTGATGATGAGCGGATACACTGAGTTGGCCCAGTCGTAAAGGGTCCAGGCGAAGAGGGTTTTCTTGTCGTTTTGAAGGATTTGAGCCATGATCTGGTTGAATTGGCGGGCAATTTAACCAAAAATACGCTTATCTGTAATATTGTTACGCTGCCTTAAAAATCTTCTTATTCCGCTCCCACTTGTCCTGAGCGTCCTGCAGCGTAATCTTCAATTTCTTGTTGTTGCCCTTTTTTACAGGTGCCTCGTACATGTAGTCCAGCAAAATGGCTTCGCAGATGCCGCGCAAACCGCGGGCTCCCAGCTGATTGTCGTGCGCCTGCTCTACAATAAAGTCAATCACGTCCTTATCTATCTGCAGTGAAATATTTTCCATGGCAAACAGCTTTTCATATTGCTTAATCAACGCATTTTTGGGTTCGGTGAGGATTCTGCGCAGCGCTTCCTTATCCAGCGGTTCCAGCGAGGTAATGATGGGCAAGCGGCCGATAATTTCGGGTATCAGCCCGAATTTTTTAAGATCGGCGGGGGAGATGTGCCTCAACACTTCATTCTTGGCCACTTCTGAGTTTTCACCGTTTTTGAAACCCACGGCCCGGCTTTGAATGCGGCGCGAAATAATTTTTTCTATGCCATCAAAAGCGCCACCACAAATGAACAGGATGTTGCGGGTGTCAATCTTCACATATTTCTGCTCGGGGTGCTTTCTGCCGCCTTCGGGCGCCACGTTGGCTACGGTTCCCTCCAGAATCTTTAACAGGCCCTGCTGCACACCTTCTCCGCTCACATCGCGGGTAATGGAAGGGTTATCGCCCTTGCGGCTGATTTTATCTATTTCATCGAGATAGATGATGCCTTTTTCAGCTGCTTCGGCATTATAGTTGGCTACCTGTAACAAGCGAGAAAGTATACTTTCTACATCATCGCCCACATAGCCGGCTTCGGTAAGAACGGTGGCATCGGCAATGCAGAATGGAACATTCAGGTATTTCGCCAGACTGCGCGCCAAAAGGGTTTTACCGGTGCCGGTTTCTCCCAACATCAGAATGTTACTTTTTTCAAGTTCTACTTCATCGGCTTCCTGAGGGTGCATCACACGTTTGTAGTGATTGTAAACGGCCACACTCATTACTTTTTTGGCCTCATCCTGACCGATTACATACGTATCCAGGTATTTTTTAATTTCATCGGGGCGGGGCAGGGTAAAAGCGGCAGTGTCAATAGATTCCTTTTCGGGAGCCGTTTTACTAAAACCAAGTTCCTGCTCCACAATTTTGTGCGCCTGATCGGCACACTGCTCGCAAATGTGCGCCTCCAGTCCTGAAATGAGCATCAGGGTTTCGTCTTTTTTGCGGCCGCAAAACGAACAGGTGGCGTTTTTTGATTTCATCTAAAGGGTAAACAACTAAAAGAAACGGAATGTTTCGGTTATTTGTTGCGTTTCATAAGCACTTCGTCAATCATGCCGTAGTCTTTGGCTTCTTGCGCGGTCATCCAGTAATCACGATCGCTATCTTCCCACACCTTTTCATAGGTCTGGCCACTATGAACGGCTATAATGTCGTACAATTCTTTTTTCAGCTTGCTGATTTCTTTGTAGGTGATTTCGATATCAGAGGCCTGACCCTGCGCACCACCCAATGGCTGGTGAATCATGATGCGAGAGTGGGGAAGTGCGGTACGTTTACCTTTTTCGCCGGCACACATCAATACGGCACCCATACTGGCGGCCATACCCGTGCAGATGGTGGCTACGTCCGAGCCAATAAACTGCATGGTGTCATAAATGGCCAATCCTGCATATACACTGCCTCCGGGGCTGTTGATGTAAATTTGAATATCGCGGTTGGGGTTGCTGCTTTCCAAAAACAGCAGCTGACCAATGATGATATTGGCAACGTCGTCGTAAATTGGCACGCCCAGGAAAATGATGCGGTCCATCATTAAACGAGAGAAGATGTCCATGGCCACTGCATTCATCTGTCTTTCTTCGATGATGTTGGGCGTGAGGCCTGTTATCTGAGGAATCATGCCTGCCTGCGGGTTGCCGGCTTGCATTTCCATGTATTTATCTACATAAAGACTGTTTAAACCCAGGTGTTTTACAGCGTATTTGCGAAATTCTTTTCCGTGATCCATGCTTGTTACTTTATAATATTCGAAGTTACTGCTAAAAAATGAATTCTTATTCTCCGTGTTCGTGCTTGTGCTCGTTTACGTGTTTGAAATAATCTTCTACGTTCACTTTTTTCTCTTTCAGGGTAACGGTTTCCTTTACCTTGTCGTATGCCATTCGATACATTACACGATCAGCCATCTGGGTTACAAACTCCCTTTCAGCCATACGTTTTTTGATGGTTTCATCCAGAAATCCATCTTCAGGATTGATGTTCATGCCATACTGACGATACATGCCAACATAATAGGTGCGTGCTTCCTGCATGATGGATTCCTGAGTAGGCTGTAATTCATATTGTTCGGCTATTTTATCAATCACCAGGCGGCGCATCAGTGCGGACTTTTCCTCTGCATATTTTTCCTCGATGTTTTCTGCATTGTAGTGCTCTGCTTTGGTAGCCAGCAACCAGCGTTTCAGGAAATTATCAGGTAACTCAATCTTATGTTTTTCCATGAGCAGGTGCCCGACCTGATGGTCTACCCAAAGGTCTGCCTCATTGCGGTAGTAGTTTTCCAGGTTGGCTTTGATGCGCTCGCGGTACTCCGCTTCAGTTTTTGGATAATCTACGGGACCAAAAACTTCTTTAAAGTAATCTTCATTCAGTTCGGCAACAGTGCGGCGCTTGATATCTGTAATCACCAGTTTGAAATTGGGGTTCAGGTCATTCACCCCTTCTCGGGCAATGCCCAAACTGCTGGAAATAACACCTTCATTTCCATTGAATAATTTTTGAATATCAACGTTCATTTCAGCACCGCGCTCACTGCCCAGCAGGGCTTTCTGGGTTTTTTTGTCTTCCACCAGACTGGCCACCATGCTCACCGGCTTTTCTGAAATGCCACCATCCAGGGGCTCGCCGTTTTCGTTTAGTTCTGTCATATTGGCATAGATGATGTCTTCTGCTTCAGCTTTCTCAACTTCGTCTAACTTGCCATAGCGCTTGCGGGCATATTCGATATCCTCATCTATTTCCTTTTCGCCCACGGAAATAATAAAATGCTCGAGTTTGTCTTTGGATGAGAAATCTAGCTCAAAAGTTGGGGCAATTCCCAGATCAAATGCGAAACTGAAGGCATCTTTGTTTTCAATATCGATGTCGCTTGGGGTGTTTTCTGATGAGATGGGATAGCCCAGAATGTCGAGTTTGTTATCCTGTATGTACTGATTCAGCGCATCAGAAGCGGCCTGCTGTATTTCTTCGGCAATAACACTTTTACCATACAATCGTTTTACCATATCCAGGGGCGCCTTGCCGGGTCTGAAACCTTTCATGGTGGCGTTTTTCTGGATGCGGCGGAGTTCTTTGTCTACTTTTTCGCTGTAATCTGCTTTTTCGAGGTTGATAACAACCGTAGCATTTAGGTTGTCAATTTTATCAAAAGTTATGTTCACGGTTATGTTTTAACAAATAGAATACCCAAAAGTACTGTGTGACGAATTGTCACTGGTTGGGTTTAGTGCACGCGGAGGGACTCGAACCCCCACGCCTTGCGGCGCCAGATCCTAAGTCTGGTGCGGCTACCAATTACGCCACGCGTGCGGAGACCGTTTTAAAAAGCATTTAAACTTTTGCCAACGGGGCTGCAAAGGTACGAAAAATCGCCCTCAATTACAATAAAAACAGTTTAATTCTAAACTTAAATAACTGTTACGCTGTATTGGTAAGTCTTTTTATTTTTCAGCGTGATTTTTACCTGCCAGCGTGTGCCTGGTTTTTTCTCGCCTAAATCAGCGGCAGGCCTAAAAGATAGCATTGGCAGGTTGAGTTGCGCAGCCGGCTGATAGAAAACGATGGTGGGCACCTCCGTATTGGTTTCATCGAAAACTTTTACCTCAGCACCTTGCAGTGCGGCATCCATGCTAAAAGTCCACTTGTCCATGAAAAGCATTTTTGGTGTGTATCGGTTTGGCCAGGCCACAAAATGGGTTTTATACCATGATGAATCGGCTGTAGGTGCTAAATCAAGCAGCCAGAAGACAGAATTGTTTTCTGCACTGCCAAAACCCGCATACTGGCTGCCCGGGTTTAGGATGCTGCGACGGTTGATCATTTCATCACTTTTTCGGTCATCCATAAATATGGTCACACACTGGGCAGGATTGGGCTCCAGAATGGCCTGGGCATGGGCCGCAGCCTCAGCCGCATTGCGGGTGTAGCACTGGTGCGTTTCGGTTTTGGGTTCGCGGGTAAAAATGCCAAGCGGTGCATACATTACGGCGGCCTCCTGGCATTTCTTTACTTTATCCATGCTCAAGGCCATGGGCTGTTTTACACCTGCATTTTGGCGGAAATAATTGATGCGGTCAATTACTTTATACAGGGTGCTGTCTGGTAATGAACCGGCTTTGCAAAGATTGCTGTTGCCATCCCAGCCCGTGGCAGCCCGTTTCACCCCGTTTTTGGTCTGATATGAAATGCGGGTTTGATAGTAGCGCACTGCAAAATCTTTTTCTGCTACCCTTCTGTATAGTTTGTCAAAAGCTTCTGCATCCGGATTCAGTGCTTCCAGCCGGTTTAGGTAGCGCCATGCGGCGTACATGTTTTCATCATTTACAGCAGAATCAGTACACTGGAAAAGCAGTTTTGTGCGGGTTGCCGGCAACAACTTATCCTTGGGGAAGTCAGCAACCAATGCTTCGCACATTTCCAACTGCAGGTATGTTTCTGCAGCTTTCACCGGCTTTGCTGTCCACGCATTGAAAAAATTGAGTCTGTATTGAGAAATGTTCTTGTTCTTCGGATACTCTTCCCGGGCATCTGCAAAGAGAATTGAAATTAACTTTCGGCTAATGGTGTTAGGTGGTGATTTTAGCAGACTTTCCATGATGGGCTCATCAACGGCGGCAATCTTTTTCTGTGCTGCATACCATTTTTTGAAGTGGAAAGCAATGCTACCGGGCTGATTTCTGCGCAGGAAGTAGTCAAGACACTGATACAGAAAAGCAGTACTGTCTTTGATTAAAAATGCATCGGCAGGATTAACCACCCCTTTTGATACAGCATCCTTCTTCATGCTGTAAAACTGCAACAGCATCAAATTTGCTTCATCCCAGGGTTTATTCCTTGTGAGTGTTCCCAGTTTATTCAGGTAGTAATTATTTTGGGCTAACAGGTAACTCGTATCGGCCGGGAAATAGTTGAGCGCCCGATTGATAACTTCCAGGTATTCGTTATTCACACCCTGCTTTGCAGCTGCGGTTAGATCTTTATTGATGATGGTTCGAATATTGTTTTTTAAAATGATGTTTGATGGATATACCTGCAGTCCCATTTCTGTGTAATTGAGGGCACTGTCATAGAAATTTTTTCCGAGATAATAGTTGCTCAAGACCTCAAATGGTTCACGCATGAAGGTACCCGGGCATGTTTGGGCAGACCATGCTCCGAAATTCCAGTTGGCTACGGTCTTTAGGATCTTCAATCCTTCGCGTTCTTGCCTGTCCTTGGTATAACTCAGTCCCAACATTCCATAGGCAATGGTGTCGCCGGTTAGCAGGTAGCTGTTTCTGTATAATTGAATGGCTTTGGCAAAGCTATTCTGTGCATAGGCGGCCATGGCTTCCTTGTTGTTTTGAACGGTAATTTCCTTCATCCACTTTGAATATGGCTCATAAAATTTGCTGTTTACATCCTTGGTTCTTGCCTTTACCGCACTTTTAGCGCACTCCTTGAAGTAATTGACACTTCCTCCCCGATACTTATCCAATCGGCTCATTTCGTATTCTGCCGATGCTTTAATGTACCAAAATTCAACCGCGGATTTATCGTCCTCAACAACAGATTCGGCTATGGATTGTGCCCTCGACCATTGTTTGGTATCCATGGCAGCCCGTGCTTTGATTAGATCTTTATCTTGCGCTTCCACTATGGTAATGGAAAACATCGAAATCAAGAGTAATAAATATTTCATCTATTGCAAATGTTCATATTTTATTTGAAAACGTGAAACCTTGTGGAAATATTGGGTAAAATACCTGTTTCGGTTATCGGTGGAATTAGGTTTTGATTTTATTAGGAATTGCCATTATTTTACCTTAATTTTGCACCGCAAATAACCAATATTTATTTGCATGTCGATTTCAGACAAAATTTCTCTTGAAGGCTTAACTTTTGATGATGTACTGGTGGTGCCCCGCTATTCGCAGGTTTTGCCACGCGAGGCCAACACATCCACCCAGTTTACCAAAAAACTTCGGCTAAACATTCCTTTGGTGAGTGCTGCCATGGATACCGTTACGGAAAGTCGCATGGCCATTGCCATGGCGCGTGAGGGCGGAATCGGGATCATACATAAAAACATGAGCATTGCCCGGCAGGCCGAAGAGGTGAAAAAAGTGAAGCGAAGTGAAAGCGGCATGATACTGGATCCCGTGATACTGCATGCAGATGCCACATTGGGTGATGCCATGGGGTTGATGCGCGAGCACAAGATTGGGGGCATTCCTGTTATTGATCGCGATGGTAAGCTGGTTGGAATTATCACCAACCGAGATCTCCGTTTTCAAACAGATTTTAACAGACAGGTGAGTGAGGTAATGACTTCAGAGAACCTTGTGGTGGCGCCCATGGGAACCGATTTGAAAGGGGCTCAGGCCATTCTGGAATCCAGTAAGGTTGAAAAACTGCCCATCGTGGATGATCGATTCCATCTGAAGGGGCTCATTACCTATAAAGATATTCAGAAAGTAAAGAACTATCCACGTGCGGTGAAAGATGCACACGGGCGTTTGCTTGCCGGAGCTGCTGTTGGTGTTACGGCAGAAACCATGGATCGGGTGAAGGCACTGGTAGCAGTGGGTGTGGATGTGATAGCCGTAGATACCGCCCATGGACACAGCAAGGGGGTTATCGATGAGGTAAAACGTTTGAAAGCCACTTTCCCTGATTTGCAAATAATAGCAGGCAATGTTGCCACAGCAGAAGGAGCCAAAGCCCTGGCTGATGCCGGAGCAGATGCCGTGAAAGTAGGCGTGGGACCGGGTTCAATCTGCACTACCCGTATCATAGCAGGTATTGGAATGCCTCAATTGAGTGCAGTGCTGGCTGCCGCCCAGGCATTAAAGGGAACCGGAGTACCTGTTATTGCTGACGGAGGAATTCGCTACAGCGGTGACCTGGTGAAGGCCATGGTGGCCGGTGCCGGAACCATCATGGCAGGTGGTTTGTTTGCAGGAACTGAAGAATCGCCCGGAGAAACCAGCTTTTTTGAAGGCAGAAAAGTGAAGAGCTACCGTGGCATGGGCAGCATTGAAGCCATGAAAGAAGGCAGCAAAGACCGTTATTTTCAGGATGCCGAAGACGAAGTAGCCAAACTGGTGCCTGAGGGCATTGTGGGCTCTGTTGCTTACAAAGGCCATTTGAGTGAGGTAGTTTATCAGCTGGTTGGTGGATTGCGCGCCGGTATGGGGTATTGCGGTGCCTCTTCCATGGATGAACTGCAGGAGGCCACATTCGTTAGAATAACCAACGCAGGTATGCGCGAAAGTCATCCACACGATATTTCCATCACCCGCGAAGCACCCAATTACAGCCGTTAAGTAATATGAGCAATCTAATTAATATTTCGGCCGATGTGAAAATGGCGAAGAATCGGGTTTGGGAATGTTACACGAGCCCTAAACATATTATTAAATGGAATTTTGCCTCTGAAGACTGGCATTGTCCAATGGCTGAAAATAATCTTGAAGTAGGGGGTGAATACGCTGTCAGAATGGAAGCGAAAGACGGTAGTTTTGGATTTACCCTCACAGCCACATACAGCCAGGTGGTTGACGGAGAATCATTTGTATTTAAAATGGCAGACGGCAGGGAAGTTTCAGTTTCTTTTAATGAAGAGACAGGATTTACAAGGGTAGCTGTATCATTTGAACCGGAATCTGAAAACCCACCTGAACTTCAGCGACAGGGATGGCAGGCCATTTTGGATAATTTTAAGCAATACACGGAATCACTGACTTCTTAAGCATTTTGAATCTGCAGCATTTTATACAACAGTTCGATGTATTGAACAGTGTTGTTTTGCTTGAAGGTAAAAGGAAGGTGTCGGAAGGGGATGCTCACCGTTTGGTGGAACTTGGTAGACTGCTCACCGAAAAAACGCGCTACATAATGTTTAGAAGCGGAAATGCTCCTGGTGCAGATGAATATTTTTCTCAAGGGGTTAGTGCTGTAGATCCGTCGCGCCTTCAAGTTATTATTCCATACGATGGTCACCGTAAAAAGCACAATTTAGCAGGGTATACACTTTCGCTCGATCAAATCAGCATGGTTGCCGAATCGGAGTTGGTTTATGCGGCCAAGCATCATTCCGCTACATCCAAACTCGTTGATGATTTTGTTGAGGGCAAAAAGAATAAAAACACCATAAAGGCCGCCTACATTCTGCGCGATACGGCCAAGGTGCTTGGATATGGTGATTGGAAGGTAGCCAATGCCGGCATATTTTATGATGACTTAAATAATCCCGAAACAGGCGGAACCGGCCATACCATTGGATTATGCAAAAAATACCACATTCCTGTTTTTAATCAAAACACATGGTTTGAGTGGCTCTAAAACGGTTATATATTTCACATGCCGTTGATAACATAAAGTTAAAAACAAGTTAATTCTATAGCATCTTGCAGCATGGTTAAATTTGCGAGATACATGCCCACCCTTCCGATTCACTTAGTTTCATGTTTGTTGCTTCTA
>JBILTS010000054.1:0-14269 GCA_044371405.1 Bacteroidia bacterium
ATAAACTGCAAAAACTCAGCAGAGCTGATGGGAGTTTGGGGCCCATCGTCACCCTCTCTGTAAAACTGAGTGGCAAAAGCCCTGATGGCTTGCATTTTTTGTGCAAAACTGTCTGAAATATCAACCACCATATCCGGTTTTATGTGGTGGTCCTGTATGTAGTGATATACTGCATCAGGGCGCCAGGCGGTCTGCTCTGCACCGGCTTCGTGGGTAATAACTTTGGGCAGTCCGGCCAAAAAACAGGCCCGGGAAACCAGCGCTGCTGCACGGCCATGATCGGGGTGGCGGTCTGAAACTGCGTTTGCAAGCACCACACGTGGCCTAAAACGACGTATTTCTGCAATCACTTTCAGCAGTGCGGCCTCGTCATTTTCAAAAAAACCATCCCTCAAACCAAGATTTACGCGGGTGTGCACACCCATGATGATGCGGCCCTGTTCAGCTTCTGCTGCACGGGTTTCGGAATCACCACGCGTACCCAGTTCACCTGCAGTTAAATCCACCACAGCCACTTTTGCCCCGTTCTTAATATGATGAATCAGGGTTCCGGCTGCTGCCAGTTCCACGTCATCCGGATGAGCTCCAAAGGCCAGAATGTCCATCATGGCTGAATCTGAATGGGAGGATTGAACATCAGGGCTGACATGGTTTTGCCGACCTTAAGCAAGGTTTCCTTGCTCACGGCATCCATATTGTCGGCATGGGTATGCCAGTAATGTGCAAATGTGTTTCTTGCCGGATCGTGCTGAATAATATCAATCATGGGAATCTGGGCTCCCTGAAACACATAATGGTGATCGTCTGTGATGGGTGGTACAGTTTCATTGGAAAAAGTACCATTGTAACCAAGCTCGTCGGCAATGGCCCATGTATGGTTCATTACCCAGCCCGCCTGCTGCATGCTCAGGGCTTCTCGGCCAAAAACAGCATCCTTCCCTCCTACCATGTCCAGCAGTACGCCAAACTGAGCCCGGTATTTGGGTATGTGGGGGGTTTTCGCCCAATGCTGACTTCCCAGACAATACGAATTTTCATATTCGCTTTTGCCGTAGTCCTCGGCATCAAAAAACACGATATCAATTCCGTATGAAGGTGGGTTTTTCTTCAAATTCCGGGCAAGTTCCAGCAACACACCTACCCCACTGGCACCATCGTTGGCAGCGTCAATGGGATCATTTTTGCGGGTGGTATCGTTGTCGGCCCAGGGACGTGAATCCCAATGTGAGGCCCAAAGACCCCGCTGCACCGCATTCGGATTAAACACCCCTACGATATTGTATACCGGAATTGTTTTTTTATCCCATGTTACAGCCGTAGCTTTTTGGTAGTATACGGTATCGCAATACATTTTTAGTTTTGCAAACAACCAGTCTGCACAGCGAGCATGGGCCTGTGTACCCGGTATGCGATAACCGAAGCTCACCTGTTTTTGTATAAATGCATATGCCGAATCTGCCGAAAAATCGGGATATTTTTGGATGATGACTGAAGTCTTTATTTCGGTGGTATCATCATCTGAGCCGGAATTTCCCGTGCATGACGATACGCCTATCATTGCCAGCACTGCAGTAGCCAAGATAAAACAAGCAAAAATCCTTTTCATTGCAGCACAAAGATAAATTGAATTGCCTTGAAACGCTGAAAATTTATTGGGCTACCAACACAACGGCATGTGGCGGGTGCAACCTATGATTTATATTCGCATCATTGGAAAACATTGCCATTCAAAGCATGACCGGTTTTGGCCGTTCAGAGGCCGCCGAGGCCGGTATTAAAGTTGTCTGTGAAGTTAAATCGCTGAACGGACGTTATCTCGATCTGGACATTCGGCTTCCCAGATTCCTGTACGAGCTGGATGCCCCATTGCGCAAAATGCTGCAGGAAAAACTGGAGCGGGGTTCGGTTACCATGATGTTTAATATTGAATTTACCGGCGATGAAAACGCACCGGATATCAATATCAATCAGGCATTGGCCAAAACCTACTTCGACAAACTCAACCACCTGAGCCAGTCACTAAACCTGGATTTTCGCGACCCTTTCAACCAGATCATCCGCATGCCGGATGTGGTGGGCAATGCCGAAAAAACGCTCACAGACGAAGGGAAGCACTGTATTCTAAAAACCGCTGCCGATGCGGTAGAAAAGCTGATATCATTCAGAAAGCAGGAAGGACAAGCCATTATGGCCAAACTGGCAGAAGCATCGGCTGAAATTCGCAAACAGCTGGCGGTGGTAGAAACAGAAGAAGAACCGCGCAGGCAGAATTTGAGAAACAAAATAAACAATTCGGTGGCAGAACACGTTCGCGATAACATTGCAGATATGAACCGGCTGGAGCAGGAAATACTGCTCTACATGGAGAAATGGGACATTGCCGAAGAAAAACAGCGTTTGAAACAGCACCTCGATTATTTTGACGAATGTTTGAAAAAAGAACCGCTGGGTCGCAAACTCAACTTCATATCTCAGGAAATGGGCCGCGAAATGAATACCATGGGGGTAAAAAGCAATCACTTCCCCATGCAGCAGGCCGTGGTGCTGATGAAAGAGAAGCTGGAACAGATTAAGGAGCAGGTTTTGAATATTGTGTAAATGGAAATTATTCGCTGCGGCTGGTGCGGAACCGATGAATTGTATTGTAACTACCACGATACGGAATGGGGCGTACCAGTCCATGACGATTTGAAAATGTTTGAAACACTTATTCTGGAAACCTTTCAGGCAGGGTTAAGCTGGATAACCGTACTAAAAAAACGGGAGGCATTTAGGGAAGCATTTTTCAATTTTAATCCTGAAAAAATGGCAGGAATGGATGATGGTAATATTGCTGATTTGATGCAAAATCCGGGAATTATCAGAAACCGAGCTAAAATCAGGGCAGCCATACAAAATGCCCGCTGCTATTTGAATATGGTGGAATCCGGTCGACCTCTGTCCGCTTTTTTATGGCAGTTTACCGATGGCAAAACCAGGGTAAATCAATACACTGCTTTAAAAGATTTACCTTCAAAAACCGAACTAAGTGATAAAATCAGCAATGAATTGAAAGCAATGGGATTTTCATTCATGGGCAGTACCGTGGTTTATGCTCATCTGCAGGCTACAGGCATCATAAACGACCACCTCACATCGTGTTTTCGCTACCGCGAACTGTCACATATTCCCCATTAACAATGTATCTTGGCAGCATGAATCTGAAAAGTGGAATTTGGATGTTAATGATGGCAGTAACGTTCCCGCTTTTTGCGCAATCCGGAAGGCAATTTATCAACCTCACTGATTCCAAGGATTTCAGCGGCATGCAGATTCTGGATGCTGACCTGAAAAGCAAACGTATAATGGTGGTAGGGATAAACCGTTATTACCCTGAAATTACCCGCACCGTTAGCACAAAATTGATTTCCTATGCCAAAAAAACGGCAGGATATCGTTACGTGTTGGCGCCGGTTTCGCCCATTTGCGGTGAATGGCTGGATCGTTTTGTTTATCAGAATGATAATGCAGCACTGGTGGATT
Source organism: Bacteroidia bacterium (assembly GCA_044371405.1). GTDB lineage: Bacteria > Bacteroidota > Bacteroidia > NS11-12g > UBA955 > RGEC01. The sequence continues at coordinate 3,523 of JBILTS010000054.1, forward strand.
TAACCACAACCTTGAACCAGCAGGATGTGATTTTTTACAAACGTTTAAACACGCTCAATGAGGGTTTACCTGACAGCAGTAAAATCAGAATCATTGGCATTGACGCCGAAAACCAGTTGCTGATTCCCGCACTGGGCATCCACAATCTGCTGAAAGACAAAACGCCGCCCGATAATCTGAGAATACCGATTGAAGCGCTCCAGGGAGCCATTCATTATCAACAACTAAAGGCCGAAAGTCCGGATCCGAAATACAATAAAGAACGGTTCCCCGTAAAAAACACATTCATCACCTTTGCAAACAGCTTCGACACCCTCAAGACCGCTTATCAACAATGGCTTGGAGACGACGAATGGTTTAGGTTGGAAGCCCTCATGCGGGGATTGAAATCAGCCATAAGGTATGACGAACTGAAAAACACCTCGCTGGAAGACCCCTACAGGGTGCAACAGGTGGCGGAGAATATGGCCATGGCACTGAAAAACCTGCCAGGTGAGCGTTTTGTTTGCGTCATTGGGCGTTGTTACGCATCCAAAACCTGGCTGCAAGGTTCCTGCGATTTGTTTGATTTCTCACCTGTTTGCAGCAAACTCAGTGAAGACAGCATTACCGGCAGTCAAATTTTCAATGTAGGGGTTTATTACAACGATATTTTCGACTCGGAAGACGAGCCCCCGGCTGTGCTTTCAGCGCTCAAGGAGATACGCGCCGGAGTTGCTGACAATGCGGTTTCAATTTCCCGCTGGACTAAACCGGACGCTTCCACCTCGTTTGATTATATGCTGGTTATGGGAAACACCAAGGAAAAGCCACAGGATTTGGAACTGCCTATCGTAAAATCTACACCTTTGCTTAGTGCAGGTCTTTGTTCCGGCATCCACCTGCTCAATTACTCAAGACTCAACACCATGCTGTCAGACAATGGCTTACCCAAAGCCTTACCCATGCCCGATTTCGGTGTACAGTTTTCTTTTCAGGATAAAGGGAACAATCAGTTTACAGCAGGTTTTTTCCAACGTGCTTCAGACCCTCGATCGGCTTACCATTATTGGGGTACATTTTTATCCGGTGTTTCCAATATCGTGCCTGAAAATCCCATTTTCCAGGGAGGTTTCGGTTCTTATCTATCCTATCAGCAGCATTACGTAAGTAAACCCTACACGCAAAGCGACACCCTGTTTATCTCAAGATTCACCTTGCCAACAGTAGCCGTGAATCCGGTATTCGCCATAGGCATCACTGCCAAAGGTCAGTTGAATTTAAATAGATTTTATATTTCAGCCGAAGCGGGATATGGATGGGATGTTTCCGACAGACGCTGGCGGGTGAACAATCTATACAGCGGTCCTATGGGCAAATTCAAAGGCGACCAGGTTTTTGTAAATGTCAGTGCGGGCATTCATTTATTTACCCAAAAGCAAAATGCAAGAAAGGACAAACCATGAAAATACCTTTGCTGATTATCTTACTTACACTTTTGGGCAACATAGATATGGCAGCCCAATGGCAGCGGGATAAGCCAGAGGGGCGTTCTCAGTCTTACAATCGGTTTTTTAAACTCAATCTTGAAGATCCGGGAGACTATTCCGGTATGGAGGAGCTGGAATTTTATGCAAAAGGCCCCAGGGTGATCATGACCGGTGAAAACCACATGCATGTGGAAATGAATGGTTTGTTGGAATTCAAATTATTGCGTTTTTTACATGATAAAGCGGGTGTAAGGCATTTATTACTGGAACTGGGAGAAGCCCGGGGCTGGTATGCCAATCGGTATGTAAATGGTGTGGATACCACTTCAAAATATTGCCTGCAAGCCACCACATCAGTTGATCACATGAAAATTCTGGAAAATATCCGTGCATGGAATCTTACATTGCCAGTGGGTGACAGAATTCAAATTCATGGTGTAGATGTGGAAAGGTTTAATGATATAGCCGTACTGCGTCTTTCGGATATGCTTCCCAAAACCGGTGTTCCAAAAAGTTTATACAGCGCTGTTCAAGGGGTTCATCAGGCCGCCGGTTGGATTTTACACAGCGGATTGAAAGAATTTGAAACCACTGAAAAAAATGAAATCAACGCAAACACTACTCCTCCATTTTCACTGGATCAGAGCATTGATTTGATACTAAGGCATTTCGACAGTTTGAATACAGAACTTAGCATCTGGTTGGGAAGCCGTCATGATTTAATCCAATCAGGTATTGATGGATTGCGGGAATACAAACAATGGAATCAATACAGAAACAGTGCATTTTACTACACCTGGCGGGAAGAGACCATGTTCAGAAAACTCAGGCGACTGCTGGACAGTGACACGACTGCAAGGTTTTTTGGTCAGTTTGGTCGCTGCCATACTGCCTACAGTATTCAGGATGGAGACTGCGGATGGTATGCCTATCAAAGTGTGATGCACAAACTACAGGAGCGGTACTTCAATTCAAAAAACAAGGTACTCAGCATCGGTATCTTCTATGCGGGAGACAGAGAAATTGATGCGGAGGAAAACAGTATTATTGACAAGGGTTTAAAAGCAGAAACCAGACGGCTGCTAAACCACGCTCCTGCAGGTGAGGTAAGTATTATCCAACTTGCCAATGGTCAAAACAGTGCCCTGGCTGAACGATTCGGCTTTCTGGTTGCAGTGCGAAAAAATATTACCGATCAAAAAAAGCAGACAAATAAAATATCGTCATTCCAGTTATTTACCGGTATCAGCATCAATTCCTTCAGCCAAAAACAAAACATAATAAATCATGTAAATCCTGCAATAACAGGCATCAATTACGGCCATTATCCTTTAACAACGGGTGCCAACTGGTATAATAAAAATTTTACAGCTGGCACACAGTTCAGCATGAGCCTGCCCACAGAATTGTATCAGAAAAAAGATGAACTGTCCATCAAATATTCCTTTCGGTCTGCATCGGCCTATGCAGGGTGGCGATTTATTAACATGGCCGGATTATCTGCCGACATAGGACCTCAAATATTTCATGCCACAGAAACATTGAGTTCCAAAAGACTTTACGGAGGATTTTTAACACCGGCTACAGATCCGGTAAAACTGGCCAGAAACCATGCCGCCGGAGTGGGCTTACAATCGCGCCTGCAATGCAGAATACTGCCGTTTATGCAGATAGGATTTTCAGGAGGTTATCTTTGGGATTTGAGTGCACCGGACTGGTTTATATCCAAAACCAATATTTATTATGCACGCAATCAACTGAAAACCCAAATCACAGGCAGCAGTTTCTCTGTTTTCTTTAACTTTGACCTTTGATTTGATGATGAGAAAAACGCTGCAAAACATCCCAAACATGCTAACCCTCGGAAACCTTGCCTGCGGGGCCATTGGCATTGAACGCATGATGGCAGGCGACATGCAAAGTATTCTGATCTGCATGGGCCTGGCTGCTGTACTAGACTTTGCAGATGGTTTCACGGCGAGGCTTTTGGGTGCCGACGGTGAGCTGGGAAAGCAGTTAGACTCTCTGGCTGATTTAATCACCTTTGCGCTGCTGCCCGGATTGGTGATGCTACACTACACCCTTGAAAAAGGATATTGCATGCCTGATGGCTTCTGCACCTCGCGCTATGCCTGGCTGGCACTGCCCCTGGCTGGTGCATGGAGACTGGCAAATTTCAATATTGATACCCGTCAAAAAACGGGCTTTTTAGGCGTTCCCACGCCCATTACAGGCATCGCATTCGGATCGTTGATATTGGCCTTTGAAAACATGAAAGAAAGCGTTTTTAAGCCCATTTTTGAACATCCTTACTTCTTTAGTTTTGCACCAGTATTGGCTGCATTTTTGATGGTTTCTGATTGGCCTATGCTGTCATTAAAATTCAAAAAAGGCGATCCTTTACTCATCTGGAAAATAGCCGTTCCCTTACTGGGTCTAGCTTGTATTCCTGTTTTTGGTGTTTACGCAGGTATTCCGTTTCTCTGCATATATGTTTTATGGTCAATTATTGCGAACTTTGTAACCCAATCCACTCATGGCTAAAGTAGGTATCATCATGGGCAGCGACAGCGATTTACCTGTAATGCAGGAAGCAGCTCGTATGCTCGAATTTTTTGGCATTTCGTATGAACTGACCATTGTTTCTGCACACAGAACCCCCCAGCGGATGTTTGATTACGCTGCCAAAGCACCGGAAAAAGGCATCAAAGTTATTATTGCCGGAGCCGGTGGAGCCGCACATCTTCCCGGAATGGTGGCCAGCATAACCCATCTTCCTGTCATTGGCGTTCCTGTTAAGAGCAGCAACCTCAGTGGTATAGATAGCTTATACAGCATTGTGCAGATGCCTCCGGGGGTTCCGGTAGCTACCATGGCCATCAACGGGGCCAGAAATGCCGGCATCATGGCTGCTCAGATTCTGGGCGCACAGGATGAAAACATCGGCCAAAAAGTAAAGGACTATAAAAAGCGCATCAGCGAAGAAGTACTGGAAAAAGCCACCCGATTGGAAAAACTGGGTCATGAAGATTTCCTGAACAAACAAGAAATTATCTAATGCTGATTGTTGGAAACGCCCTCGTTTCTGAAGACATAATCGAAAATAAATTTGCCTGCAACACCCGTGTCTGCCATGGTGCATGTTGCGTGCAGGGTGATGCCGGGGCTCCTTTACTGGCAGCTGAAATATCTGTCATTGAACAGGAATTGCCCAAAATACAGCCGTTTTTGTCATCAGCAGGGCTAAAAAACATTGAAGATCATGGATTTCACACCACCGATCCCGATGGAGAATCTGTTACCACCTGCCTGCCCGGCGGAGAATGTTCGTTTCTGGTTTATGAGGGATTGACTGCCACCTGCGGCATTGAAAACGCCTGGAAGGCCGGTAAAACCGATTTTCAAAAACCTGTCAGTTGCCACCTCTACCCCATTCGTGCCAAACGATACGGTGAATATACTGCCTTGAATTACCACCGCTGGAGTATCTGTGAACCGGCATGCCAACGGGGAGAGCAAGAAAATATTCCGGTATATGCTTTCCTGAAAGAAGCCCTGATACGTAAAATGGGTGAAGCATGGTATGAAGAGCTTACAGCAGTAGCCGCAGACTGGAAATCACAGAAAAACAACCGATAATATCCCGGTTACCATCAGCCATTTAAGGTGACGCTGAATGCGGGTGTAATCGCTTTTCTCCTCTGAAGACAATAGCTGGTAATAAAAATAAAATACCGGCAGGAGCACGAAAATACCTGTGAAAATGGCAAAATACAGATTCTTACTCTCTGTGATTAAATATACCATGTGAATGTTTATCAGGGTAAGAATTCCCATACAAAGCCAAATTGATTTTCTTGGCCCGTACACAATGGGAAAAGTTTCGTATTCCTTGGCCTTGTCTCCTTCAGTATCTTCAATATCTTTAATAACTTCCCTTACCATCGTAATAAGAAAAGCCAGAAATGCATATTCGGCAAAATAGCCGTTAAATTTCTCATCTACGCCCTGTGCAGAAAAGAACACCACTACCCCATTCATTAATGATACTAGTATATTACCCCAGAGTGTGGTGCCTTTTAAATCGGATGAATAAAAATACAACAGTATGGAAATAAGCACACAAATCAGCCCCATGCTCCAGCCGGTTAAAAAACCAAATACAATTGAGCATAATAGCAATATTGAATAAAAAATCACTCCAGACCTGATGCTGATATGTTTTGCTATGATTCTCTTTTCTGGTTTATTGATGATATCCTCTTCAATATCGAGTATGTCGTTGATAACATATCCGGCTGCTGCAGTGAACAAAACAGCAAGCAACACAAACAAGGAATCGGGCCAGCGCAGATTCTGTACATTCCACCTTGAGGCGTGCATCATAAACAGCCCCATTGTCAGAATAATGATACCCAGATTCACAGGCCGCAAGAGTATCCAGTAATATCGGAAAGCGGGTTTGCTCTTGTCTGCCATGCCTTCTGTTATTTACTTTTTTGGAAATTTCATTTTGTAGGAAACATTTACCCTACCTATGCTGATGTTATTGAGCCTCGACTTGAGCATGGTACGTTTTAGCGGATGAATCCGATCGGTAAACAAAATTCCTTCAATATGGTCATATTCATGCTGAATAATGCGGGCTGCCATGCCCTCAAATTCATGGGTATGTTCCTGCCAGTTTTCATCAAAATAGCGCAAAACCAACTTGCTATGGCGGTTCACATCAGCCCGAACCTGAGGAATACTGAGGCAACCCTCTTCATAATCCCATTTTTCATCAAACTCCTCAATAATTTGTGGATTGATAAATACCTGCTTAAACCCATCAGGTTTTATGTCTTCAATTTCAGAGCCATCGGTAATGAATAGCCGTATTCCCAGCCCAATCTGAGGTGCAGCCAAACCAATGCCATTGCTGGCATACATGGTTTCAAACATATCAGCTATGAGTCCGGACAAATTGGGGTATTCCTTGTCGATTTCAACGGCTTTCTGTCTTAAAACCGGGAAGCCATATGCATATACAGGCAATATCATGAGATTCTTTGAAGGTGTGTTTGCAAAATTAAGGTAGCGCTCACGGTATCCAATAATTTCTTATCGGCCCGTTTTTGCTTACCCGCCCCACTGCTGATAATACTTTGCTTGGCCTCGCGGCTGCTAAGCCGTTCATCAATGGTGAAAACAGGAATTTCAGGATAAACTTCTTTCAGCTTTTCAATGAACAACAGCACCGGTTGGGTAGCGTGGGTGTCTTCACCGCTCAAACGGCTAGGAAGTCCTACCACAAAGGATTCCACCTGTTCAGTTGCAAGATATTTTTGAAGCCATACATGCAATTGGGCTGTTTCAACTGCCATGAGCGGATTTGCGATCATTTTCAGGGGGTCGGTGACCGCAATACCGGTTCGTTTCATTCCATAATCAAAAGCCAGTATGCGGGGCATGATGCGAAGATAGACAGGATTACCGAAGCAAAGTTACAGAGCCCGAATAATAGCCCTTTTTACCGCTTTGCATCTGCACATAAAGCTGCCAGAAATAAGCACCCTCCGGGCATAAAACACCATTGGCCGTTTTACCATTCCATCCTTTTCGCTGATCGTCACTTTCAAACAACTTCTCTCCCCAGCGGTTAAAAATCTTAAGGTTGGAGACCTTTACTCCGGTTCCAACAAAGTTAAAAACCTCATTGATGCTATCATTATTGGGTGTAAACACATTGGCCATGCGAATATCTTCATCGGCATAAACAATTAGCACTGCTGAAATTGTATCTGAACATCCTGTCACTGAATCGGTTATGCGATGCAGTATGCGGTATTGTCCCGCTTGAGTGGCTTCAAACGGCCATATAACTAAATTTCCGCTTGTACTCCAGTTGTGACGGTATGCTCCTGTTTGTTTTGGCTGCCCGGTTACCGTCTCCCCCAATTTTACCGTATCGTTCGGTAAAATATCAAATTGAGGATTGGGTTTGGGGTGTACCACCAGGTATTTCACTGCAGAATCCCGGCATCCGCTATTCTGTGTGCGATAAACGATTCGGTAGCGCCCGGGTGTGGAAGGCCAGTAGGCCGGTGTGGCAGAAAATTGCAGCCCGCTGAAAATCCCGCCCTTGTTTAGCGGGTATAGAAAAATAGAATCACTATTCAGACAAACTACAGAATCTGACAATTGAAAATCGGGCTTTATTTTTTGAATCCACTCAGCTTTAAAGGTATCGTTGGCAGCATTGCAGCCATTAAATGCCTGAAGTATAAAATAAACGGCGGTGTCGTTGGGTGACGGAAGGTAGGTTGTTGCGGATGAATTTGGATTTTGAATACTTCCTTTGCCTCCCAACGATTTCCATACCACGGGGCCTGCCCCAGAGCGCATTTTCAATGAAATGGCATTGCCGGCGCAAACTGTAGTGTCTTTTCCGGCGGAAACGGGTTGCTGGTTTTTAATATTGATGGTAACAGCAGCTTTCACACTGCCCTTGCAGTTAAACAACAGCAATTCTGGGGAAGACGGTTTGGTGTAATTCGGATAATAAACAGGCAAAAGCGAGGTAGTATCTGAAAAACGGCCGTTAGCGGCCCGCCATACAAAACAAAGTCCTCCTGAAACGGTGCCTTTCAGCAAAACGGAATCACCCGGACAAAAACTATTGCCATTCAATGATACGGCGGTCACTTTCAATGGCTCTGAAGGTGCATTGCAGCCATCATTGAGATAGGTAGCATTTCCCACACTGTCGAAATTCACATAGCCACCGTCTTCCGCGCCAACGGCACCATTTTGTTTCACCAGTTTTACTTTATCATAAGTAGCGGTATCGCTGCAGGAACCCACCACGGAAAGAATGGTAGTGCGCAGCCCCGAAGGTGTAGAGTAATTCGCAAAATGACCTGCTGTATTACCGGCTTTCTGAAAAATGGCATAGGCCGTATCCGAGAGATTGGTAAATTGATTGGAACCCACTGTAAAATCGGTGGATGTGAAAAAATAGACCTTTTTATTGGCAGGAATGGTAGTACCGGATGGTTCAAGCAATTTGCCACAACCCGTTATGGTGGCGTTGATATCCGAAACCAGCTTAGCTGTGGCAGCAGATTGGGTAAGTCCAAGCCATCTATTGGTAACAGTGGCCCATTTCACACTAATGGAAGAAAGCAAAATCGCATTTTTCCCGGTTTCAAATAAAAGGATTTCATTCTCGCCCTCTGGATTACCGCAAGCATCAACAAGAATGGAGCGAATTTTAATACATTTGGAGGTGAGCGTTTTTTGTGAATTACGGATGGATTTACAGGGCTGGGCAAAGAGGGAACCCGAAAAAAATGCAAGTAAAACTACTGGTAAAAATCTCCTCACCATGCAAAGATACTTCCTTTTTTTGCTATGGCTGTATGGTTATTTTGTGTCGTTCTACCCTGCCGTCCGGCAATTGAATGAGAAGTGCGTACACTCCAGGTTTTAACATGGATGTGGGTACAGAAATACGTCTGTCAAAAAATCTATTTTGCCGATAAACCAATTTGCCTGTGTTATCAATCAAGCTAAGATCACCTGCAAGCATACCTGAGAAACGTGAAAATATTGTTATACCCTGGTGATCAGCCGGATTGGGGAAAACATCAAAATAATGATGCGGGTGGGCCGAAAGCTCACTGTCAATTACATTGATCCATGGTGAATATTCTCGGCTTAAATTTTGATTGACAAAGGCAAGACGATAATAACGATAGCCATGTGAACGGAACATTGTAATCATAGGAACCGAAGAATCTTTATAGAAATATTGATTTTGAGGGGTATTGCGAGCAGATATTTCTGCCACATTTTCAGTATTTAACCCATCAGCACTGCTTTGTAGCACGATAGACTTCATTTGGATTTCATCCAGGGTTGTCCAATTGAGATGCACAGCACCCTCTTTTTTTACTCCACTAAATGAAAGCAACTTCAACGGTAGAGGCGCTAATCCCGTAGATCCTACGGTAAATGGACTGAATGTATTGATACCTGTGGCAGTGAGCGTAACATTTGGAGCGGCACCAGTAAATGAAGTAGTGTAATTAACCCATTGAGAACCATCCCAGCGGCAAACCCGAAGTTCTGACAGTAGCCCGCTGTTGCCAACGAGATAGTCTGCAGGGGTGCCGCCACCGCAACCGCTATTGGTATTAAAATGAAGGGTAACATCCACTGCAGGGGTGCCATTGGTTCTGTCCAGCTGCCAGTATTCACAGTAAGAAACCCTGTTAACCGGACTATTGATATTGGTACCCACCCCGGAGGCAGAACTGCGCTTATATTCAGCGGTGAATGCATCGGTAGAAGTGGTAGTGCCGCTAAAATTGGCAATTTGTATGGGCTGATATCCGGTTCCACTGGCTCCGACAGGAAAAGTAAATCCGGTATTACCCACTTTTTTTATGGGGCCATGAATAAATGAGCTGTTTGAAACCCCTGAAACCGTGGAGCCATCGGCCAGGGTGAGCAGGTTGGTGGATGTGGTGGTGAGCAGCCCGGATGTAAGGGTGAGTGTGCCGGTTACCGTGGCTGCATTTCCAAGTGTGATGCCACCGCTGCCGTTCATGGTTAGGTTATTGATATTACCGGAGAACAAAGAGGAAGGCAATGTGCGTCCGGTGGTATTGGTAAATGTGAGGGTTCCTGCGTCGGCATCTATGGTGCCAGCGGTGCGTGCAACAGAACCTGATATGGTGAGGGTTTGGGAGCTAAGATCAAGGATGCCGGAGGTAAGGGTGAGTGTTCCTGTTACGGTCATGTTTTTATCAAGAGCAACACCGCCGGAACGGTTAATTTCCAAATCATTCATAGCCGAAATGGTGGTGGAACTACCCGGAAATGCGGAAGCAGAGGTAATTACTATTTTTCCATTGTTTACTATGGTTCCCCCGCCTGTATATGCTCCGTTTATGGTTAAGGTTACTCCTGCATCTACTTGCAGTGTTCCTCCGGATACAGTCACATCATTCAGCGTTTGGTTTGAACTTATCCGAAGGGTTCCTCCGGATACTGTAACATTATTGGTGGCAGGGATGGTGATGCCTCCACTTCTATTTAATATTAAAGTGGAACCCTCAATTATTGTATTACTTGTATATGTATTTTGTGCAGTTAAAGTTAAAACACCACTACCTGATCCCCCTACTAATATTGGCGCAGAAGTCGATGCTATGACTGAACTAATGGTAACTCCACCAGATCCATCAATCATAATTTTATTACTATTGGTATTTGATAAGGAAATATTC
>JBILTS010000002.1:0-45721 GCA_044371405.1 Bacteroidia bacterium
CCAGCGCAATACCAAACGCAGGGGAAACTACACCGGAACCCCTACCCCACCCAATTCAATTGCACCTGAAGATTTAAAAGGTTGGGATGGAACTTCGGGTTCAGGAACTCCCAATGACAATCACATTGCGGTGAGCAATGGCGGTATGGTTATCAGTGTGCTCAATACCATAATCAGGGTTTATGACGATCAGGGTAACTGGAAAAAACAGTGGGGACTGATTCAGTTTGCCAACCAACAAAAAAAGATTGATGCTTTTCCAACCATGGACAGGGTATATGACCCAAGGGTGCTTTACGATCCAATTACAGACCGGTTTATCATTCTATTTATGCATGGAACCGTGGATACTCGCAGCTTTATTGTGGTAGCGTTCAGCCAAACCAATGATCCTACCCAGGGATGGAATGTTTACAAAATTCCCGGAAAACCCACGAATGATCTTATTTGGAGCGATTATCCCATTGTATCGCAAAACAGCCAAGACATGTTTTTCACAGTAAACCTCATCGGCAACGGCGCTTCATGGGAAGAAGGATTTACCGAAGCCATTATCTGGCAATTGAATAAAGCAGATGGTTATAAAGGAGATACCCTGAGAAAAGACTTTTACTCCAACATAAAATATCAGGGAAAATCGCTGAGAAGTATTTGTGCGATTCAAAATGGCCCCATGCCTGAAGGCACAGACAATTATTTCATCAGTGTAAAACCCATTGACAAGATAAACGACACCGCATTTCTCCTTCATATTGATAATACACAGCAGAGTGGACAAGCCAAACTAAGCATGAAAGTGCTGGTATCGCCCATGAAATATGGATTTCCGCCCAGTGCACTCCAGCCAGACACTTCCTACAAGCTAAGAACCAACGATTGTCGGGTTTTGAGTGCAGTCCGCATCGGTAATCAGATACAGTACCTGCAAAACACCATGAATTTCAAGACCATGCAGGCACATCTTACCCACAACACCATTTATCACATCGGATCAAATCCGGTCATTCAGGCAGGCATGATTACTGATGACTCGCTGGACTTGGGTTATCCGGCCATTGCCGCCGCCGGTAAAAATGCAGACGACCCGAGTACCGCTATTACTTTTGTATATAGCAGTCCGTGGCACTATCCGGGAACAGCTGTAATATACAGAAACCGATTGGGTGAATACAGTAAAACCGTAAAGCTTGTAAAAGGCAATAGTCTGATTTATTATTCATTTATCCCCAAAGGAGAACAACGATGGGGGGACTATGAAGGAATACAAGCCAAATACAATGAGCCGGGCGTGTTCTACACGGTGGGATCCTACGGCAAAAACAGTTCTATGTTTGCCTGGATATCGCGAATTAAGTTAACTGATCCATTGCTAAAGGATCCGGTTGCTGATGTGCGAATTTTTCCAGTTCCTGCCAATGAACAACTCTTCATAGAAGTGAAAGTAGATAAACCGGCCTTATACAAGGCAAACCTCGTCAATTCACTGGGTCAGAACGTGAAAAGCAACATCAACATTAAGCTAAGCGAAGGCATTCATAAGCTAAAAGTGGATGCCACACAGCTTGCTGCAGGCACCTATATTTTGCAGTTAACCGCTGATGATGTAACCATACGCAGCCAAAAGATTTTGATACAGTGAGCAGCGAACCCAGACCACCGGGAGAAATACTTCTGCTAAACAAGCCATACGGCTGGACATCCTTCCAGGTTGTCAAAAAAATAAAATGGGTAACCCGAGCCAAGCGCGTTGGGCATGCAGGCACCCTGGATCCGCTGGCAACTGGATTGTTGTTGGTTTGCACCGAAGGCAGCACACGCAAAATTCAGGAACTGCAGGATCAGGAAAAAGAATACACGGGCACCATCACCCTAGGACATACAACACCAAGTTATGACCTGGAAACCGAAGCCAATGCGTTTTTCCCAACTGAGCATATCACGGAAGCGCAAATCCTTGAAAAGACAACAGATTTCACCGGTGTAATTTCGCAGTTACCGCCGGTTTTTTCGGCCATAAAAGTAGATGGTAAAAGAGCTTATAAACTGGCCCGGGAAGGCGTTGCAACCGAAATGAAACCTCGGGAAATCACCATCAAAGAATTTGAGATTACGCGGATAGCTATACCCGATATCCATTTCAGGGTGGTATGTAGCAAAGGCACCTACATACGATCGCTTGCCAATGATTTTGCACATGCACTGGGAAGCGGAGGCCATCTGTCGGCACTTTGCCGCACCCGCATTGGCGAGCACCGGCTTGAAAATGCGGTTACTCCCAAAGAACTGGAGGAATTCCGCAAACAACAGACTGAAAAATAACTTGACCATTTTGAAGTTTGGGACGATATTTGCTTAATCCCTTATAATGTCATTCAACAAACTGCAACTTGGAATATGGGCAACGGTGCTAATGCTGCTGATGCCATCTATGGCCTCCTGCAACCATGCAAAAGCCGGAGAATCCGCATCGCGCTTTGAGAGCTGGATAAACGAACTGCTAACACGCAGTGAAGGTTCTCTGGAAAAAGTGAAAGATGGCTTTACCATACAAGGAAACATCAAGAACAAACCAAATAATCTGGTTGTTTTGCTGGAAGTAACTCCCGGTGGTCAGCAACTGATTGACAGCGCCAGAACGGATGCTTCGGGGAATTTCACCATCAGCGGCAATGTTACAGAAAGTATTATCTGTCAGCTGCAATGGGATGAAAACAGTCTCGTTTACCTGATTCTGGATAATAAAACACAGGCAAAACTGGAATGTTCCGGAAGCGGACTCGATGTCAGCTATGCTCTTTCAGGCAAAGGCATTGAAAGCAGCTCAGAATTAAAGCAGTTGGTGGATTTAAATGTTTCCTACATCATCAAACTGCAAAATATTGAAAATAGGGCACGCGGCATGGCGAATACGCCAGAAAACTATGCCATTGGACAGCAATTGCAAAACGAATATTATCAGCTGCTGGCCGAACGCAAAAAAAACATTACGGCCCTGGTGATGGGTATGAAAAAATCACCGGTGCCCTATTTTGTGCTGGCAACACAGATGCTCGATGAGATTGAATTTCCACTGCTTGAACATGCATACCAGTCGCTGAAAGCATATTCCCCTACCGGAAAATACATGGCAGAGATGACCTCACGCTACCAAAAAGAGAAAGTTCTGGCTATTGGTGCGATTGCACCAGACATTAAACTCAAACAACCGGATGGCAGCGAACTGGCGCTGAGCAGTTTACGCGGTAAAGTGGTCCTCATTGATTTCTGGGCTTCCTGGTGCGGACCCTGCAGAAGAGAGAATCCATTCAACCGTAAAATGTACAATGACTTTAAAGACAAAGGGTTCGAGATTTTAGGGGTTTCACTCGATAGCGAGGCAGGCCGATGGAAAAGTGCCATTGCTGCCGATTCACTCACCTGGAGACATGTTAGCGACCTGGGCGGTTGGCAAAGTGCTCCTGCCAAGCAATATCAGGTGAGCAGTATTCCTGCAACTTATTTGTTGGATAAGGACGGTAAAATTATCGCCAAGGGACTCCGTGGTGAGAACCTGTATGCCAAGCTGCAAGAGGTTTTTGCCCGATAATGAAAATAAGCTATTAATAATAAGATAATAATAGCGTTAAAGGTCAATAACAAATCCGTCATTCTTTTGAAGCGTGATGGTAAAAAACATGCCTAAAATTCTGGTAGTCGATGACGAGATGGACATTCTTGAAATCATTAGGCACGCCCTAAACAAGGAAGGATTTGAAGTTCATATTGCTGCCAATGGTTTTCAAGCATTGGAACAAACACGAAAAATCAAACCTGATCTTATCTTAATGGACGTGATGATGCCGGTGATGGACGGAATGGAGGCATGCAGGCAGCTGAAAGAAGACAGCGATACCAAGAATATTCCCATTGTTTTTCTAACTGCAAGAAGCGAAGAGTTTGCCGAGCTGGCCGGCTTTGAGGCAGGTGCTGATGACTATATAGCCAAGCCCATCAGACCCCGTGTGCTTATGTCTCGCCTTAAAGCGATATTGCGTCGAAGAAACGCCATTCAGACAAGTGCCCACGAAGTACTTGAGTTTGGTGATTTGAAGATAGATCGCGAACGTTTTGTGGTTGAGTTTAAAGGAAAATCACTTCAATTTCCACGCAAAGAATTTGAATTGCTTTCCTTCCTGGCAAGCAGACCAGGCAGGGTTTTTAGCCGCGATGAGATTTTGGAAAGCGTATGGGGGAATGAAGTACTTGTGGTAGACCGCACCATTGATGTGCACGTAAGAAAAATCAGAGAAAAACTCGAAGAGCGCTATATCTACACAGTTAAAGGGGTCGGCTACAAATTTGAGGACTCTTAATTTTTAAGGGCCTGCAACAAACCTGCCGCTTTCTGCAAACACTCCCTGTATTCTTCCTCGGGGATGCTATCGTAGGTTATGGCTCCGCCCACATGGTAATACATTTTCTCTGAGTGGGTATCCAATTGAAGGGCCCTGATCACCACATTCAAATCAAAATCACCATTTTCCCAATAACCAAGACAACCTGAGTACCACCCGCGACTGAAACTCTCAAATCGCTCAATATCTTTCATAACCTGAATCTTCGGTGCTCCGGTCATACTTCCCATGGGGAAAGATGCCTGTAAAAGTGCTTCAAAACCAATATCCGACGTTATTTCACCAATCACCGTGCTGATCATCTGATGCACATGGCTGAAAGAATAAACCTTGCAAAGCTCTGGAACAACAACTGATCCCGGCACGCATACCCGGCTAAGATCGTTTCGGAGCAAATCCACAATCATAATATTCTCAGCACGATCTTTTTCGCTGTTACCTAAAGTTTCCATGATCTGATTATCAGCATAAACATCAGCATGTCTTTTTCTGGTTCCTTTGATGGGCTGGGCAATGAGCTTTTGGCTCCGTTTGGCCATAAAACGTTCCGGACTTGAGCACAGTAAAAATTTATGGTGGTATTTGAAAAATGTGGCAAATGGTGCCGGTGCTGTTTTATTTAAATCTGCAAATAGGGCATAGGGATTGAGGCATGTATTGCTCTCGAATTGAAGGCAATAATTCATTTCATAAAAATCGCCGTTTTTTATGCATTCCTTGATCTGTTCAACATGCTGCAGATATTGATGCTTGGGGGTACTGCAAACAAACTCCACCGATGTCTTTTTTTGAGATAACCTGGCAGCTTCAGGTAAAGAAAAATTAGACTCACAATCAACTTTATTCCGCAACGATTTATAATAATAGGTCGGCTCAAAAAAATAAAAATCGGGTACCTGAACAGCTTGTGGATGCTTTGACTCGAGGGCTTCAAGCCTGTTTTTTAAATCATAACTGCAAAAACCCATTTTCAGGGAATCTGATGTAGAAATTCCTTCTGGTGCATGAAATGATGTCTTTTCACCAAAACCGGCCAGGAATTCATAACGGCCATACGGGTCATCAAAACCGTTTGATACGCAGATGCAGGCCACATCATGATTTTGGGCCTCGGTGAGCAACTGCAGCAAAGTATAATGATTATCCATTTGCATGTTCTTCCGGGTGGAAATGAGAATAAATCACAACTGCCTTTTTTTCGCCTACAACGGCTACAAGTTCATCTAAACCCAATGTTCTTACCTTGCTCACTGATTTGAAGTTTTTGAGCAGCATTGCAGCCGTTTCAGGGCCTATTCCGGCAATGTCAGTTAACGCAGATTTTACCAGCCCTTTGCTTCTGCGGTTTCGGTGATGCGTTATTCCAAAACGATGAGCTTCATCGCGCATTTGTTGAATCACTTTGAGTGTTTCTGATTTTTTATCCAGGTAAAGTGGAAGGGAATCTTCGGGATAATACAACTCCTCCAGCCGCTTGGCAATGCCGATAACCGCAACTTTACCATAAATTTTCAGTTGTTTAAGCACCTCCACTGCAGCACTAAGCTGTCCTTTACCACCATCAATGATAATCAGCTGCGGCAGGGATTTCCCTTCTTCAACAAGTCGACTGTAGCGTCTCTGAATCACTTCCTGCATCGTCGCAAAATCATTGGGGCCTTCCACTGTTTTTACATTGAAATGCCGGTACTCCGATTTTGCGGGTTTTCCTTCCTTAAATACAACACAGGCAGAAACAGGATACGTGCCTTGAAAATTACTGTTATCAAAGCATTCCATGTGTCTGGGCTGCTCCTGCAGTCGCAAATCTTGCCGCATCTGCTCCATGAGCCGGTCTATGCGAACTTCCGGATTCAGTTTTTCATATTGATTGAGTTTTTCCTGACGGAACAACATGGCATTTTTCAAACTCAAATCAAGCAGTTTTTTTCGATCGCCGCTTTTGGGTACAGACCAGTTTAAAGCTAAAATCTCCTCAGCGACCGGCGGAAGCTGAAAAATCCATTCATCCGGGATTTCATCGGCATACAATACCTGCATCTCTCCCACTGCTTGCTGCATAATATCCGTATCGGTTTCGTCCAGTTTCTTCTTCACCTCCCAGTTGTGCGTGCGCACAATAATTCCATCGGCCACGTAGAGCACATTCACAAAGGCAAATTTATCGGTGCTGCTCACTGAAAAAACAGCCACGTTATTCTTCAGGGAAGTAACAATGGTACTTTTGTGTCGGTAATTTTCCAGGGCATCCAGTTTTTCCTTGTACAGCTGGGCCTCTTCAAAATGCAATGCAGCAGCGGATGTTTGCATTTGGGTGCGCAGGTGATTTTTTATTTCGCTGAGATTACCTCTCAACAAATACTTTATTTGCTCTATACTTTTATTGTAATCTCCCTCCGTTTGCTTTCCCTCACAGGGCCCCATACAGTTGCCTATCTGGTACTCCAGACAAATGGAAAACTTCCCCTGTGCAATTTTTTCGGGTGTCATCTGCAGGTTGCAGTTGCGTGTTGGATATAACTTTTTGGCCAGATCTAGCACTGTGTGCATGATTTTGGGCGAAGCATAGGGACCGAAATACAATGATCCATCCCGCACCGGATTGCGCATCGCGTATACTTTTGGAAAACGTTCGTTGGTGATTCTAATATAGGGGTAGCTTTTATCGTCTTTCAGATTGATGTTGTAACGCGGCTGAAATTCCTTAATCAGACTGTTCTCCAGCAACAAGGCATCCCACTCAGTTTCTACCACCGTAAAATCAATATGGGTAATTTTTCTAACCAGCACCTCTGTCTTTCGGTTATCGTGCTGTTTTGTAAAATAACTATTTACCCTTTTTTTTAGATTTCGTGCCTTTCCTACGTAAATGATTACCCCATTTTCATCGAAATACTTATAAACCCCGGGCTTGTCGGGCAGAGTTCTCAACCGCTGTTTTAAAACATCCTGCATCTGCCCTGTTACAGCAATTCTATGCGACGCGAAGAAACCATTTTACCATAAAAAACAGCCGCCTGCTTATCAAAAGTTCCTGCTTCATCGGTGGTGGTGAAATTTCGGGCAGCGCCGGTGCTGAGGCGGTTACGCATTTCCGGATGCCGCTCTAAATAGTGCACAAGACTCTCTGCAACAATGCTTCCCTGCTCGAAAACGCGCATACCTTCCGGTATGTATTGTTTGATTTTATCCAATAGCAGCGGGTAATGCGTACAGGCGAGGAATACTGCATCCATTTTGGGGCAATAACCCAATAAATTATCAATATGCTGCTTCACAAAATAGTCGGCACCGGGTTTATCATGCTCATTATTCTCCACCAGCGGCACCCACATGGGGCAGGCCTCTTGATAAACAGTCACATCTGGAAAGAACTTTTGCAATTCAAGGATATAGGAATGGGATGACACAGTCCCCTGAGTTCCCAAAATACCAATATTCCCGGTTTTTGTGAGATTGCCAGCAATTTCAGCAGTGGGTCTGATTACGCCCAACACACGCTTTGCGGGATCAATTTTGGGCAATTCTTTTTGCTGAATATTTCGAAGTGCCTTGGCAGAGGCGGTATTACACGCCAGTATCACCAAGGGGCAACCCTGATCAAACAACCATTTCACTGCCTGAAGGGTATATTCATAAACAGTATCAAATGATCGGGTACCGTAAGGGGCACGGGCATTGTCACCCAGGTACAAATAATCATACTGGGGCAATGCTTTTTCCAGCTCCTTCAATACGGTTAAACCACCGTATCCGGAATCAAAGACACCAATGGGGGCTGATTTGTGCTCCACGTATGCAAAACAAGGTGTGGAAGGGCAAATAAAAAAGTCCTGATGTTGTTATCAGGACTTTTTATATCAGGGAAACAAATTTTTATTTACCACCGGCAGGTTTTGAAGCAGCTGGCTGTTTGGCAAGCATGTTCTTGATTACTGCGTTGGTAATATCATCTGCATCGTTCAAATTATAGAGCACCATTCCATTGGTATTATTAAGCACAAGGTTATACCCTTTGGATTTGCCCACCTCTCCTGCTGCCTTTTTAATCATGTCATATACTGGCTGCATTTTTTCTTTTTCTTTATCCATGAGTTGTTTTTGGGCATCCTGTTCGGTACGTTGGTATTCTTCCACCAGGGTCTGATAGCGCTTGGCAAGCAATTCCTTTCTTACCTGAGAGGCAGAGGGATCATTGTTGATTGCTTCATACGCAGCTTTTGCCTTGTCTATTTCGCCTGCCAGATCGGTTAAATCCTGTTGCAATTTTCCGGCATATTTATAGAGTTGTTCACGCACACTATCTGTTTCAGGGAGCGTGTCCATCACGGTCTGCATGTTAAGGTAAGCGATTTTCTGGGCATTTGCAGCACCCATAAACAGGGTAGCAACAGCCAGTAAAGAGAGAATTTTTTTCATATAGTATTGTTGTTATTTTCCGTTGTTACCGGGTGTGGTGCCGGGCGCGTCCGTTGGGATTCCCAGTTCTTCCATCACCTCAAAAGTTTTATCGTATTTGGCATTGGCATACATCATCAATGCCCCGCCTGCCTTGTCAAAAATAAAATCCAGGCCTTCTTTTTTTGCCACTTTCTGAACAGCTTCGTAAACTTTATCCTGTACCGGTTTAATCAGCTCTTCGCGCTTTTTAAATAGTTCGCCGGTCTGTCCAAATTTATCTTCCCTGAACTGAAATAATTCTTTTTCTTTACCCACGATGGCTTCTTCCCGCTTTCTTTTTTGATCTGAAGTCAACAAAACCTCTTCTGCCTTATAGTCTTTGTACATCTGATCCAGTTTTTGCTGCATATCGGTAGCATCCTGCTGCCATTTCGCGGCAAAATCATCGAGCTGCTTTTGTGCTGATTTATATTCTGGCATTTTACCCAAAATCAGATCACTGTCAATAAAGCCGGTTTTCTGAGCAGCCAAAGGTGCCATTAGTGAAAGCGAAAGTGCAAAAAACAATATTCTCATAAACTGTTTATTCCAAACCTTGTGCCAAAGGTAAATGAGTTGCGAAAATAGTAGAATTGGTGCCTCCTTGCTACTGTTTCAAGAATAATTCTTCTGTTTCGAGCCAACCACTGCTCTGCAGTTTTCTGTCCATCAGCATCACCTGCAACTTGACCGAATCGGGCTTTAGTCCGTATGGTTGTGCTGGAATATTGACGGTCAGATCACCTTCAATCCATTTTGCCCGTCCGGTGGGGGTAATGCGCGGAATGCGCTCGTGAAAATTGAGGGTATCAGGCGGATTGGCAAGCATGTTAATGGGTTTAATCCATTGGCCATTCACCTTCTGCCACATCCAGATTTTTAGGTTATAAAATGCATAACTGCCTGCGTTAAAGGGCGGAGCGGTATCCCCCGGATCTAATCCAATATCTCCGTCACCGTCGCGGTAATGCAGCTCCAACTGTATAAAACTATCCCTGTCAAAACCATTATTGTAAACATATGCTCCCTTAATTTGCAGAAAAGGCACTTCAGAGAACTTATTTTTGTCGGGCCTACAGGCAAAAAGCACAGCGGTTAGGATGACTGATATTTTAAACAGGGTTTGGAACACAGACGATGTCAAATTTAATACATTGGCGTTAGAAATCTTCCATTACCAGCGTCAGCAAAACCCCATTTTTAAGCATTGGTTGGAAGTGAATGGCAATAAACAACCCGAAAGTCCTGCTGAAATCCCCTTTTTACCCATAGATTTTTTTAAACAGTTTAGGATTACCTGTTTTAAAGAGCCGGAGTCAATTGTATTTGAAAGTAGCGGTACCGGACAGTCCGGAGTATCGAAGCATTATTTGCAAAATCCTGAAATTTACGTTTGCAATTTTCGCAAATGTTTTGAAATGCAATACGGTCCTGCCTCACAATACGCCTGGCTGTGCTTGCTGCCCGGATATCTGGAAAGGAAAAACAGCAGCCTGGTTTTTATGGCTGATGATTTTGTAAAAATCGGCCGGCCCGGCAGTGATTTCTATTTGTATGATTACCCCAAACTTATCAGACAAATTGAATCCAATGAAAACACAGGCACTAAGGGCATTTTACTGGGGGTTACTTTTGCCCTGAAAGAACTGGCTGACATGTATGGAGGCCCGCCGCTAAAACACACCATCATCATGGAAACCGGCGGCATGAAAGGTCGTGGGCCGGAACTCACCCGCACCGAATTGCACGAATATTGGTGCAGGCGCTTTGGCGTAACCGAAATACATAGTGAATATGGCATGACAGAACTAATGAGCCAGGCCTACAGCCAAGGAAACGGGCGCTTTGTGTGTCCGCCATGGATGAAAATCATGATTCGAGATATCAGCGACCCCGGGAACTGGCTTCCGCCGGGCAAAACCGGCATTATTTGCGTGGTGGATTTAGCCAATGTGCACAGCTGCTGTTTTATTGCCACACAGGATTTGGGCAAACTGCATGATGACGGCAGTTTCGAGGTGCTTGGACGCCATGACCAAAGTGAGGTACGTGGCTGCAACCTGCTGGTTTCTGAAAATTAATCTTCCGTTTCGTCGGGCAACTCTATCACGGTTTCCTTCAGCTCCTCTTTTGGATTGAGGCCTTTTTCAAACGTAAGAATAAGCGCAGGCAGCAAAAACAGATTGGCCACCAAACCTGTAAGCAGTGTAACCGCGGTGAGCCAGCCCAGTGCCTGGGTACCTTCGAATCGGCTGAACATGAAAATCATGTAACCGGCAAAAAGCGCCACCATGGTATAAATCATGCTCAATCCCACTTCCATAATGGTATGGCTGAGGGCTTCACGCAATGTTTTTTTGGTATGCAGCAACTCCCGCCTAAACGTACTCATGAAGTGGGTAGTGGCGTCTATCGTAATGCCAAATGCAATACTAAACACCAGTATGGTACTGGGTTTCAATGGAATCTTTAAAAAGCCCATCAAGCCGGCTGTTACAAGCAGTGGCAGCACATTCGGAATCACAGAAATAATGATCATTTTGATGCTGGGGAACAGCAAACCCATGGTAAGACTGATGATGAGTAAGCTCCACAGCGTACTGCTGATAAGACTGTCGTATAAATAGCGGTTTCCCTGCAAAAAGATGGCTGCGGTACCCGTGATTTTCACTTCATACTGTTCCTCAGGAAAGATTTTCCCTGCAATATTTTTCACCTGATTGGTTATGCTATCCATGCGAATAGATCCTACGTCAGCCATCTGATAGCTGATGCGGAGACGGGTCATACTCGTATCCACCATCCCGTTCACAATGCTCTTTCTGCCCTGAGCCGGTGCAGGCATCCGCGAGGAAATATCACCCAAGTCGGTTGCTTTGGGAACCCGGTATTGCCGCACATCACCACCATTGTAGGCCTGATTGGCAAAACTTACCAGTTCTACCAGACTCATGGGCTTACTAAACTCTTCATAACGGCGCAAAGATTTTTGCAGACTATTGGCCTTATTCAGCACCTCTGCAGAGTTGGCACCGCCCTCATCGTGGCAGGTTATTAGTATTTCAAACGGCATTACTCCGCGGAAATTCTGCTGAAAGAAAACCAAGTCTTTATAAATCTTGCTGGACTTAGGTACATCATCCAGTATAAAAGCAAGTGGTCGCAACCGTATGATATAAATACTGCTGATTACCGTGAATGCGATACTCCAGAAGTAAATGGATCGCTTTTTATTGAACGCGTTGAAACGAACCCAATTGAGAAAATTATTTACATTCTTGTTATCGAGGTGGGCGGTTTGCTTTTCTGTAGGTGGCGGCAGGTAGCTGTATAACACCGGAATACCGATGATGTTAATAAAGAAAATGATATTGATGGTAATGAACGCTACCACACCAAACTGCTCAAGCATGATGGTTTTGGTAAAATAAAAGGTACCAAAGCCTACCGCGGTAGTGAAATTAATAAGGAATGTAGCTACGCCAATGCGCGAGATAATGCGCGTGAGCGCACGGGCCTTATTGCCGTGCCTCCGGTATTCCTCGTGGTATTTATTGATGAGATAGATGGTGTTTTGCACCCCTATCACCACCAGCAGGGGCGGAAGGGTACCGGTGAGCATGGTGAGCTTGTAGCCCAACAGACCCGTAACGGATAGCATGGTTACTACCCCGATAGCAATGAAGAACAATGAAATGGCCAGGGTGCTGATGCTGCGGAAGAAACCCAGAATGAGCAGCGCGGTTACCCCAAAGGCGATAATGGTAAACAGCACGATTTCACTTTTCACCTTGGTGGCAAACTCGGTGCGGATAAAGGGCAGACCGCTGTAGTGCATTTCGATGCCGTGCTTTACCCCAAATGCTTCGCAGCGCTTTTCTATATTACGTATGAGGGTAATACGGCCCTTGCTATTCAGGGTACTGTCTTTTAATGAAATAACCATGAGCGCGACCTTAGCGGTATCGTTATACAGCAGCCCTTCGTAAAATTTCAGGGATTTGAATGCAGCGGCCACGCTGTCCAGCTCCTGTTGGCTTTGAGGCATACGGCTAAGCAGCGGCTTCACCGCATACATGTCGGTGGTGGTGTCTATGACCAGATTAAAGACCCTGGCGGGTGAAAGCAAATCTATGACACCAGGTTGCTTCTGGACTTCTTCGCAAAGCTTGTAGTAATCCTGGTAAAACGGCAGGGAGAAAATGTCTTTGTGTTTAAACCCGATAACCACCTTGTTGCCGTCTTCGCCGAATGTTTTCTTGAAGGCCATGTAGGCCTTGTATTCGGGATCATCCTGTGGCACCAGTTTTTGCATGTCGTATGCCATTTCGGCCTTGGTAGCGTACCAGCCGGCGGCAGCGGCAAACGCCAGAATGAGCACCACAAAATAGTTGCGGTTTTTAAGGATATAGGTTGCTATGCGATCCCACATAAAGGTGCAAAAATAGGGTTAAGTATTTCAATAATGGCCATGTAATATCAGGTATGACACCAACACAAAAAAAACCGCCCTTCCGGGCGGTTTTTTTATAAAACGATTCAGGAGATTATTCCGCTACCACTTCCACGGTAATCGAGGCAGTAATGTCTTTGAACAGGTTGATATCGGCGGTGTAGGTTCCCAGGTTTTTGATGTCATCAACCGCAATTTTACGGCGATCCACATCGTAGCCCTGTTCCTTCAGCGCGTTGGCAATCTGCAGGCCGGTTACCGAACCGAAAATCTTACCGGAAGCACCGGCTTTGGTTTTCACGGTTACCGATGCACCATTCAGTTTGGCAGAAATCTGCTCGGCATCTTTGCGGAGTTTTTCTACTTTAAACGCACGCTGGCGGATATCTTCGGCCAGCATCTTCATCGCACCGTCGGTAGCCAGCTTGGCCATGCCTTTGGGGATGAGGTAATTGCGTCCGTATCCGTCTTTCACCACTACCACATCGTCTTTGTGGCCCAGGTTTTTCACGTCTTGTGTCAGGATGATTTTCATGATTTTCTCCTCCTTCTTATTTTAAGCCGTCAGCTACGAAAGGCAACAAAGACAGGTGTCTTGCGCGCTTGATAGCTACGGAAATTTTGCGTTGAAACTTGAGTGAAGTACCGGTGATACGACGGGGAAGAATCTTGCCCTGATCGTTCACAAACTTCAACAGAAAGTCTTTGTCTTTGAAGTCGATGTAACGGATACCGTGCTTCTTGAAGCGGCAGTATTTTTTCTTCTGCAACACCTGGGGTGTCTGGTTGAAGATAAAGTTTACTTCTTTGCTCATGATGCGGCCTCCTCTACAGCTACAGTTTTAGGCTGATTGAATTCGCCTTTGCGTTTCCGGTCGTTGTAATCAACACCCCACTTATCCAGCTTCACGGTGAGGTAACGCATGATGCGCTCGTCACGGCGGAAAGCCAGTTCGAAGGTTTTGATGAACTCAGGGTTTGCTTTGAATTCAAACAAATGATAAAATCCCGTGCCTTTTTTGTCGATGGGATAGGCTAATTTGGTCAGGCCCCAGTTTTCTTCGTGGACCATCTCCCCACCGTTACCTGTGATCAGCTCTCTGTAGCCTTTAACAGCATCTTTCATCTGTTGTTCAGAGAGCACGGGTGTTAAAATGATCACGGTTTCATACTGATTGTGGTTCATTGTAAAAGTGCTTTTTTAGGGGGTGCAAAAATATGGGAAATACTTGATAAATCAAAGGAAATGCGGAAAAATCGGTCAGGGAACAGGATCGAAACCGCTTCCGCCCCAGGGATGGCAGCGGCCAATGCGTTTGGCGGTGAGCTTAAATCCTTTGAAAAAACCGTGCTTTTTAAAGGCCTGAACCCCGTATTCGCTGCATGATGGCTCGTAACGGCAGCTTTTGGGAAACAGCGGACTGAGTGCATATTGATAGATACGAATAAGGAAGATGGCCAACTTACGCATGGTTCATTTTCCTTTCCATTTTCTGTATGCACTGCAAAAAAGCGGCCTGAATTGCCTGAAAGGACAATTGTTCCTGTCCTGTATATATCATGGCCATGGCCAGCTGCTGGCCTTCGGTCAAATTGAGACATTTCAACTGCAGTTGATTGAGGCGGTAAACTTCACGCAGCAGGCGTTTCACACGGTTGCGGTCGGTGGCTTTTTTGAATCTTTTTTTGCTTACGCTGAACAATACCTGAAAGGCAGGCGCACTGTCCGGTTTGGGCTGAAGCAGATAATTAATGCGAAGGGGATAGTTACTAACAAAAAAACCGGGCTGAAATAACCCGGTAATGGTTTTTTCACTGCGCAGAATATTCTTTCTGGGCAGTTTATATCGTTGCTGGAGCTGCGGAGGTGTCAATCTGCACCGTCCTTTCCATTATTAACCCTTGTGCCCTCTTTCGTCGGAGGTAGAGAGTTTATGGCGGCCCCTGGCACGGCGCGCAGCCAGTACGCGTTGTCCATTGGCGGAGCTCATGCGCTTGCGGAAACCGTGACGGTTTCTGCGCTTGGTTTTCGAAGGTTGGTAGGTACGCTTGGTCATGTCAATCCTTGATTGGGGGTGCAAATTTATGAATTGCTGTTAACTTTTGCAAGTAATAATCAGGATTTATCTTTAAAAAATCATTTTAAAATGCTTCATCCCCGGTGATTACCTCTTCGCTGGAAAAAACACAATTGAACAGATATCCCGGTTTAACTAACTGAACTGCCTGGTTTTACAGCATCTGAAGGGGAAACAAACACCAGCTTGCCATCGGCATCCTCGGCCATTAGAATCATACCTTGGCTTTCAATGCCACGCATTTTTCGGGGTGCCAGGTTGGCCAGAAAGAGAACCTGCTTACCGACAATGTTTTCGGGCTGAAAATGCAGTGCAATACCGCTCACCACGGTCCGCTCCTCGCCTCCTACATTCAGGGTAAGTTTGAGCAGTTTGTCGGCTTTTTCCACCTTCTCGGCCGCCTTGATTTCCGCAATGCGCAAATCCAGTTTGGCAAAGTCATCATAGGTGATTTCGGGCTTGGCTGCGGTTTCTTCAGGCGCAGGCAGGGTTGTATTGTTTTCCATAGATTTATCCTGCAGTTTTTGCAACTGCACCGCTATTTGTTCGTCTTCAATTTTGGTAAAAATCAGTCCGGGTTCACCCAGGGGATGACCTTCGGCAAAGGGTTTCAGCAAGGTGCCGTTGTTCCAGAAAGCCCTCACCACAAACTCCAACGGAAGCAGGTTCAGCTGAGCACACAATTTTTCGTGGGTATGCGGCAAATAGGGTTCGCAGGCAATGGCGATATTGGCTAGTATTTCCAGCGCAAAGGCCATGGCCGTGGCGGTGGCCTCAGGATCGGTTTTTTGGAGTTTCCATGGCTCCGTTTCTGCCAAAAATTTATTGCCGGCACGGGATATGTTCATGAGGGCAGTCAAACCATCGCGAAAACGGTATTCTTCGGTGGCGGCGCAGAGTTCTTTTTGCAAACCGGCAATCTCACTTCTTACCTGGCCGATTTGCGCCGAAAAATGAGCATCGGAGAATGCGGGTGCTTTTCCATCATAAAATTTTTGGGTGAGCACTGTTACCCTATTGGCAAAATTGCCCAGAATGGCCACCAGTTCATTGTTTACGCGGGCCTGGTAATCTTTCCAGGTAAACTCGCTGTCTTTGGTTTCGGGGGCAATGCTGCAAAGTACGTAGCGAAGTTCGTCCTGTTTGCCGGGCATTTCCTGCAGGTATTCATCTAACCAAACTGCCCAGTTGCGGCTGGTGCTGATTTTCTTACCTTCCAGGTTTAGAAACTCATTGGCCGGCACATCCTGCGGAACCACGAATCCATCGCCGCGCAGGTGCAGCATGGCAGGGAATATAATGCAGTGAAAAACGATGTTATCTTTCCCGATAAAATGCACCAGCCGGGTATCACCTTTCCACCATTCCTGCCAGTCATTGGGGCGCAGTTCACGGGTGGCGCTGATGTAGCCGATGGGTGCTTCGAACCAAACATAAAGTACTTTTCCAGCCAGGTCGGCCGCTTCATGTCCGGGCAAATCGGGCAGGGCCACACCCCAGTCCAAATCGCGTGTCATGGCGCGGGGTTTCAGCCCTTCGTTGAGCCAGCTTTTACACTGCCCCAGCACATTGGATTTCCAGTGGGTATTGCCACCTATATAATCGTTCAAAAAGGATTTTTGCAGCTCATCCAGGGGCAGAAACCAGTTGCGGGTAGGCTTCATTATCGGCGGCACTCCGCTGAGGGCACTGCGCGGGTTTTTTAGCTCTGCGGGACTCAGTGTGCTTCCGCATTGTTCGCATTGGTCGCCGTAAGCATTTTCATTTGCACATACCGGGCAGGTACCTATAATGTAGCGGTCTGCAAGGAATTGTACGGCTTCGGGGTCAAAGTATTGCTCGGTTACTTCCTCGGTAAATGCACCTTTGGTGTATAAATCGAAAAAAAACTCACGGGCTGTTTGCTTATGAATATCGTTGCTGGTGCGGCTGTAAATATCAAAACTTACACCAAAATCTTTAAAGCTTTTTCCGATAATATTGTGATAGCGGTCTACCACTTCTTGCGGCGTTATTCCTTCTTTGCGGGCCCTGAGGGTAATGGGAACACCGTGTTCATCGCTGCCACAGATAAAAATAACTTCACGTCCGCAGTTTCTGAGGTAACGCACATAAATGTCGGCCGGAAGGTAGACACCGGCAACATGGCCAATATGGACGGGACCATTGGCATAGGGCAAAGCAGCAGTAACGGTGGTGCGTTTCATTAGGGTACAAAGTTACATTTAGAATGGAGCAGGAAAAGTAAGATTTTTACACTGTGTCCAATGTAATGTTATTCCCCCACAATCGGGTGGCCGGCCTCATCAAAAAACTCAAGTCGGGAAAGGCCATAATTGGGTGCGGCTTCGAGTTTTAGCCAGCGCTTGTGTTTGAACCACCATTTCAATCGGATACTAATGATTCCTTGCTTGAGGTAGTTGGTTACCAATGGGTGGGCCTTTAGTTTCAGGTGTTTGTGGTTCATATTATCCCACAAATATGCCACCATATTTTCGAGACGGTTTAATAGCTGTACGCTGCTTTCCATGCGACCGGTGCCGTTGCAAGAAGGGCAAACCTCGCTGGTGGTGATTTCCATGGCGGGGCGCACACGTTCGCGGGTAATTTGTACCAGACCAAACTTACTCATCGGGAGGATGGTATGTTTGGCACGATCGGTTTTCATCGCTGCACGCAGTGCTGAATGAAGTTCGTTTCGCTTTTTGGGGTCTTTCATGTCGATAAAATCGATCACGATGATTCCACCCATGTCTCTTAACCGGATCTGACGGGCCACTTCCTCCACCGCTTCCATGTTCACCTTCATCACATTTTCCTCGCGGTTTTGAGGATCAAAGCTTGTGTTGCCGCTGTTTACATCAATTACGTGAAGTGCTTCGGTATGTTCAATCACAAGGTATGCACCACCGCTAAAAGATACACTCTTGCCGAAGGAGCTTTTAATGGCGCGGTTTATCTGAAACTGATCAAAAATATGGGTTTTGCCTTGGTGCAGTTTTAATATTTTCTCACTGCCCGGTGAAATACGCTGGAGGTAAGCTTTCAAATCCTGCAATAGTGTTTGATCGTCTACAGCGATTTGGGTGAATGAATCATTGAGCATATCACGCAGCAGCGTAAACAGTCTGTTTCCCTCACCCAGGACAAGATCTGTCAATTTGGCCTGCCTAAGATTATTTTTTAACTCATCCCATTTTTTAATCAACCCTCTTAAATCACGGTCGAGTTCTTCAATTTCAACCCCTTCGCTGACTGTGCGGATGATGACACCAAAATTTTCTGTTTTGAGGGAAGTGGCCAGATCACGAAGGCGTTTTTTTTCTGCCGGACTCCCTATTTTTTTGCTAATGGAGATGGTATTGGTAAAAGGCACCAAAACAAAATATCTACCGGCCAAACTAATATCACAAGTCACTTTAGGACCTTTGGTGGACATTGGTTCTTTAACCACCTGAACAAGAATTCGGTCTCCTACTTTAAGCACTTGACCTATTTTGCCTGTTTTTACTGTCTGCGGTTCCAGTTTGAAACGCTCCAGTTCAGCTTGTTGCATATTGCCATGCTGAACAAGGTGCGTAAATTTCTTGACGGAAAGCACATTCGGGCCAAGATCAAAATAAGTAAGAAAGGCATCCCGTTCCGCTCCTACATCAACAAAGGCGGCATTCAGGGTTGGAGAAATTTTTTTGACCTTTGCCAGATAAAAATTACCGACCTGAAACGAGGAGCCGGACGACTCCTTATGAAACTCGATAAGTTTTTTACCGCTGATTAAGGCTATTTCAGTCCCTGACGAATTTTTATGAATGACTAATTCGTTTGACAAGGGGTTAGACCTTATTTCGGACGTTTATTTTTTCTTGTGTCTGTTCTTGCGTAGGCGCTTTTTGCGCTTGTGGGTCGCAATTTTATGACGTTTTCTTTTTTTACCGCTTGGCATATCTACTATTTTTTATTGCTGTTTTGAACTTTCACCGCCAGATTCAAGTATACCTTGGCATTGACGGAGTCTCCCATAAACCCGTATATATCACTTGCCTGGAAGTACCACACGGGGTTTTGGGGTTGCAAAGATATTAATTTTTGGCATTCTTCCGCAGCTTTTTTCCATTGAGCTGATTTTCTGAGCAGATTTAACCTAAGAAACCGGGTTTCCAGGTTATTGCTGTCCATTGCAATGGTTTCCCTAAGGGTGCCTAAAAATTTCATTGGCTGATTTTCATATTCACTCTGGTACACAATGAGGGCATTGCGTGCAGGTATATTTTTGGGATTTATTTTCAGGGCTATATCAACCAATCGCTTGCCCTGCTGAAAAAGATAGGCAGCCACTATCGGACGGTCTACACTTTCTGAGGCAGCAAATATGAGGGTTCGGGCTGCGGTGGTCAGGTTTTCATCCCCTCCTTGTTTTTCGGCCAAAGCACTTTGTACATAACTAACCAGCGGGGCGTTATTGGTCTCATTGGCCCATTTAAGTGCCTTTTGCAGGGTATCACGTGGCTGTTCAGTAAGCGTTTGAAACAACAATTTACCCATCCATTCCGGAGGTCTGGATGTTTCAAACAAAGCATTTAAAAATTCTTCTCTGGAAATGGCCTGTTGCGGGAGAGCCCCTGATACAGCAGAAGATTTCTCATTGTTACCTATTATTCCTTTGTCTGTTTTAAATTTTGGGATATACAGAGCAAGAAACAAGAGTGCCAAAAAGGCAAAAATCCAAATTACGCGAGGGGATTTGTCCACGCGGCAAAAATAACCTTAAGGTTTCGAATTATGGCAATTACTTGCCTGAAACCCTCTTGGAAAGCACTTTGCTATCCTTCACCTGAGTTGCAAACTCTTTGGCCGGTTTAAATCTGGCAACGTAATGTGCTGGCACCACCAAACTGGTATTTCGCTTAATATTGCGAGCCACTTTGGTTTTACGAAGTTTTAATTCAAAAGTTCCAAATCCTCTCAGATAGATGTTGTTTCCACCAACCATAGCGTTCTTCACAACCACAAATAAATTGTCGATGGTATCAGCAATGGCCGTCTTCTCAAGTCCTGTGCGGACTGCAATCTCATTCACGATTTCTGATTTTGTCATTTCTTTTGTTGGGGGGAAATTTGTTTGAGCAAATAAAAAACATAACAATCTAAAATTTCACAAAAAACTGACAAGAATGAAATGTGCTTTGGAAAATTGGTACCTTGAAAATGCAAGAAAACTGCCTTGGAGAGACACTTCAGACCCATATCTGATATGGGTTTCAGAAATAATATTGCAGCAGACAAGGGTTGAACAGGGATTGCCATTTTATTACAATTTCATTACAAAATTCCCTACGATACAGTCCCTTGCCACTGCTTTGGAAGATGAAGTTTTGAAGGCATGGCAGGGATTGGGTTACTACAGCAGGGCCAGAAATATGATGAAAGCAGCTCAGGTTATTGTGGAAATACACAAAGGTAAATTTCCAAAAACAATAGATGAACTGAAACGCTTACCCGGTATTGGTAGCTACACCGCAGCAGCAATAGGCAGTTTTGCCTTCAATATAAGAATGCCGGCCATAGACGGAAATGTAAGAAGGGTATCATCACGGTTATATGGTTTTCACGATCCGATTGGCACCCAAAAATCCGATGCTCAGATTGAACAACATCTGCTTAAACTGATGGAACCCTGCGAACCCTCATTATTCAACCAGGCGATGATTGAGATTGGAGCCATGATTTGTAAACCGCTCAATCCGTATTGCGAAGTATGTCCGCTTAATAGAATCTGCATTGCTTATAAGCATGATTTACAAAAAATATTACCTGTAAAACCGATAAAAAAAGCACCAAAACAAGTTTTTCTCGATTATATTTTTTTGGATTGCGAAGGGAGCACATGGATTCAAAAACGGCCTGAGGATAGTATATGGAAAGGCCTCTATGAATTCCCCAATTTGCAACACACCGCTGAAAACGGCAATGAAAATCCTTTTCAAAATTGGTTTCTCAATGAGGAAAAAACAGAAATCAAGCCCCCTGTTCAACTGAAGCATCAGCTAACACACCAAACAATTTTCGCTACCCTGTGGCAATTTTCATGCAAAGAAGCTAATATTGTAGAAGAGAATATTGAAGGTAAATTTAAAGTTAAAATTTCGGATTTGCATGAATATCCTGTTCACAGGTTGATGCATCGCTTTATAACTGAAGTAATTTAAAACAGCATGATTAACAAAGTAATTTTATTGGGAAGACTGGGTAAAGATCCGGTGGTGAGGCATCTGGACAACGGACGTGTAGTTGCCAACATTGCACTTGCAACAAACGATTATTACACCAAAGATGGTCAGAAAATGGAAAATACCGAGTGGCATAATCTTGAACTTTGGGACAACCATGCCCGACTTGCAGAAAATTACCTGCGAAAAGGCAACATCATTTACGTGGAAGGCAAAATAAGAACCGACAAATACACTGATGCCGAGGGTATAGAAAAGCAGATTAAAAAGATACGCGTGCTCCAAATGCAGACCATGGGCGGATTGAATAAGCAGGAAGAAGAAGATGGGCCCGGACGCGGCATGGTGCAGGAACCTGAGACTGGCTACCGTGAACCTGAAAACCGCAATAACGGAATGGTTGAAGGACCCGAATATAAGGACGATCTACCCTTTTAATCAAGCAGAAATAAATGGATGACCCCGGCCCTGCAACGCTAAACCTGTTAACAACAATTTTAAAACCGGTAGATGGCGGACAAATCCCCTATCTGATAGGTTTAGGCCTTATTATGCTTGCTTGTCTTGTGGTGACCGGCATCTGTGCCGCATCGGAAAATGCATTTTTCAGCCACCGTGAAAGCGACCTTGAAGACCTGCGGTCTTCAAAATTACAGTCATCAAAAAACATTTTGCATCTGCTGGCCTATCCCAAACATCTGTTGGCAACCATTCTGGTGCTCAACAGTCTGGGCATGGTAGCATTTGTGGTGGTATCCACACTTTTCAACGAAACTCTCTTTTCCCTAGAAGATAAACCCTTACTGCGATTTTTGATCGATGCCATTCTGGTAACCCTCATTATTTTAATTTTTGCGGAGTTAATGCCGAAGGTTTACGCAACACAGCATTACAGGCGCTCTGCTGTTTTTCTGAGTTTCCCCATGAGGGCATTCATGTTTGTACTTTGGCCATTTACAGGATTGCTTGTAAAAATGAGCAGTTTTATTGAAAAGCGCATTAAACAGCGAACGCCCGAACTAACCCCCGAAGAATTAAGTCATGCCATTGATATGGCCGCAGACCCTGAGGATGCACAGCAGGAAAAAGAAATTTTGAAGGGTATTGTAAACATAGGTCAGATTCAGGTGAGACAAATTATGAAGCCGCGCATGGATATGGTAGGAATAGCGGCCGACACATCTTTCCATGCCCTGATTGAAATTGTGCGGGAAATGCGGTTCAGCCGCATGCCTGTATATGAGGAAAATGCAGACAATATCATTGGCATTCTGAACATAAAACATTTGTTGCCTCATTTGAATGAAGCGGACAATTTTGACTGGAAAAAGTTGATGTCGCAGCCCTTCTTTGTTCCTGAAAACAAGATGATTGATGATTTGCTGCATGAATTTCGCCACAACCGCAATCACCTGGCTGTGGTAGTGGATGAATTTGGTGGCACCTGCGGCATTGTTACACTGGAGGATATTCTGGAGGAGGTGTTTGGTGAATTGAATGACGAATTTGACGAAATTCAAGAGCAGTATAGCCGCCTGGATGAACATACATACTTGTTTGAAGGCAAAATATCACTGGTCGATTTCCTTAGAATAACCCGATTGCCCATTCATTTTTTTGATGATGCCGGCGATGAAACTGAAACCCTGGGCGGATTTATCACAGAGCTTTGTGGTAAAATACCTGGCCGTGGGGAAATGTTCAATTACAAGAACCTTTCGTTTACCATAGATGCCTCGGATTTACGGAAGATAAACCGCATTAAAACAACCCTGCATGAACATACTGAAAACTAGTCTTTTCATTTGCACTGTCCTTATTTCGGCATGTGGGGGGTCTGATGCTTACGTTCCAAAACCAAGGGCCTTCCCCAGGCTGGATTTGCCGGAAATTAGTTACAAATCTTTCGATTCTTCCGGCATACCATATTCATTTGAGATTCCTGTATATGCTGCCATGGAAAAAGACACCCTCAACGTGTACACGCGTCAGCCAAACTGGTTCAATCTAAATTTCAAACCTTTCAATGCTACCCTGCACCTCACCTACTACCGATTTCAGGGCTGGAATGAATTTGATTCCCTCATAGACGATACAAGAAAGTTGGTTAACAAACATATCCAGCGGGCAGAAGACATAATAGAAGAGCCATTTACCTCGTCGGGCAATGTGAAAGGAATGTTGTTTGATATTGAAGGGAATACTGCCACCAATTTGAATTTTTATGTAACCGACAGTGCAAAACACTTTTTGAGAGGCGCATTGTATTTTAACAGCCAGGCAGCAGCTGATTCCACAGCACCTGTTTTTGAGCGTATGCGAAAGGATGTAGGGCATCTGATTAAAACATTTCGCTGGAAATAACAAAGTGGTATTGAATTTGAACTAACCCTGATATGAGAGTTGCTTTTTTACTGATATTAACATTAATGGGCTCGTGTGCCATTGCCCAAAAAGGCAACCGAAAAAAGGCGGAAAATGAGTTTATGACGGCATTAAAGGCCTATTCAGAAGGCAATAAACCGGTAGCGCTTCAGTACGTAAAAAAAGCAATAAAAGCAGATGTTTCATTCGCAAGTGCTTGGTCATTGCAAGCAGAAATTGCCGAAAAGATGAACGATACAGCCCTTGCACGCTCATCTTACGATGCCTGCCTAAAATACGAACCCTTCTTTCAAAATCACTATTACTACTACGCTAAATATTGTTTCCGGCAGGGCCAGAATGAAAAGGCATTGAATTTACTGGCAAAATTCAATAATGCACCGGATGAATCGGGGTTTGATCCCAAAAAAGATAAAGCATCTGCCACCATTAAAACACAGGCCGAAAAACTGGGAGAAAGCTGCCGGCTGGCCATGGAAGATCAGCAAAAAGTAGAAGACCTGGACATACGCAATCTTGGCCCCGGTGTAAATTCCTCCGATTATGAATACTGGCCGGGAATGACTGTAGATGGTGAAACCCTCATTTACACAAGGTTGGTTAATGGACAGGAGGATTTTTACGTAAGTTCCAAGTCACAGGATTCATGGATTAATGCACGCCCATTGCCAGGTAGTATCAACACCAGTAATAACGAGGGTTATACCTCTGTAAGTGCTGACGGGCGATACATTTTCTTTTCCGTTTGCAACCAGGATGGCTTTGGCAGCTGCGACATATTCTACAGCTTTTTGAAAGGCAATGCCTGGAGCCGACGGATGAATCTGGGAGACCGCATCAACTCGGCTTCATGGGATGCCCAGCCCGCCATTAGTGCTGATGGCAAAACGCTTATCTTCTCCAGTGCTCGACCGGGCGGACAAGGGGGAAAA
Source organism: Bacteroidia bacterium (assembly GCA_044371405.1). Classification (GTDB taxonomy): domain Bacteria; phylum Bacteroidota; class Bacteroidia; order NS11-12g; family UBA955; genus RGEC01. The sequence goes on from JBILTS010000002.1 coordinate 24,910, forward strand.
GATCTTTGGATTAGTTTTTGGAAAAACGGCAACTGGACCTTTCCGGAAAACCTGGGTAAAACCATCAACACACCCGATGATGAAGAAGCGCCATACCTGCATTACGACGGCAAAACGCTCTATTTCTCGAGCTCGGGTCATACCGGCTATGGCCAGCACGATATTTTCAGAAGCCAAATGCTGGGTGGCGGCAACTGGACCAATCCAGAAAACATGGGCCGGGGAATCAATACAGATGCGGATGAAGCCGGATTTTATGTTGATTTTAAAGGAGAGCGTGCCTACATCGCAAGTTCCCGTGAGGGTGGCTTTGGAGGCCTAGATATCTACAGTCTTAAACTGAGTCCCGATAAAAAACCCTTACCTGTTACCTATGTAAAAGGAAATATTCTGGATGCGGAAACCAAAAATGAGATTGCCGGACGCATTGAACTGATCAATCTAGGGTCGGGAAAATCGGTGCTTTCAGATTCCGCTACCCGGTTTTTCACCACCCTGGAACCTCATGGGATGTATGGTTTAAACGTATACAGAAACGGCTATCTTTTTTACTCGGCTAATTTCCAGCCCACCCCTTCCACCATTGATTCTCCGTTTTTGGTAACAGCTCTGCTAAAACCCATTAAAATGGATCAAAGTGTGGTGCTGAACAACATCTTTTTTGAAACTGATAAATTTGAACTGAGACCGGAGAGCTACCCCGAACTCCAAAAGCTCTACACCCTGCTAAAAGCCAATCCTGATGTACTGGTTGAAATTTCCGGCCATACCGACAATCAGGGTTCTGTGGCACACAATACCGCATTGAGTGAAAACCGGGCAAAATCGGTGAAAGAACACCTTGTAAAGGCGGGTATACCAGTCACTGCCATTAAAACAGCGGGTTACGCAAGCACCAAACCCATTGGCGACAACAATACCGCCGCCGGCAGGGCCATGAACCGCCGAATTGAAATGAAAATTATAGGATTAATAAAAAAATAAATTATGTCAAAGCATTTAACACCCGAACAAGAGCGCCGCATTAAACGCGCATTTTCCAATAAACGCTGGCCGGAAGTTGCCAGTACCATGAGCTGGAGTATTTTCAAAATCATGGCTGAATTTGTGGATGGATACCAAGCCCTGGCCAGAATTGGCCCATGTGTATCTATTTTTGGTTCGGCGCGCACGCAGAAGGATCACCCCCATTACAAGTTGGCGGAGGAAATAGCCCAGAAATTGTCGGAAGCAGGTCTGGGTATTATCACAGGTGGTGGACCCGGCATTATGGAAGCGGCAAATAAAGGTGCCAAAGCAGGTGGCGGACCCAGTGTAGGACTGAATATCAACCTTCCGTTCGAACAAGAACCAAACCCATATCAGGACCGGGACAAGGAACTCTCCTTCGATTATTTCTTTGTTCGCAAAGTGATGTTTGTAAAATATGCGCAGGGGTTTGTGGTACTGCCAGGTGGATTTGGAACCCTCGACGAGCTGTTTGAGGCCCTCACACTGGTTCAAACAGACAAAAGGGCTCAATTCCCCATTGTGCTCGTAGATAAATCATTCTGGGCCCCGATGATGGATTTCATTCATAATTCTTTGCTAAAACAACATGAATACATCAGTCCAGGTGATCTCGGTCTTTTCAAGCTTGTTGACACTGCTGATGAGGCCGTATCTGAAATACTTGATTTCTACAGCAAATATTCGCTGAAACCAAACTTCTAATCTTTGCCGTGTTCTTCACGCCCCTTCATCTGTCCTGATTTTACGGCTTTTTCTATTTCTGCATCTTCCGGATCAGGTGCGATTTCTTCGCCCAGTGCGTCAAGATTTGGCTGTCCGGCATTTACCCAGGCCGTATACCAAAAAGAGGCAACGGAAAAGATGGCCTGACGCATTCTACGCTCTACCATATTTTCCATCATTCTGTGATAATCGTTGCAAAATGGAACGGAGTATACTTCCATGGTTTGGGTACCTCTGGCTTCAAAACTGAACTTATTTTCCGGATGCATGGCCGTGGCAACCCGCTCCAGTTTTAACACCGAATCTACCAGCATGAAACTTCTGCCCATGGTACCCCAGATAAAATCTGAAGGTTTGTAGAGATAAACGGCAGAACCTGTAAGTAAATCAAAAGAGTCAACAAACAATTGCGGGATGCGGCTTTCCCACAAGGCATGTATTCCTTCCTGCCCGGTTAGCTGACCATTGTAGTTTCGGCTGCTGTGCAGTGGAACATGGGCATCGGCAATATAGTGGCCAATATCGGCACTCAGCTTCAAAATCTTCTGAAGGTTTTTTTCCTCGAATGCCTTGGTAAGACGGCTAAGCATTGCCAGACAATGCCACGGAACAATACCATGACTAAGGAGGGTGTCTTCGGTGTATTTTTCGATGGCCTCATGCCACCGATGTGGAATGGTATCCAGCGGAGCCGCCTTTTCGTATCTATCGCAATCCATGTAATGCCGGCAGGCCTCTTCAGCCATCATATACCTGCGGCTATCAGGGTCAACACTATGCTGCGTGACATATTCAATGTGCTTTTTGTAAAAACCAAACATTTGAGGGGGCAATGCAAATACCGCCCGGTTATTGATGAGTCTGTGACCCAGGAAACCCCAAGCATTGGCCTTGGTGGCAAAAAACAAAACCGCAAGAAAAAAGAGTATTTTGAATGGCCGCATTCAAATCAAATATACGAAAAATTACTGATATTTCAAAGTAAATTCAACTGCGGCTCATCACCGGGATTGGGTGGATTGGTGTCATTATCTTCCGTTTCCACAGTTGAAACTGCACTGACAGGCGGCTCTCCAATTCTGGCACTTTCCAGCACCACTTTTTTTACCTTATCGGCGGTCAGCTTCTGTCCCTGGGTTTTCCAACCCCGCACATCCATGAAAGTATCCATTTGTAAGCTAAGTTCTTCCTTCTCCCCTTTTTTATTTTCAGCAGTCACTTTTACCACGGCCTGCTCTACGGTACTGGCACATAGCATCTGAGAGCCCTTTTCTTCTGAAATAAAGGGAAACTTTTTACTTAGCGTGGTGGTTTCAATGAGGAATCGTTTTACAAAATAGTTTTTTGTTTTGCCGTCAACATAAACTGTGCTGATTACTTGTGCCGGATAGAATTTCTGAATCAGGTAAACCTGCTCCGGTTCGTATCGATTAATCAGTTCGTAATTGGTGAGTTCATAGTTGCCGTCTTTATAAATCACCAACACACGATCCTCACCGTCGAATTCGCCCAGAAACTGTCCTCGGGCTTCACCGCTAAGTCTACCGGTCATTTCATCGAACCAAATTTTCACACCACCGAGGGTACTTACCCCTTTCTCTTTCAAATCTACACGGCGAATAGGATATCGGGTGAGCAGGTTGCCCTGAGCGGTTTTACCCTTGATGGACAGCTGGGCAAAATCATAATCAAATTGCTTGATCCGGGCATTGGCCATGCTACTGAGGTGTACTACCACCCTTTCGGCCTCCCCGTTGGGATTGGCGGTAAAATACAATACTTCATTTCCGGCTCCGCCGCCGGTGGCATCATACTCTTTGTCTCTGATGAGTCCTGTAGCATTGAAACGCTTCACCATCGCTCTTTTAGCCGCACCGTCCCAGTAAACTACGTTGTAAGTGGTGCGCTCGTCGTTTTTGCGCCACACATCCACATGAATAAGGTCTTTTCCATAAAAGGTCTTGTCGCTGACCTTGGAAATCATATACTTACCGTTTTTGCGAAAAGCGATAATATCATCTATATCGCTGCAGTCAGTGATAAATTCGTCTTTCTTGAGCGATGTACCCACAAATCCCTCTTTCAGATTGGCATACAATTTCACATTGGCCGCTGCTACCACGTTGGCTTCAATGGTATCGAAAGTGCGGATTTCTGTTTTGCGCTCCTTGCCTTTTCCGTACTTCTTGATGAGATTTTTGTAGTACTCAATCGCATAATCCACCAAGGTGTCAAGGTGGTGTTTCACCATGGCTATATCGTCTTCCAGTGAACGGATTAATTCATCGGCCTTAAAACTGTCAAATTTGGATATCCGCTTGATTTTAATCTCGGTCAGACGAACGATATCATCCTCGGTAATTTCTCGCTTGAACCGGGGTTTGAATGGCTCAAGCCCTTCGTCTATGGCGGTAATTACGGCCTCCCATGTCTCGGCTTCTTCAATATCGCGGTAAATGCGGTTTTCGATAAAGATTTTTTCAAGGCTGCTGAAATGCCATTTTTCCTCAAGTTCGTGGAGTTGAATTTCCAGCTCTCTGCGAAGCAGATGCAGTGTGTTTTTTGTGCACTCTTCCAGAATTTCATTAACCGACATGAACCTGGGCTTTTCGTCCATGATGATGCAAGCCAGCGGAGAAATACTCACCTCGCAGTCTGTGAAAGCATAAAGTGCATTGATAGCAAGATCTGTACTCACGCCCGGTGCCAGCTGAACTTCCACATCTACATTGGCAGCGGTGTTGTCAATTACTTTTTTAATCTTGATTTTCCCGCTGTCGTTGGCCTTTATGATGCTTTCTATCAATGAACCCGTGGTAGTTCCGAAAGGAATTTCGCGAATGTGAAGTGTGGTTTTGTCTTCTACCTCAATTTTGGCGCGAACCCTCACACGGCCACCCTTTTTACCGGCATTGTATTGGCTGAAATCTGCTTGTCCTCCCGTGGGAAAATCAGGTAAAATCTGGGTTTTCTTTCCTTTTAGTATATCGATGCTGGCTTCACACAGTTCAATGAAGTTGTGTGGAAGTATTTTGGTACTAAGCCCTACGGCAATACCTTCCACACCCTGAGCAAGCAACAAGGGGAATTTCACCGGCAGTGTTACCGGCTCTCGCTTTCGGCCATCGTAGCTCAACTGCCATTCGGTGGTTTTTTCATTAAAAGCAACCTCCTTGGCAAAATGGCTCAGTCGGGCCTCTATGTAACGCGGTGCTGCGGCACTATCTCCGGTGCGCACATCGCCCCAGTTTCCCTGCGTATCGATGAGTAAATCCTTCTGACCCATATTTACCAGGGCATCTCCGATGGCCGCATCACCGTGAGGATGATACGCCATGGTAGCACCAATGATGTTGGCCACTTTGTTGTATCGGCCGTCATCCATTTCGTACATGGCATGCAATATTCTGCGCTGCACCGGCTTCAGGCCGTCTTCCATGGCGGGTATTGCCCGCTCCAGAATCACGTATGAGGCATAGTCCAGAAACCAGTTGCGGTACTGAGCACTAACGGGCAATACGGAGCCCAGCTGACCATCGGTCTGCTCACCGCCGTTCTCATCTTTGCCATCCAATATTTCGTCAGGGTCTTGCTCAGACATGCAAGTGCGAAAAAACAGAATAACTGCTCACACTTCCATCCGAGTTGTTCACACTGCAACCACACCTAACCAAGCAGTCGGATGATTTACGCCATTTTTTAGACCAAAAAACACTGACATTTTGTCATATTGGCCTTATATTTGCAATCCGGTATTCAGGTAATTCATGGAATTAATACAGGTAAAACAAAGATTCGGAATTGTGGGCAACAGCAGCATGCTGAACAATGCGCTGGAAACCGCCATTAGGGTGGCGCCTACCGACATGAACGTGCTGATACTGGGCGACAGCGGTGTGGGAAAAGAGAGTTTTTCAAAGATCATTCACCAGCTTAGCGGCCGCAAACATGCCTCATTTATTGCCGTAAACTGCGGAGCCATTCCGGAGGGAACGATAGACAGTGAACTATTTGGTCACGAAAAAGGAGCTTTTACAGGCGCTACCGATAAACGCAAGGGTTATTTTGAGACTGTAAACGGAGGCACCATATTTCTCGACGAGGTGGGAGAATTGCCCTTGGGCACCCAGGCCCGATTACTTAGAATTCTCGAAAATGGAGAATTTATCAAGGTGGGCTCCAGTGTGGTGCAGAAAACCGACGTGAGGGTGGTTTGCGCCACAAACCGTGATTTGCTGGAAAGATCAAGACAGGGTAAATTCAGAGAAGATTTATACTATCGACTTGCCACAGTACCCATCAGGGTGCCCAAACTGGCAGAACGCCGTGAAGATATTCCGCTGCTATTCCGCAAATTTGCCAGTGAATTTGCCGAAACACACCGCAGCGGGCACGTAGAACTCACAACAGAAGCACAACAGTTGATTTCTCAATATGCCTGGCCAGGCAATATCAGGCAGCTTAAAAATGTAACCGAACAAATTTGCGTATTGGAAGATCCGGGAACCCTTTCGGCGGAAACCATTGCAAAATACCTTCCGCCGGCAGAGCCCAGCCTGCCCGTGCTGCTGGGAAAATCGGAAGGTTATGGTGAAGGTCTCAGTGAAAGAGATATTTTTTACAAAGTATTAATTGACCTTAAGCGCGATGTTACCGACCTAAAAAAATTGGTTTTTGGCATGCTGGAAAATCCTTCAGTCACCCCACCTGTTTCGGTACCTGTTGCATCAACTTCTCAAAACACGACACACCTGCAACTTCCTACAGGGATTGAAACTCAGCCAACAAAACCACTTCACCCTGTTGCAGACAGCAACATCATCATTCAATCCAATGACGAAAATCCCATTGAAATTGAACATGAATATGTGGAAGCTGTTACCTTTCCGAATACAGATGACAACCTGAGTTTGGAAGAGAAAGAACTTGAAATGATTCGCAGGGCACTCAACAAGAGCAAAGGGCGCAGGAAAAAAGCTGCAGAAGCCCTGGGGATTTCAGAGAGAACATTGTACCGCAAAATCAAACAATATGAACTGGAGTAAGTGGGCAGTTTTTGCAATTCTTTTTTCGGGCTGTGGTTTTTTTAGGGCCTATGACCCACGCGGCACTTTCATTCCGGAAGATGTGCAAACCTTTTCCGTGGACTTTTTCAACAATGAAGCCGCTATTGTGAACCCTCAGCTTAGTCTGCAGTTTACAGAGAAATTAAAAACCAAATTCCAGTCTGAAACCCGCCTCAGACTGATTAACGGGGACGGAGATTATAAACTTGGCGGAGTGATAAAGGATTACCGGATTGAACCTGCTACCCGAAACTCAAATACAGGTACCGCTGAAAACCAGTTGACCATTACGGTAAGACTGGATTTTGTATGCGACAAGCATCCGGAGAAGAACCAAACAAAAGAATTTTCATTCTTTCGCACCTATGATGCGGCTAAAAACTTAAGTGCAGTGGAAGAAACACTCTCATCTGAAATATCGGACAATATTGTTCAGCAGATATTTGCAGCCATTGCATTAGACTGGTAGAATGTGAACAGCAACCATCTATCTCATATCGTTCAGCAACCGGACTTAATCACAGGCCAGCAGGCGCTGGAACTGGAAGAACTTTGCCGCAAATTTCCCGCATTCTCCACCCCTTTTGTATTGCTTGCCAAATACTACCATCAAACAGGCGATTACAGGGCTGCAGAGGCCATACAAAAAGCAGCACTGAGGGTGCATGACCGCAGCTGGCTTGCTGACTTTGTCACTACGCCAAAAGAAACACAATTCCCCATCCCCGAAATCACATCAGATGCAGCATTGGACGATTCTTCAAATACCACAAGTTTGGATATTGAAAACGTTTATGATACAGAACAAGAGAACTTAGCCGAACCACCAACATTTGAGGCAGAATCATCAGAAACACATGACGAGGCGCAAGATGCTCTGACTACACAGGTTACTCCAGATTACTCGGAAGAAAATAATTCGGAAGCCATAGCATTGGAGGCAGATAAGCCAAAAGAGGAAATACAGGAACCGCTCACTGTATCCGAACTGTTTGTCCCCCAGGACCCGGATGAATGGGTTTTTGATGAGATAGAAACCCTAGAAGCAGGTAATGAAGCAACATGGCTGGGCTTCAGCACTTCTAAAAAACAAGAATTTGACAACCCTGCAACGCTGGTTTCAGAAGATCAGTCTTTCGGTGCAGGCGGAATAATACAACCTGATATTGAAGAAGATGCAAGCGCATTGCACAGTCCCGAAACTGATATGCTTCAGATAACAGAATCCATCATTATCTCGGCCACACCCTATCAGATTGAACAATTCTTTCCCAGTATTCAAAATGCTCCAACAGGCGAACCTACAGACTTTTACAGCTGGCTCAGCAACCCTGTTGTCAAGGAAGAAGAAAAAACACAGGAAAAGACTCAAAAAGAAAATTCAGAAAATCACAGAATACAGCAGCAGTCTATCATTGACAGGTTTATAGAGACTAATCCCGGGGTAATCAGACCCAAAAAAGAATTCTTCACACCGGAAACTGCGGCCAAGAAGAGTGAGCATCTGCCTGAAAATCTAGCCACCGAAACCCTGGCTAAAGTTTACCTGCAACAAGGCAATTTTCAGGGGGCAATTCGCATTTACGAACGATTAATGTTGAAATTTCCCGAAAAAAATGCGTACTTTGCAAACCTTATTCAACAAATACAAAAAGACAACAACCCATGACCATCATCCTTATCCTCGGAATCATCGTCGCCATAATGTTAATGTTAGTTATTCTGGTTCAGAATCCTAAGGGGGGTGGACTGGCATCCAATTTCAGCCAGGGCAATCAGATTTTCGGTGTTGAAAAGACTACCGATGTCGTTGAAAAAATCACCTGGGGAGGTGCTGCTCTTATATTGATTATCTCCCTTGCGGCCGCCAGTTTCAACGTTAGAAAGAAAGACGGATCCAACGCCGGCAAGCAGAAGGCCGCCACCGAGCAAACCGAAACTGAGGAGTTGCCGGATATCAAAGCACCCAAAGGCAAGTAAGATTTTAATCGGGCATAAAATCCGGTAACAAAATCTGATTCTACTCCGCCAATACTTTTTTGTTTCGTGATAATCAAGGTTCATTTATCAGGATTATCTACGCTCTTGTTTTTGATTTCATACCCATTTTGTGCCCATGCTCAAACAGAGCCATTATCGGGAGGTGTCGGGGCAGGTCTGGGTGGCATTTTTCAACTTTCTGAAAAGACCGGAAATGCAGCTAATGCCCATTTGCGGATTGATGGCAGAATCCCCCTACTGGCCGGCTACATCAGCATCAATCCAAATTTTGGCTGGGAATACGCAATTACCAGGGTGGAAAGCAATAACGCAGGTAAAACACTTCAAAATGCACGTGCTCAATATCTGCGCTGGGGTTCAAATATTCAGTTTAGATTATATACCTCTAAAAAACAAACAGGCATTGAAATGGGCGGCGGTGTCCTTTTGCGCAACAAAATATATGAAAGCAGCGACTGGCAATTGACAGGCGGTCAACCCATTACGCACTTCCCAAAATCCCAGATGCTGATTCCATTACAATTGAGTCGGTTTGCAGAAAACGATAAAAGAAGAATAAACATATTTGCTGAGGTGCAATTGCAAAGTACAAAAAGTAATTATAGTGTAAGTGGAGTTTCTGCCGGAATACAATGGCAATGGTACGCTGTACAGCGAAAAAAGTACTTTAAAGGCACCCATCGCACATTGCAATGGGACGATGTATGGCCTGCACAGCCATTCTAAACATAAGGATTTACGTGGTATTTGCGGATAAATTTATAGCTTTCAATTAAGCCAAGAAAAATTAGGGCAGCAAAGCCAATAATTATGAAATGGCGAAAGGTGGGCAATTGAAAACCAAAAAATGACCGCAGTGAGGGCAGCCAGATAATTGCACCAAACATAAGCAGCGATGATGATAAAATTAAGCCCGGAGCCCTGCCCAGGGTAAAGAGTTCGGTAAAAAAACTTCTTGTATCCGATAGCCCGGAAACAATCATGATGTTAATACCTAAAATAAGTGCACTAAAAGCCAACAACCTGACTTCACCTTCTGAATGGCCTTCGGCCTTATTAAACAAATAGATAAAAACAACCATTCCCAGCAAAGCAGCCCCTTTTAAAAAAGCATAACCCATTTCACGTCCACTGAAAAACCGTTTTTTGAGCACACGTGGCGGCCTTTTCATGATATCAGACTCTTCCCTCTCAGATTCGAACGCAATGGCACAAACAGGATCAATAATTAGTTCTAAAAACACAATATGAATGGGTAGCAGCAAAATAGGTAATACAGGAAAAAATGCAGGCAGCAGGGTTAATCCGATAATGGGAATGTGGACGGCAAAAATGAACGTCATGGCTTTCTGCAGGTTATCAAAAATTCTTCTGCCCAGGCGAATCCCTGCTACGATAGAGGCAAAATGATCGTCAAGTAATACCAGCGCTGCTGCCTCGCGTGCCACATCGGTTCCCCTGTTTCCCATGGCAATGCCAATATCGGCTGCTTTCAGTGCCGGTGCATCATTTACACCATCGCCTGTCATCGCCACCACCTCTCCGGATTTTTTCAATGCTTTCACAATGGTGAGCTTTTGAGACGGGGTGACCCGAGCAAAAATGACGGCCTTTTTCACCCTGATGATGAGTTCAGATTCTGACAAATTCCGTAGTTCCTCTCCTGTAATAATTTCACCCTCAGGCATACCGGCCTTTCTGGCAATACTGGCCGCTGTTACCGAATAATCTCCTGTTATCATAATCGGTCTTATTCCTGCTGTCAGGCATGCTTTCATGGCTTCCGGAACTTCAGGTCTTAATGGGTCATAAAAAGCTGCAAAACCAATAAAAGAAAACATCAGGTCCTCCATATTAAGCGGCAGTGAACTACCCTTAATTTTTGATACGGCAATACCCAGTATCCGGCAACCTTCATCAGCCATTTGCTCAAGATATGCATGCAGTGCTTCGCTGTCGGCAGATCGGCATAGCTTTAAAACCGATTCAGGCGCACCTTTGCAAAACACTTCTGTAAAACCCGTTTTTCGATTGGTATACGCCATGGCCATGATCATTCTCTCGTTATCCAACGGCATTTCCCATACAAGCTCATCGCTCAGGTAATCGGCAGTTTTTCTTGATTTCCACTCGCGCAAAACTGCATTATCAATAGGATCAGCCGTATCGTCACGAGACGCCATGGCTACACTGTACAATAATTTTTCGGCAGGCTCGGACAACTCAAACTGGTCCAGTGCAAATACGTTTAACCCATCCGACAATTGCGTAAGGGTCATCCTATTTTGGGTCAGGGTTCCGGTTTTGTCGGTGCATAGAACCGTTGCCGAACCCAGTGTTTCAATAGAAGAAAGATTGCGGGTAAGCACCTGTTTGGAGGACAGACGCCACGCGCCCAGCGCCATAAAAACCGTGAGTACGACCGGAAATTCCTCGGGCATAATTGCCATGGCAGAAGATAGACCCGTGAGCACTGCCTGTACCAGGTTTTTACGCGTAAAATAAAAAATAACAACAACCAACAAACTGATTATAATACCGGATATTGCAAGTTTTCGGGTCAGTGCTTTTAGGTCAAGATACATGGGAGTGGCTGTAGACTTTATACCCTCCAGCGAAAGGGCTATGCCACCCACTGTAGATTTACCCGCAGTACTCTCCACTTCAGCTTCGGCTGTACCTTTCACCACCAGTGTACCTGCATAAACTCTGTTCTGCTCGGGCTTGATGGATTTTTGAATTGGTCCGGATTCACCGGTAATAACAGATTCATCCAATGCCAGCTGCATGGAAGATATCAGCACTGCATCTGCTGAAATACGGTCTCCTTCTGAAAGCAGCATGATATCACCGGGCACCAGTTCTCGGGAAGGAATTCTATATGTATTTCCCTCACGCCTAACCATTACCCTTGGGGCTGACAATGACTTTAGTGCATCCAGTGTCTTTCGTGTTTTTTGAGTTTGCATGAAAGTAATACCCATAATTATGCTGAAAGCAGCAATGAGTATAAATCCCTCGCGATAATCACCAATGAATACGTATAAAATACCGCAAAGAAGCAGCAGTATAAACATTGGCTCGGATATTACTTCTTTAAATGCATGCCATGTAGAAGACCTTTTGGCAATGTTCCATTCATTATACCCATACTTCAATAGCCGTTCGGCTGCCTCCTGCCTGCTAAGTCCTTCCTTCATGGCCTATTGAAGTTGTACCCAAACCGACAATGTATCACCGGGCAAAAACGCATCACCATTGCATTGCAAAGGGTTCAAATCCCGCAGCGTTTTAGAAATAATTAAATCTGACCTTGCTGAGATGCCATGCGATTGGTAGTCCTGAAATGCAGGATCTGTTAGGGTTTCAATATATGAAACCAAACGTCCCTGTTTGGTAGGATCATTTACAAAAACAGAAATATCCGACCATGTTTCAAAACCAATATGATAGCCAAGGTGCTGACCTTGGGTGAGTTTATCGCCGATAAAATATTCCCTGAGTGGTGCCACGTGGAAAAGCATCATTCTGAACGCAGGGTATTCATCAGATTGAATCTCAATTTTAAAACCTGCCCACTCCTGTTCAAAACGGGTTACATTACCCGAAAAAGGTGAAAAAATTTGGACATTCTGCCAATTTATCGTATCTTCAGGATAATAATAGTGTTTCATGCTGCGACACTGCTCGGTAAAGTCGCTGTAATCGTGGCCAGCCGATGATCTGAACCGCGAAATCTTGCTGATTTTATTTAATTCAAGGTAATGTCCGGCAAACTTGGGAATTCCCTGTGTTGTAATATCCCAGACATCTTCCGGGTTGCTGTTGTTATTTTTCTTTTTACAGGCAGATTGCCAGAAAAACCCGAAAAAAATGATGCTGATGGCAAACCATTTGAATGCATGTAATAACTTCACAAGGGGAAGTTAGCAGCACTTGCTGACTGAAAATCTGAGAAAGATCAGCGTTAAGCGGTTGGTTTATCAGCCAATGCGGCTTGCCAGATCCAGCCCGTTTTTGCGTGAAGTTTCCTTGGCAATTTCGTAACCGGCATCTGCATGGCGAATAACACCCATGCCGGGGTCATTGTGTAATACGCGCTTCAGACGGGCAGCAGCATCATCAGTTCCATCGGCAACGATAACCATGCCCGAATGAATGCTATAACCCATGCCTACACCACCACCATGGTGCAAACTCACCCAGCTGGCTCCGCCACCGGTATTAACAAGAGCATTCAGAATGGGCCAGTCGGCGATGGCATCGCTACCATCCAGCATGGCTTCTGTTTCGCGGTTGGGTGAAGCCACCGAACCGGTATCCAAATGGTCACGGCCGATAACGATGGGGGCTTTTACCTTGCCAGTCCTTACCAACTCATTAAACATCAGTCCTGCTTTCTCCCTTTCACCCTGTCCAAGCCAGCAAATGCGGGCAGGCAGGCCCTGGAAAGCGATTTTTTCGCGGGCCATGGTCATCCAGCGTTTCAAGCTCTGGTTTTCGGGGAACAATTCCAGAATGGCCTGGTCTGTTGTGTATATGTCTTCCGGATCGCCGCTGAGTGCAACCCAACGAAAAGGGCCTTTGCCCTCACAAAATAGCGGACGAATGAATGCAGGTACAAAACCCGGAAAATCAAAGGCATTTTTTAATCCTTTTTCAAAAGCACGGCCACGCAGGTTATTTCCATAATCAAATGTAATGCTGCCACGTTGCTGCAGTTCCAGCATCAGTTTCACATGGTGCACCATGGTGTCGTAGCTGAGTTCGGTATATTTTTCGGGATCCAGTCTTCGTAGCTTATCGGCGGCTTCCACATCCATGCCTTCTGGGTAATAACCAATAAGGGGATCGTGCGCGCTGGTCTGGTCGGTGAGGGTCTCCGGGGTGATATTTCTGGCAATGAGTCGCTCAAGTAGCTCTACAGCATTGCAAAGCACACCAATGCTTACAGCGGCACCTTTCTCTTTGGCCATAAGGGCCATGTCGATGGCCTCGTCAACATCGCGGCTCATCACATCCAAATACCGGGTTTCCAGACGTTTTCTAATCCGCCATTCCTCTACCTCCGCAACCAACGCTACACCTTCATTCATGGTTATCGCCAATGGCTGCGCACCACCCATTCCGCCCAAACCGGCGGTAACGTTCAAAGTTCCCTTCAATGTACCGCCAAAATGCTGCCTGGCACATTCGGCGTAGGTTTCGTAGGTTCCCTGCACAATGCCTTGCGAGCCAATATATATCCAGCTGCCGGCAGTCATCTGTCCATACATAATCAAACCTTTGGCCTCAAGCTCACGGAAATGGTCCCAGTTGGCCCAATTGGGCACCAGCTGACTGTTGCTGATTAGCACGCGGGGGGCATCCTTGTGAGTGGGCAGAATCGCCACCGGCTTTCCGCTCTGTACAATTAATGTCTCGTTATCATTCAGCTCCCTAAGTGATTTCAGAATGTCATCAAATGCCTTCCAGTTTCGAGCTGCCTTACCAAGACCGCCATACACAATCAAATCCTCCGGTTTTTCTGCCACATCAGGATCCAGGTTATTCTGAATCATGCGATAAGCGGCTTCCTGAATCCATCCTTTGCAGTTGAGTTTGGTTCCTGTTGGGGCGGTTACAATACGCGGTCCTGATGCGGGTTGAGTCATACTGCAAAATTACGAATAAGTTAGGGCAATTGAGGGATTCTTGTTTCAATATCAGCCCTATTTATCTGCACAATCAACCGCTAAATTTCATCGTAAGACTGATTCTTTTGCGCTGCACGTCCACATCCATCACCCTTACCTTCACATGCTGCCCCAAAGACACCACCTCGGTGGGATGTTTCACAAACCGATTGCTGAGCTGACTTACATGAACCAGCCCGTCTTGTTTGACCCCTATATCAACAAAAGCACCAAAATCTGTAATATTCGTAACGATTCCATTCAGCTCCAGTCCTGACTCAAGGTCTGAAATGCTGCGCACCTGATCGCTGAAACCCACGGCCTGAAATCCACCGCGGGGATCCAGACCCGGTTTTTGCAGTTCCTTAATAATATCGGTCAAAGTTGGCAGTCCAATCCCCTGTAATTCATTTACATAATTTTCCGGTTTCAGGTTTTTTACCTTTTCAGTATCTGCAAGTAAGGTGGCCACTGAAAGCCCTGAATCGGCAGCCATGCGACGAACCAGCTCATACCGCTCAGGGTGAACCGCACTGTTATCCAGGGGATTGGCGGCACCACGTATGCGAAGAAACCCCGCGCATTGCTCAAATGCTTTGGCACCCAGCCGTGGAACCTCTTTCAATTGCTCGCGGCTTTTGAACCCGCCCAGCTTTTTACGGTGCTCCAGAATATTTTGTGCCAGCACGGGTCCAAGTCCGCTCACATACGACAACAAATGTTTGCTGGCGGTATTCAGATTTACCCCTACCGTATTCACGGCACTCTCCACCACGGCATCCAGGCGCTTTTTCAGCAGGGTCTTATTTACATCGTGCTGATACTGTCCAACCCCAATATTGCCGGGATCGATCTTTACCAATTCAGCCAGCGGATCCATCAAACGCCGACCTATGGAAATGGCACCACGCACGGTTACATCCAGCTTGGGGAACTCTTCCCTTGCCACCTCTCCGGCGCTGTATATGCTAGCTCCTGCCTCGTTAACCATATACACAGGTATTTTACCACCCAGGCACGATTTCACAAACGCCTCTGTTTCCCGGCCAGCCGTTCCGTTCCCAATGGCAATTGCCTCGGGATTGTACTTCGACACCCATTCCTGCAGGGCTTTCTCGGCGCCCATTTCATCCTTCTGTGGTTCATGCGGGTAAATGGCAAAATGATCCAGAAAATTGCCTTTTTCATCCAGTGCAACCATCTTACAACCGGTTCTAAAACCCGGATCAACAGCCAGCATTCGCTTTTCACCCAGTGGAGGTGCCAGCAGCAGCTGACGGGCATTGAGTGCAAATACGGCAATGGCTTCTTCGTCGGCACGTTCAGCGGCTTTTTGCAACATCTCGCTTTGCAGCTGGGGCTGAAGTAAACGCTCATAAGCATCCTCCAGAGATAGTTTCACTTGTTCAGTTGCATCGCAATACCCGCGAAGCACTTGACGTCGTATAATCTGGATGGCTCTTTCTTCATCCGGACACACAGCTATTTTCAAAAATCCCAGCGATTCACCCCTAAACATAGCCAATAGGCGATGCGACGGGCATTTTATCAGCACTTCGCTGTAATCAAAATAATCACGGAACTTCTGGGCCTCGGCATCTTCTTTTTTACCTCTGGTGACTTTGCATTTGAGTATTCCCTCCTTTTCAAACAGCAAGCGCAGATTTCCCCGCACCGCTGCATTCTCGCTGATCCACTCGGCAATAATATCCCGGGCTCCTTGCAGGGCCTCTTCACGGCTTGCAACCTGGTCGATAACAAACTTATCAATTTCCTGCCAAAAACGATCATTTTTTTGCTCGAAGATTACCGCAGCCA
This sequence comes from Bacteroidia bacterium, assembly GCA_044371405.1. Lineage (GTDB taxonomy): Bacteria > Bacteroidota > Bacteroidia > NS11-12g > UBA955 > RGEC01. The sequence continues at coordinate 41,204 of JBILTS010000002.1, forward strand.
GAGGCTCCAGTCCTTTTTCCCTGGCTGCATCGGCCTTGCTGCGTTTTTTGGGCTTGTACGGCAAATACAAGTCCTCCAGCTGCTGCAGGTCCTGGGTTGTTTCAATGGCCAGTTTCAACTCAGGTGTGAGCTTGCCCTGCTCCTGAATTTGCTGAAGAATGTAGGCACGTCTTTTTTCGAGTTCCTGAAGTTCTTCCCACAAATCTTTTATGCGCTGTATCTGCACTTCATCCAGGTTTCCGGTCACTTCTTTTCGGTAGCGGGAAATGAATGGCACGGTGCTTCCCTCCGAAAATAATTTTAGGGTGCTTTTAACCTGCGACTCCCGGATTTGAAGGGCGGTGGCGATTCGTTTTTCAAACATGAAGTCACGAAAATACCAAATCACACCACGGGGATTTCCTCAAATTATTGACAATGGTAAATCCAATAAATCACTTAGGTTTTGAGGCGTGGCTTTTCTCAAAGAATTTCCCATCCACACAGCAAAATCCTGAATTAAGGTATCTGACGATTTATCGACGGCATTCCCCACAGATTTAGATAGTTTTTGGCCCTGTGGATCGAGAATTAAAGGGTGATGTTGAAACTCAATTTCTCCAAAAGCGGCCATCCCCGCTGCCAGTGCGATCTCACTCTGCAACAAGGTGGATTCTTTGAGGTCGCTTCCGCGAAAAATATGCGTTACTCCAAAATCAACATCATCGCAAATGCTGCCAATATGATAAGCGGGTATGCCATCTTTTCTGAGTATGACCGGATCACTTACCTCAAACCCCAAACTGCTTCGATTGAATCGGAGGGCTGTCATATCCTGCCGAAAAACATGGTTTTTTGCACGACAAGTGCCTGGATATTCCCCTGAATAACCTTGCTCACTGAGTAATTTTCGGCTGCAGTCACAGGCATACGTGCATCCCTTATCTGTTAATGTTTGTATCAATTCAACATACCGGTCGGTACGGTGTTTTTGAGACCAGTTTTTATAGAAATCATCAGTACCGGAGGGCCCCAGATCCCAGTCCATACCCAAAGATTCCAAATCCCTGAAAATGGCGTCCACATATTCCGGCTTTGTTCGCTCAGCATCCAGATCATCGATTCGCAACCAAACTTTGCCTCCATGTTTTCTGGCATACAGCCAGTTCAGTATAAAATTAAAGAGGTTACCCCGATGCAGGTATCCGCTGGGAGTGGGCGCCAGCCGGGTAATCATGTTAGTTTTGTTCATGTACACGGCTTTGCAGCACCCAGCGAAGCATACCAAAAGAATAACTTTCGTCCAACAGACTTTTCACTGCCGACAGCGATGGATCGGCGGCCTTCTCCAGGGCCGTGTTTATTTCATGAATTTGCTCAGGGGTAAGCAATTCCTCCACTTTTAATTTGCCCGCTGCAATACAAGTTCCAAGATGGCTTTCCACCGTTCCCGGTGTAAGTCCGCGCATTTGTGCTATATCTTCAATGGTATGGCCTTCCCTATGCAGTTGCAGGGTAATTTCCTGAGATTCGCCCTTTACTGCTTTCTTTGCTGTGGTGGCCGGCTTCTCGGGCGCCTGCGGGGATTGACGCATGATTCGCGACTGTCCCGTATATAAGGAGTTACCATTCAGTCGCATTCCGTAAAGATTATTGAGGGAAAACCACAGTCGCTCCAGCAGGGTATCTGCTTTTTCAAAATATTTTTTGGCCCGTGAGCGCACTGATAATGATTGCCTGAGCTCTGTGAGCGGCTCTATTACCCGGGTATGTAATTGCCCGGCGAAATAATCGGCTCCTTTGGTGATGCGGTCTGCCAGCCGGGCCACCTCAGCTTCATCCTCAAAATCGCGGGGGAAAATTTGCATAATCTCACTGCGAAAGCGCAGTGCCACTTCCTCTATCCCCATCAGCTCTGCAGACCAGTTATCGGCTTTTTCAAAAACTTCTTTGGGCAAGGCCGATGAGAACTCCCGGTTTTCATCGCGCCATCCCTGCATTTGATTTAATGGTTCCTCAAAGCTAAACACACGGAGCAATCTTGCCCTCACATACATTTGCTGCTCATGCCACAAACGGTCGTCAAGGGCAGCACGGCCGGGCTTAACCGCCGTAAACTCCACAATACGGGGATCGCACTGAATGCTGCGCGAGGTAATTTCACTTTTCAGCACCAATCCATCCATGCTTCGGCAGCGGCTCAGTGCTACATATACCTGGCCGGGAGCAAAGGATTTACCCGCGTCAATTACGGCTTTGTCAAAAGTTAAACCCTGGCTTTTGTGAATGGTAATTGCCCAGGCAAGCCGAATGGGATATTGAACAAAACTGCCCAGTACCTCTTCATCCAGTTTGTCGCCCGCCTTGCTGAGTGCATAACGTTTATTTTCCCATGTTTCCGGTTTAACCTTTATGACGTGACCGGTTTCGGTAAACAACACTTCAATGTGGGATTCTTCTATGGCGTGAATGACCCCAATTTTACCATTAAAATAGTTTTTCTCCGGCGATGTATCGTTTTTCACGAACATTACCTGAGCTCCGAGTTTCACGCGCAGAGCACTTTCTGTGGGATATAAATTTTCCGGGAAATCCTTGAAAATCTTGGCAACCAAATATTTTTCTTCTCCTTCCAGTTTTCTGAGGGCATCTTCGTTCATTCGGTCGGCAGTAGCATTATGGGTGGTAAGGGTCACAAAACCGGATTCCTTTTCTGGCTCAAAATCTGGCTGATAATACTGCATGAGGGTTTCGTAATCATCGCGGTCAAACTCAGCATGGCGAATGCGGTTCAGCAACCCCACAAACTGCCGGTCTGTTTGCCTGTGTACCGTTTCAAGCTCCAAGTGAACGGGTTCAATTTTTTTGTAAGCATGCGAATCAAAAAAATAACGGCCTCCGTAATATTGACTCAACAGGGCGGCTTCCTCCTCCTTCACCACCGGAGCCAGCTGATACAAATCACCGATTAGTAAAAGCTGCACACCACCAAATGGTTCCGCATTTCTGCGCACGGTTCTCAATGCCAAATCTATTGCATCCATGATATCCATGCGAACCATGCTCACCTCATCAATGACCAGCAATTCAAGTTCTCGAAGCATCTCTCGCTTTTGTGCCGGATATCGAAAATGCCGCAGCATCATTAGGGTATTGTTTGCCAGATTGGGATCAACATGATCGGCAGCCGGAACAAAGGACTTGGTAGGCAACCCAAATAGTGAATGTAGGGTAACGCCACCGGCATTGATGGCAGCCACACCGGTAGGTGCCGCTACTACAAATCGCTTGCCGCATGATGGCACAATAGTCTTTAGAAACGTAGTTTTACCGGTACCTGCTTTACCTGATAAATAAATGTGTGCGCGCGTAGAAGAAATAAATTCAGAAGCTAAATCGAAGATAGAATCACTCATAAAAATAAAAATTAAAAAATAAGGCCGAAGATACATCCACTTGTTTTATTTCTAAAAAAATCCAACAAACAACTTTTATAAGAATCTATTTTTTATGTATTTTTGTTTGCGACTTATAACTACTTTATTTTTTAATAACAAGCAAAAATGTCTACTTTGTCAAAAGAAATCTCCAGGTCTATTCAGCAATATGAGTTTAAATCCGGGCTAACACAGGAGTTTGAAATTGTAGACTTTGAAAAACTTTATCATAACAGCCGGGAGCTTTTGGCTACACCCCACAGATCGGGATTCTACCACATTCTTTGGACCACTGAAAATTCCGCAACGCATCATATTGACTTTAGTCCGCTCATCACAAATCCTGGTAACATCCTGTTTATACACAAGGACATGGTAAAGCAATTTGATCCAACCACTGTAAGCAAAGGAAAGCTATTATTATTTACAGACGCTTTTTTCAGCACACAGGAACATCACAGCCACTTCCTCAATACAACCGTTTTATTCAATGATTACTTTCGTGTTGCAAAAATTGAAAGAGAAAACAACTTATTAAAACAAATCTTCAACCAAATTGAAGAAGAGTTTAATCAGTCCTTCGATCAGCACAAGTCAATAATTCTTCGCAACCTTTTGCAAAATTTACTGATGCATTGCGAAAGGTTATACCGTAAAAATCATTTAATAGAAATCAACAAAGGGACTGAACTGAACATATTAATATCTTTCAAAAAACTATTGGAAGAAAATTACAGAGAAAACAAAATCGTATCGTTTTATTCATCCCGGCTCAATATCACAGAAAAGAAATTATCGCAGTGCACTTTTCAAACTATTGGTAAAACACCAAAAGAGATGGTTAATGAACGAGTAATACTTGAAGCCAAACGATTATTGGCACATACAGATTTAAATATTAAAGAGATAGGTTTCTATTTGGGTTTTGATGAAGCAACCAACTTTGTTAAGTTTTTTAAGAAGATAACCCACACAACTCCTATGCTATTCCGAAAACTTTACCGCTAGTCGGACAATTACCATATAAAGGCACTTTTTTATCATCATAAAAAATAGGTGCAGAAACACCTTTGAAGCATATACTTCTAAATATGCTTTCCAG